>JAFQOI010000118.1 GCA_017403285.1 bacterium
GTCCCAGATTTTAAAAGACCTTTTCGGAGGTCTTTTTTTATTGCTATAAATTAACATGTAGTTGGTAATATTTTTATCCTGCATCACGCAAATTAATAAATTATTTTTTAAAAAAAGAAAAATATGTTAATATAACCCTATGTCAACAATTATATTATTCTGTGCAATAGTGATATTCTCTTGCATTGTCACAAACAAATTTTCAAGCAAACTTGGTATGCCATCTTTAGTATTTTTCATGTTTCTAGGAGTGCTTTTTGGGTGTGATGGAATATTTAAAATATCTTTTGACGATTATGATTTAACCGCCAAATTATGCTCAATTGGGCTATTATTTATTATTTTCTATGGTGGCTTTTGCACAAAGAAAATTAGCGACAAAAAAGTTAATGCGCAAGCAATTTTATTGTCTTCCTTAGGCACAATTTTAACAGCAGCATTTTGCACTGTCTTTTGCCATTTTGTTTTAGGGCTTGCATTTGTCGAAAGTTTTTTAGTTGGTGCGGTCATAAGTTCAACCGATGCCGCTTCAGTTTTTTCAATTTTGCGCTCAAGAAGGCTCAATTTAAAATACAACACTGCTTCTATTTTGGAAATAGAAAGTGGTAGTAATGATCCATTTGCATACATTTTAACAATAGTTGGAATAACTATTTTGCATGGCTCAAATACAAGCGCAACCATTCCGCTTCTTTTCAAACAAGTAATTTTGGGGGTGCTATTTGGAGTTTTAATTGCATATGGTGCACTATTCTTGCTTAAAAAAACAAAGATTTTAACAGAAGGTACAGATACAATTTTCATTGTGGCGGTTGCACTTCTTTCATATTCCCTAACTGATATACTGCAAGGAAATGGCTATTTAAGCGTATATATTACTGGGATTATATTAGGAAATAGCGAAATTAAAAACAAGTTAAGCTTAATGCACTTTTTTGATGGTATAACAGCTCTTTCACAAGTCATTATATTTTTTCTGATTGGGTTTTTATCCTTCCCTCATAAAATTCCAGAGATTTTAGTTCCAGCCATACTAATCACTATATTTTTAACATTTATTGCAAGGCCATTGGCAGTGCTAATTACACTGGCGCCATTTAAAATTAAATGGAACCAATTTTTATTTATTTCAAGCGCAGGATTAAGAGGTGCCGCTTCGATCGTATTTGCAATATTGGTTGTTTCTGAAAGTGTTAGCTTAGCAAACGATTTGTTCCACATTGTATTTGTTGTCGCATTATTATCGGTATCATTGCAGGGTTCGCTTCTTCCATGGATTGCTAAAAAAGTTGATATGATTGATAGATTTAGCGACGTTAGAAAAACTTTTAACGACTTTCAACAAGAATCCGCTATTTCTTTAAATAAAATAATTATTCAGGAAGCACACCCTTGGGTGGGGCAAAATCTTAAAGACATAAAGTTTGACGGAAAAGCTTTAATTTTGGCGATTACAAGAAGTGGCAAAAAGATTGTGCCAAAAGGAAATACCAAAATTCTAGAAAACGACGAGGTGCTCATCGGCTCAACACACACAGAATCCGATATTGATATTAATTTATACGAAACACATATTGATAAAAAGCATGAATGGCTAGATTTAAAATTAAGAGAAATTAATCTTCCAGAATCTCATTTGATTGCTCTTATCAAACGAGGCGAAAAGTACTTTGTGCCTAATGGTTCAACAAAAATAAAATTAGAAGATACGATTATTTTTTATAGCATTTAATTCAATGCAATCAGCTTTTTTATTGTATAAATTTTATACTTTTCCAATTATGGAATATTCAAACAAGATTATTTATCGTTTTGTATCAAAAAAGTAAAACCGGCATAAATATATGCCGGTTTTAAATACTATAACATTTGTACTAAGCAGAAAGAGATAATTTAGCGCCGCTTACTGCTCCTGTCACTTTTACAGCCGCATTAACTGCTTTATCAGCAGTATCAACAACTTTTTCAACGCTATCAACTGCTGTTTTTATATTTTCTGATTTTACATCAGACTTTTTATAAGAATGTTTGTCTTCTTGGTCTATAATTGCAAAAATCTTTGCTTGCGCATCATCAATAATCTTGCTCCAACAATTTACTGCTTCATTGTCTTTTTCAAGCGCAGCACCAATCATATGTTGATTAGCAATTGAAATTGTTTCACGATATGCAGTTAACTCATCTTTTCTGCAATGATTTTTACCATTTGTTTTGCAAGGTGCAACATATTGTCCTTGAGAAATTCCTACAGAATTAACCATAAATACCTTCACTTTCTTTACATTCCACTTTTACGATTGTTTGAATTAATAAAGTATTTTCAGATATAAAAATTGACTAATTTACGTTTTTTGAATTTAAAAAAGTTAACAAAAAAAGAGTAAAAATGATTAATTTTCACTCTTTTTACCTTTTTAAAATTACCATCCTCAAAATTTTATTGAAGTACTACTACATATGATAATTCACCTGTAAACCCTTATCATTCTTCTTTTGACGAAAAGATATTTCTTCATTTAAATTATTACTTGATATAAGAACAACTGATTCATTAGTCAAACTCTGTAAAGAACCTGTTGAATTAATCAATTTTTGAGAACAAATAACATTAGGCTCTGACACTAATGACAACATTAGTGCAAAAACTAATGTAATGAAAAACAAGGCTAGTTTTAATATTTTTTTCATACAAATATTATAATATAAACATAATAATATTCTTTGGTAACGTTTCCTAAATCATACGTTATACGAAAAAGAAATTAATTTTAACTAATCTAATTCAGAAAAATCCATCTTATCAACAATATCGATAGCAGATGATAATAACTTATCAAAATTAATATTTTCTATAAGCGTCGTAGAATAGTTTGTTCCATATAAATTATCATATTCCGTCCAAAATGCTTGTTGAGTTAAATTTTTAAGCATATTATTACCCTTTGCAAGTTTCATGTACTTTCCTTGCGTTGACAATAATGAATCTAATTTATCAATATCTTTCAGATTAAAATCTGGATTTGAATCAACCAATACTTGTATGACAGCATCTTTCTCTTCAGATGACATAGGTAATTTATAGTTGTTATAACGTCTATCAATATTAGACAAATCTATATCTTTTGAGTTTTGAGAAAACAATGTTCTTATAGACGTTGTAAATGGCTCATTAGAATTTAAAATTAAATCAATATCATCTTCACCAATTATTCCTTCCAAAAGTAACTCCTGCAAAAACGCAAAATTCTGAGAATTACTATAGTTTGCATATTCTGTAGTTGTAATTAATTGTCTCATTTTATTTTTGATACCATCAGGGAATAATGCTTTGTATTCTGCCGAAGAATCGTTACCCTGAAGAATTCCAAGTTCTTTTGTAGAAACACTATTTAACAAAAGATTAAAGAAATCTTTATTTGCAGATTTTGTTTTTATTAGCATTGGATTGGCTTTATCGGCAATTTTTTCAAGCAATTCAATAGCATGAGGATATTTTTCATTTATACTTGCCTTATTTAATTGTATGTTGTTGCGTATTTCTTTGCTTTTATTCTGAACAGATAAAACATATTCATTAAATTTATCCTCACCAAGCGCTTTCATCCTATCAAAATTTTCTAAAGCTATTTTTATTTCTTTCCCAAGTTCTTCCTTATGCGATGGATATTTATTCCAAAATCCAAGCATCAAACGTCTCATTTTAGAATAAAATTGCACATCATATACATCAAAGCCCTCATCTTTAACAGCATAAGTAGGATTGTTTATATTTTCTGTAAGAAAATTTGATAAATCTTCCCTAATTTGAGGACAATGATTCCAAGCATCAATCATTGCCACCCTTGATTTTTCTGTGCTTTCTAATAGTTTTTGAATTCGTTCATTAACTTCTTCTGGAGACAAATTAGAAAAATATTTTTTTCTGTTTGCAAGAAAAGCAGGATCACTATTTTGTAAATCTCTACCATATGTTTGACCATTAGGCGCCTTTATTCCCAAAGGGACAAAAAATGTTCTTCTTGCTTCAGTATATGTATCTAATTTTTCCTTTAGTTCTTGTGATTCAGGTGTTATTACTGCTGCCAAATCTTCTAAAACATCTTTATAAGATTTTCCTTCTAAATATATCTTTTTAACTAAAAATGTCGTAACATCTTCGTCGCAATTTAAAGTTTTAATACCTTTTCGTTCCAATTGACACATTGGTTCAAAAAATCTACTATTTGTAGATATTTCAGACAATGTTTTTAAGCCTTTGAAAACGTCTTCATTCGGATACATCGCTTTTATGTCAGCAACAGTTTTACAATCTTTCAAATCAGCAAATGCTGAACGTTGAATTATCTTCAATCCTAATTTTGAAAAGGTTTCAAAATCACTATCAGAAAGCAAACATTGCTGATTTTCTATGTAATTTCTGACTGTAGATGGCATCTCAGAATCTTTGTGTTGATTATATACAGAATTAAAATCTTTTGCCCCAAATGAAACATAATAATTTTGAGGATAAGCAACCATAACAGATGCCCCAGATTGTGAAGACGTATTTCCTTTTCCTTTTTTCTGCTCTACAACATTATTTAAATTATATGTATTTATTTTTTGAATATTACTAATTTTCATTTTTTAATCCCTTGATTTATAGTGACCAATCAATGTTATCAACAGAGTCTAATTTCTTTTTTTGAACTTGTTCTGCGATTTTTCTTTGTTGTTCATCTTCAAAGTTTTCTAAACCTTGAACAGCAAAATTTGTGCCATACGTTTTATCATAATTTTTCAACAATGTTTCTAATACTGATGCTCTTGCCTTAGGAGTCACATTTTCATCTGTCAATAATTTTAAATAAGATCCTTCATTCAACAGACATATCATCAAATTTTGATTTTCTTGTTGAGATAAATTTGGAAGATAAGAAAGGATTTTGTCTAATACCAATCCAGATTCTTTACCGTCAATATCTTTTATGAGGGTATTATACTCACCAATTTTTTGTTCCATTTTCTTCAAATCAACATCTTTTTCTAATTTAAAACTTACAGGAGTACCAAATGAGGTAAAGAATTCAATTTCTTTTCTTCCTGTTTTTATTTGACCATATATGTTTTTCAACTGAGAAATAGGCAATGAATATATTTCTTCAGGCAAATTAGATGTATTTTGCAACATTGTTTCCAACAAAGCCCATTTAGTAGCATTTTTTAATTTCTTATATTCTGGAGTCTGAGCAATTTTTGAAACAAGAGCATTAACAAAGTTTTGAACACCTTCTTTTCCCATTTTAATATTCGCAAATGCATCAACATCAAACGACTCATCTATTAATGCTGACATCTCAACTTTTACACTTTCAATTGGCAAAGGAGCAGTTTTTTCTGCAAGTTTTTCTTTAAATTGAAGAGTTTTCATTTCCTTAGTGTTTTGTAGAGTTTGAGTTTTAATTTTTTGAACTTCTCCTTGTCTTTCTAGAACAAGAGTAGGTTCAACATTTGTTGCATCCACTTCTGATTGAGGAGCAACGGATTTCTTTTCTAGAACGAGAGAGGGTTCAATTTCATCTCGTTTATCATCAGTTGATTTTTTAGTTTCATCCCCAGCATTAACTTGATTATTGGTTTCTACTTGTCCAGCTTTTGGTTCATTCACAGATATATGTGCTATTTTTTTACTAAAATCTTCAAGTCTTTTTTGTCTTAATTTTTCCATTTCCGCAGGGGAATATGTAATAAATGGAATAATTTTTTTATCTACCATTTCTTGAATATTTGCAAGTTCTTCTCCAAGATGGACAAGAGACCCATTAATCATAGAATTCAAATTATCGTCCATATTTTTTAATTGTACATTTGATTTCTTTTTGATATCAACATCTGCTTGCTTTTCAACTTGTTTTTTTACTTCATTAAACTTTTGTTCAAATTTTGAAACAGCTTGCTCTATCATTTTAGAATCTTTAGGGTTTAAACAGCGGCATATTAATGCTTCAGAAAGAACATTCTTTATCTCTTCAAGTTGAATTTCATAATCAATAATTTTTTCACCTACAGCGGTAATTAAAACTGGAATTTTTGAATAAAAATCATCTCTATCATTTAATGCATTAATGTATTTTTCTTCAAGTGCTTCAATATCAGACTTTAATTTTTGATAACTAAAATCTTCTTTCAAACAATCGTCCAATTGCGCCTTTTCTTCATCAGATAATTTTTTATTAAAAGATAACTTTTCTTTAAAAGACGAAACAGTTTCCTTTACAGATTGTGCTCTTTCTTTTTCAGATTGTATTTGTTCTTCAACCACTACAAATTCTGATTTTGGAATACCAAGACCATCTTGAAAAGCATCTAACTTCATTTTATAAAAATCAGATTCAATATTAGAAAGATTATTTTCTGCATTAGAAACATTATCAAGGAATACATTTATTTGTTTTTTCAAATCATTTAATTCCCTAGTTTCTTGCTTTGCTGTTTGTAAGACTTCATTTGGCTGAATATCTTCTGATATATTTTGAGTTTTAAAATCTATAGCATACTGGTTAACGTACCCTTCTTTTGGTTTTCTCTCATTAACTATTTTTATCCAGTTATCTACTTGTTCAGAAGATGGTTCACCTTCAAAAAGAATTAATTCACCATTAAATTTATCTGCCCTTTTAATGGCACTAATTAAATCATTAGCGGCTCCAGGGTCAATCGGATTTTGTCTTTTAATAACTACTGTTTGACCATAAGGTCCTTCATATTTTATATGCGTATTTTCTGATTTTTTTCTAAACCCAAAATATTCATATATTCTCTCGGCTTCTGATCTTCTTATACTGTGATTTCCGCCAGAATTATATGTCTTATATTCTTCAATTTTCTTGCTCATATTAACAGAGGCACCAAAAGAAACAGTGTCTCTTGATAATTGATTTAAACTTTTAGTTTTTAAAGGACTATGATGGTTTAAAACATTTACTTTCCCATATATTGAATTACCACAATTTATATTCATTCCGAATCCTTTCTTGAAGACAAAAAAAGAAATCGGCGATCTAAATTGCCCAAAATACATACCTTTATTAATATTTTTTTACAAAAAATATGTTATTATTTAAATTGGGGAACATTGTTCATTGTTATAATTTTTCCAATAATTTAACCAATTAATATTTGCCTGTATATATAACAATATATCATTGTCGAGTTCTTGCTGTTTTTTTAATTCATCTAAATTTTGCTCTATTTGAACAAATAATTCATTTATTTTTCTATCCGTTCATTTTTTTAATTTTTGTTGTGCGATCCCTTTTACATCACTATGCCTATATTCAAAACTATATCTTTTTATTTTTACTTTTGAATATTCAATATTGTATATATTTTGATTTTTAATTTTAAGACAATCAGATATGGCCTTTTCTAAACGAAGCCCCTTTTCTATTTTATCAGCATCTTTAATTTTGGGAAGAACTGAATTATTCAATATTTTTCTATATACTTTGTATCGTTTTAGATAATAATTTGATTTTTCCTTCAAATATTGTGTAAAGAATAATTTTTCTTCTCCTTCACTTTGTTTCTTTTTGTTGTTCAAAATATGAGACAATGTTCTATATTCAAAATTGTGCAAATTTGAAGGAATGGGCAAATATATATCATAATATGGATTTTCCACATCATCAAAACTGGAACTAACACTTAGATATTTTATTAGACAATCTTTTGTATCTGCACAAAAATTACTTTCATTATTGGTTCCAATAAAAAGAAGGTGCCCATCATTATCTATATAATATGAACCATCAAAATCTAGAAAATACACTTCATTTTTATCAACTAGTATATTAGAAGCATTTAAATCAAAATTCCAAAATAAAATTTTATCCATTAAGAAAAATGAATTAATCAATTTTTTCATATGATTATTAGTAATATTAACATCTTTTATATTTTGACCAGACAAATATCTTGACACAACAACAATATACTTAGTTAAATAAAAAACGTCAAAGTATTCTTTTACATTTTTGATACCATTTTCCCTGAAATATTTCATTGCTTTTACTTCAAACAATTTCCCACCATTTACACTTATCAATATTCCATAATTTTTATATTTATAAAAACGAGAATGATTTTGAATACTTGCAACGATTGGCTCATTATTTTTTATATAAGCAATAATTTCATCACGATTAATTTCATTATTATGTTTTAATATATAATAACCAAAAGCAAGTAGAAATATTGTTAATATGCTATACACTAGATGTTTCATTACATAAATCCTTATAATTATTTTCATTCTTTAAAAATTTATATTTTATAACATAGACAAACCGATATAAAAACAAAAATACTTCAGTTAACAAAATTAAATATGTAACCGAATACATATTTAATTGAGAATTCATATATAGAGCAAAAAGGCCCATAGAATAAAACAGTGTTGAAGCCAATATACTTCTATTAACGATTTTGCAACCTTTATTTCCACCAGTTGTTCCCAACAAAGGATATCCCAGCATAATTGAAGGAATAGTTACGAATTGTATTATGGAAAAAATACGCAAAATTTCTACAGATTGCAACATTTGCGTCCCAAAAAAGAATTTAATGATGACTTCTGCATATTGATAAACAAGAATGCAAATTAGAGTATTTAGTAAAATTCCATATTTTAAGATTTTTCTATACAATTTTATATCTTTTGTTTTTGTCATATAAGGAAAAAAGGCATTATGTATAGGCATCCATAAACTTTTTAAAGCTGTATATATTTTTTCTGCCGACACATAAAGTCCTACTATCATATCACCTGAAACGAAACCCAAACAAAGTGTGTTCGTATTTGAACAAAGCGATAATGACACTTTAGACAAAAAGAATTCCGAACTATATACAAATTGTTTTTTTATAGATTTATATTTAGGGATATAGAACTTAACCTTAAATTTTTTGAAAACAAAATACAATGACAATATTGCAAAAAACAGATAACACAAAGAACTCAAAACAGGTATATATACAAAATCAGAATCTCTTTTTACGAATATGAAAATAAAAGTAAAAAAGAGTATCTGAGATGTTATTTTAAAAAAAGGAATATATTTCATTTTTTCCATCCCCTGAAAAAACCACACAGGAAAAAGTGCGCTAGAAATAACCATTCCGAAAGAAGATAAAAATAGCATTTTGTCCTTTTCAAATCTATCTATTAAAAAAAAAACAGACAAAATAAAAAATGAAAGTAATAAAAAAATTGTCTTTATAACCATAACAGAACTAAATATATTTGATAAATTATTTTTATTATGCCTATTTATAGCAATTTCTCTTGTTGCAGACAAATCAAAGCCATAATCACATAAAATAATAAAGTATTGAATAAATGAAAAAACAAAAAATATTAAACCACATTTTTCGGTACCAATAATTTGAACCAAATACGCATATACAAAAAGTGCAAAGACATACGAAAAAATTTGCAATACACCTAGATATAAAACATTTTCAAATAAAGATTCCCTATTTATCATATGACTATATTATAATAAAAGTCGTTATTTGAGAACGCGTAAAAATGTCTAAATAAAAATCCCTTAATAGAATAAATAATAATGAACAAAATTTTGCAAAAGTCGAATAAAAAAATTGATAAATTTACATTATAAATCTAGCATTTTAAATCAGTTTATCTATATTAATTTTCTTTTCTAAGCATATTTTTAGAATCTAAATAATCTAAAATTCTAAAATTAAGAAGATTTCTATAATCTTGCATTGGCGCAGAAAAAGTTATTACATATTTTTCATCTTTAAAAATTTCTAATAATTTTCTCACTTTACTCATATCATTAATTAAGCCTGTTTTAAAAACATCCGGACTATATACAGTCCAAGCACTAGGCGGATAATACGTAGACCTACATTCATTCGTATTTCTACTCAATAACATTTCCTCAAAAACATTGTAATCAATATCATAAAATGTTTGGTCAATATTTTCTCCATATGGCTCTAAAAGAGGTGGCAATGGAACATGCGGAGTAGAAATTGTATCTGCTAAAGGATTTAACATTTCCATATAATCCATAGAACCTATTCCAACAATTTCTATTGATTTAGAAAATTCTTCCAATATACCTTCATCTTCAGCATATCTTGATAAAACATCCAAAAATGAACAAGCACCTTTGCCAGAACATATATAGTCCGTAATTACTGTTTTCTTCCCTTCTTCTTTCATTGTTTCAACAATTTTTTGAGGATTTACCCCCACTCTGTCTAAATATTTTCTATATGCTTGTTCTTCTTCTTCAGTTGGTGCAATTCTCGGCAATCGTCTCAAATTTCCATCTGGACATTTACAAAACCAATAACTTGAAAATGCAACAAATTTATAATCAGGCACACCATCTTGCATCCAATATGCCGCGTTTAAAAACCATTTAGGACTTCTTCCAAGACAAACAATTGGATTATCTTTATATTTTAAATATATTTGAGATGCTTTTAAAAAATTTTCCATTGTCACATCTGATTTTAATGGTAATTTTTTAGAAGTTTTATCAAACAACTGTGATTGATCAACATATTCATTTTGTGAAAATTCATCATACAACTTGCGATAGCGTTCTTTCGTATCACCTGACATGACTCTATAAGACTCTATATCAACATCCCCAGCCAATCTAACAGAATTTGCTCTTAATCCAAACGAAATATTACATAGTGAATTAAGTCCAACAGGAACTCGAACACTACTTTTCTCCTCAGCACTGTCTTTTCTTTCAACATTTATTGGCATAGCATTTTTGGTTACGGGTTTTGCCAGTACGTTGTATAGATATTTAGAATTTACACTAGAAATGAACACATCAAAGACCTTTGGCTTAAGTTTATACTTAAATAATGCCTGTAAAAAATAAATTTGCCTCTTGTATACTAACTACGTTTGAAACAAGTTTAACAAAATTTTCGTTACAAATAGCACAATATTTCTTGTTCATTTTTTTAAATTCCTATAAAATTAAAAAAAATGGAATTAGGGATAAAAGTATGAAAAATGAATTTTATGATGAAGTAGTTTCTTATGAAGGAATGAATTCTCTTTCTGAAGTAATAGAAAGTTGTATGGAAAGATTTTCAAAGTTCCACGCAATAACGGATAAATACAACAACGTATTTATGACATATGGTGAACTGAGAAACACAATGAACCTTTTTGCAACAGGCTTACAAGCGCTTGGTGTTAAAAAAGGCGATAAAATCGGCTTGTTTGCAGAAAACAATGGTATGTGGATGGCGACATCAATGGCAATTTTAAAATGTGGAGCTGTCGATGTTATTCGTGGTTCAAATGCCCCAATTGAAGAACTACACTATATTACTGCTCACGCTGATTGTAAAGGTTTAATTTTACGTGACGAAAAATTATACAGTGCAATGAAACCTTTCCTTGAAGAATTTTCATTAGATTTTGTAATAGTAACTTATTCTAAAAACAAACTCGACACTACAAACGTAAAAGCAAAAGTTTATACATATGGTGACATACTAAAACTTGGTGAAGAAAATACATTTAAACCTGTTGAAATGAATAGAAATGATGATTGTACTATCCTATACACATCAGGCACAACAGGGAACCCAAAAGGTGTTTTATTAAGCCACGAAAACTCTATATATCAATTAGAAGTTGTTCACCATGGTTTCATGTCTCAACCAGGTGAAAACACTCTACAAATTTTACCAATTTGGCATTCTTATGAAAGAATTGGTCAATGTTATTATGTTTCTCGTGGTTGTAATTTACACTTTACTACTCTATCAGGGTTAAAAAATGACTTAGCAACATATAATATTGATACATTTATGTCTGTTCCTAGGATTTGGGAATCAATAAGAATTGGTGTATATCAAAAATTAAAACAAACATCACCAATTTTATACAATATTTTTGATTTTGCGATTAAAACATCGATTTCTTACAAAACACATAAAATGTATGGAGAAAGAAGAATTACAAACAAATGGAATTACCACTTCTTCTCAACAATCTATCATAGAATCGTCCGTTCTTGCATTAAACCATTACATGTGTTGTTCTATAACACTCTATATAAAAAGATTAAAAAGGCAGTTGGTCTAAATAATATAAGAGCTTCTATTTCTGGTGGTGGTGCTTTATCTATGCAGGATGAACTTTTCTATGATGCAATTGGTGTCAATTTGAGAATTGGTTATGGATTAACAGAAACTGCGCCAGTATTAACTTTAAGGAATGTTTGCGATAAAAACTTCTTGGGTTCTGCTGGTTCTCCATTAAATGGAACTGATTTAAAAGTAGTTGACCCAACAACTTTCAAAGAATTACCTGTATTTTCAAAAGGTCTTGTAGTAGCTAAAGGTCCTCAAATTATGAAAGGCTATTATAAAGACAATGAAGCAACTCAAAAAGTTATGACGGAAGATGGATATTTTATTACTGGCGACTTAGGTTGGCTAACAAAAGACAATAATCTCGTTTTAGTTGGTCGTTTAAAAGAAACTATTGTTCTTTCTAGTGGTGAAAATGTTGAACCAGTGCCAATCGAAGAAGCAATTCTATTAAGCCCATATATCGACCAGATTGTACTTGTTGGTCAAGACAAAAGTGGTATCGGTGCTTTAATTGTACCTTCAAAAGAAGCATTAGAGAAATGCGGGATTAACATCAAAAATGTACAAAGTTTCAAAGATAGTTCTGCTTACGAACACTCTGAATTGGATAAATTAATAAAGAAAGAAATTAACACTCACATAACAAATAAACCTAATTTAAGAGCTTTTGAAAAAGTAAAACAGTTCTCTATTATAAAAGAAGCTTTCAGTGTAGAAAATGGATTGATGAGTGCGACTCAAAAAGTAAAAAGAAACAAAGTATTTGAGAAATACGAAGAATTAATAGGCAATATGTACAATAAATAATTTTTGTAAAATTAACAAAAAACATGCAAAAAAAATTTTTACGGGACTTTTATGTTTGAGGTGTTCAAATGAATATTAGTCCCGTATTTTTTAATACTTTTTATAAAACGAATCAAAATAGAAGTAATAACGTTGTTTATGCAAATAATCAACTGCCTTCCGATTGTTTTACAAAATCCAATAATGTATCTTTTGGCACATCAAATAAAAAGGAACAAAGGCAACAAAACATTAGTTCTTTTATGAAAGATTTAAATTCAAAAATTTGGAGTCCAAATTTTTCAATTTCAGACATTTCAAATGCAATGAGAAAATACGTCAAAAACGTATCAGTAAAACCAATGAATCAAGCACCAAGAGAAATTGTATTTGCTGATAGTCTGCAAGGTCTTTACTGCGAAGAAGTTGGTTTTGATGAATCCACTAATAAATTTTTAATATCAAAGAAAAATAAAGTATTTTATACAAAAACTGAAACTCTAAAAAATCAACTAGGCAATGTTTGGGTGTTCGTCAACGCTACGCACGAATTAACCCACGCTCTCCAATCAGAAGATGAAAATGCAAATTCATTAAAAATATTTAACAATTATATAGAAAAAAATAACAATAACATTGATAGTGCTGTAGAACAAGTTGCATCTGCAATTAAAACAGTAAATATTATTGAGGAAAGTATCGCTCGCCCACTTATAAATCTTTTAGTAATCAATGAAAATATGGCTTACGACAGAGTTCAAGCGGGACGAACAGACATTCTATCTTGGTTGTGCAGAAAAAATAGGACAGAGGATTTTTGCGCATACGTCAAAGAAAAAACTTTAGAAGGAATTAAAGCAGCAGAAGAATCACTAAATATAACATTAGATAAAAGTTTAATATTAGATACTACAATCAATCACTTCAAAAAAGAACTTGAAGCATACGAAAATGAAAACAAGGCATTCAAAATGTGCTTAAAAATGGAAAGTCCTCGTTCTTTAGCAAGAATTCAAATATACAAAAAAGCAATTGAGGCGCTTGAAGAAATGAAAAAAGAATGATTATAGTGTTTTAATTTGTTAAATTTTAATTTTTTTAAACATAAAATAAAACATCATTTGGTACAATATAAAAGAAAAAAAGGAAAGGGATATTCGTGAAAGTTTCTAATATAGGCAAAAACGTAAGTTTTGGACATAAAGTCATTATAGATATTGGAGCAAGTAATCCAAAAGGTACTTGTAAAGTGTTAGTTAAATCAGACGACGGAAGAGATTTGTATAAAAGGAATGGGTATCTGAATAATACCCCAGATGGTTTTTCTACAAAGGATTCAACAGGGAAAAAAATTGATGGCGGACAAGAAGATTTTATTTCAAAACTAGACGACATTATTTACAGCGCTCATAAAGATGTTCTTAAATTAGCAAAAGAAGGAAAAATAGCCTTTGCTAAAGACCCATTAGGCAGCACAAAAAAGGACAGTATGCTTTCTGGCGTTGCGGTTTTTGTTCCAGGGACAACTTTCACAATGTGTAAAGATGACAGAATTGCATTTATTCCTAACTTAAAAAACGATGAAGGGCAATCATTAGTTAATATTGATTTTAAGAAATACGAAGGAGAAATTAAAGCAGGCGGAGCAAGAGCAAAAGGGCTTGATGCAACTAAAAACTTTGAATTAGTAGTAACGAAAGACCTTGGTGGTGCTGGACTTGCACTTGCAAAAATTCTTGCAGAACGAGATGAATTAAAAGCCGGTGATTATATTATGGGTGTTATGACTGGTGGCGGATTTGGAAGTGTTGATATTAAAGTAAAAGGAACTGAAAGCAAACCAGTAGTCGAATTTGAAACATCAGAAAGTAGCAGTTATTTATCTGGAAACACTCAAATGCACAGTAAAATTTCCTCAACAATTAACGAGTTATTTTCAAAAGAAAATCCAAGAGAAGAATTTCAAAGAATTAAAGATGAAATTGGATTAGATGACTTCTTCCCAATTTTAGGGAAATTAGGCAGACAAGGCGTAAGTGTTAAGTCCCACATAAAATGTTTCTTCACTGGGCTAGACCTTGATATAAGCAAAGAAGAATATGATAATCTTATTGCTTTAGCACAAAAAACAGGAGATGCTAGAATTGTAACTTCTGACAAAATGCACGTACCAGCATCAGACAAAGCATTATGCGATGAGATGACTGCTTGTAAATTCTTCAAAGAAGTTGAATCAAAAGATCCAGAAAAAAGAGTATTTTCTTTAAATAGAGACTACATTAGCGAAGACCAAATCAATACTGCTAGAATTGCTGCGGTTCACGATTATGCAAATGCTGTTTCATTGATTTCTATCAACAAAATTAATGATTGTATTAACAAAATCTACTTAGTAGGTCCATTTGCACAAGGATTAAATAAAGATATTAAAAATGCGCCAGAATATTATGGAGCAAAAGACCTACCTTCTTTAATAACTCAAAAAATCAAAACAAACATAGACAAAGATCACGTTGACTTACCTTCAACCCAAAGATTGATGGATTTATATAACTTTGAAGTAATTTGTAACCCAGAAATCAACTTCCCAGACAATACATTTGCTGGAGATATGTTATTAGATAAAAAACTTGAATTTACACCTAATCGTGGTTCTTGGTTCCAAATACCTTTGAGCACATTAAAAGAATGATAACTATAAAAATTGAAAATAGAGGTAAATATGAATGTAAATTTAAATTTAAATTATTCTTCATTAGCGGTAAACAAACCAATTTTTCCGCATACCCCTATTTTTATAACAAGGCCATTGCAGGCTGATTATGTCAGTTTTAAAGGTGATTTAAAAAAACATAAAATCAATGTAAGTCCAGAAATAGCACAAGAAGTTTCACATAGTTTACACACTTCAACAGCAGGACACAGGGCAGAATTTGGAAGCGAAGTATTCAACAAGGATGTTGTTGAACTGATTACTTTGGGTGCAGCAAAATATGTAAAAGAAAACAAAAAAAGCAGTGAAAAACCGGTTGTTTTAGTTGGGGGAGATACCCGTGAAGCGACTAGAAAATCAATACCATTAATCGAAAAAATATTATGTGAACAAGGAATTGACGTTATGTTAATCGATAAACCAATTCCAACACCAATTATTTCATTAATTGCAGAAAATAATGACATTGATTTAGCCGTTTTATTAACCGCCAGCCATAATCCTTGGAATGATGGAGGATACAATTTTATCACCGCAGATGGGGCGATTGCACCTGCTAATGTTACTGGTGCAATTGGAGACAATGTTGTTGAAATTGCACAATCAAAAGAATATGTTACTAGAGTAGAAGAAAAAGGAAAATCAACAAAGATAAATCCTTATGAAGATTACAAAAATGCAATTAATCGTCTTGGAATTATTAATTGGGACAAAATCAAAGATTTAAATATTAAAATTTATTATGATTCATTGCAAGGCGCTGGTGGCAATGTTGTTCCAAAACTTTTGAATGATTATGGCATAAACTTCACTTTGGTTAACTCTAAAGGACAAAAAGGTCCTCATCCTACAAAAGAAAATCTAAAGAAATTAACAGAAAACGTGGAAAACGAACCGAAAGAATTAAAAGTTGGATTTTCTAATGATGGAGATGCCGATAGACTTGGCGTGATTGACGAAAATGGCAATTACATCCACCCTAATGATATTTTAATGTTAGTTGCTTGCCACCTTGTCAAAAACAAAGGAATAAAAGGTGATATTGTAAGAAGCCAAGCAACATCATCAAGTGTCGACTGTGTTGCAGAAAAATATGGTTTAAATGTAATTCAAACCCCTGTTGGCTTCAAATTCTTAGGAAAAGAAATTCTAAGAGGCAAGAAAGAAGGAAATGAAGTACTTGTAGCAGGTGAAGAATCTGGTGGTTTAACGATACACGGACACGTTGCTGAAAAAGATGGTATTCTTGGAATATTAGCAATTCTTGATTTGATGGCAGAAGAAGGGAAACCAATCGGTCAAATTCTCTCTGACTACAGAAAAGATTTTCATAAAGATATTCAATACAAACAATTTAGCGTTCGTTTAAAAGACAACTCTAAAAAAGAAATAATAATGAAAAGAGCAGAAGCACTTTATAACAATATGTTAAATGGAGAAACGGATTTCCATGGATTTGAAATCGATTCTGCTAGAACACAAGAAAATATGCGAATTATGAAAAGTTATAAACCTGAAGGTGATGGCTTTAAATTCTACTTTACAGATGGTTCTAGCATAATCATAAGAAAATCAGGAACAGAACCATTGGTTAGAGGTTATGCTGAAGCGTATGGAACAAATGAGCAAGACACCAAAGAAAAACTTGAAAAATTACTACAGTGCTTGAATGAAATGTTTGCTTTAGACTAAACTGAAGATTGATATAAAGTTTTTAAATTGGTTAATATTGACAAATAAAGCAAATATACTTATCATAACCTCATTATGTATAAAAGTTGTGAATTAGTTAAACACGGATTATGCTTTTTTGATGGCTCCCTAGCAATATGTTGCCATTCTCCTGCAGACCAAATAAATGGTCAGACACCACCTTTTATCCGTGACACATACAATGGAGAAATTGTTCCCAAAGAAGAATTATTTCAGGCAATGGATAAATATGCAGACATTTTCAAACAAGGTGGATGTCCTGCTGTTTGCGCTAATTGCTTTAAAATTGAAGAGAAAGAATGGGATGAAGAAAAGTACATAAATCAAATCACTATTGCACATTTCACAAAATGCAATGCTGATTGCATATATTGCGCTAATAACTTGGCGCCACACGAAAGAAAACAAAATGCATATAAAATTTATCCTATTTTAAAAAACTATATTGATAATGGCATAATAAAAAAAGGATGTGAATTTCATATTAGTGGCGGTGAATTTTCCATATACGAAGAAGCAGATGACCTTCTTGATTTACTTGCCATATCTGGATTTGCAAAAGTCATTATCGCGACAAACGCAATAAAATATTCTGATAAATTATTTAAAGCGTTAAACGCAGGAAATACATTTGTTTGCGTTTCTCTTGATTGTGGTTCAAGAAAATTATTTAAGAAAATAAAAAGGATTGATGCATTTGACAAAGTTATTGAAAATCTTGAGAAATACGCAACAACAGAAACCTCAAAAAACGCAATGCATCTAAAATACATTATTATTCCTAGCATTAATGACAATATAAAAGAATTTAATGAATTTTTAAAAATAGCAAAAAAAATAGGAATAAAAAACATTATTATTGATTTAGAAGGAAGATATTCACGTTATACAAATAATAAAATTGACTCTTACTTCATTGATATAGCATTAAAGATGGAAGAAATTGCGAAAGAACAAAACTTCAACACAGAACTGTATCAATTCTTTGCACATAACACAACAAATAAGAAGATAAAAAGAAATCATTTTATAATAAATTTCATTAAATCAATAAAATTTAAATATTTTAGCAAAGATATAAAAGAGTTATACAAACACCATAACTACGGTTCAAAACTCAACAAATAGTTATCTTATAAACAATCTTGTCCCATGATTATCTCGGCCACCAAGATTCAAAAGATTTAAATTTTCTGTTGCTTGTTGGATTTTAGAAATAAAATCATCCGTTACTGGATTTTTATAAACTTGATGAAAAGATTCGCTTGCTTTTATAAGACCATTGGAATGTTCCACATAATACTTCAATCCTTCTATTGGATTTTGAACCGTTCTTGCATACCAACATGGATGTGAAAATGCCATAAATATATTTGGTTCATCTTTAAAAGCAGAAATAATTTCCTCAAAAGTATTTTCACTTGATGCGATTAATTTTCCATTCTCAAAATGAGGTTTATATTTTTGAAATATTTTAGTAATTTCTGCATCTTCACAAATTTTTTGCAACTCATTTACAGTCTCTTTCAAATAGCCCACTGATGGATTTTGTTTATCTGTCATAATTTTAGAATAATACTCTTCTGGATTTTTACCGAATTTATTTGCATGTTGTGTTATAGCGTGTTTAGTTTGAGCATAATGATATGCACGCCAATGAATATTCATTACATTACCATATTTTTTAAACTCATAAAATTTTACAAATTCATCAAACGAAAATTTTGTTTGAGGGTATTTTTCTGCAAGTTCAGAAAAATAGTTATGCACCATATCTATACGTTTTTGCCTAATGCCATCTAAAAATTTATTTACTTTATCCGAGTATGGATTTACCCCATAAACAAGTAATTCAGACATTTCGCACGGATTAGATGAATTATGTACTTTATGAGCGAAACTAACTTCGACACCAGGGACAAATCGTAAATTCTTATATTTTTGAGGATTTGCTTCAATTATATCCAATGCTTCTTTTAGTCCACTCACTGTATCATGGTCGGTTAGTGCAAAAACAAATTTTTGCCTAGTTTTACTATAAAGTTTATCAGCATATTCGGCCGCATCATCAAGAAGATTTTTTACAAACCCATCACCGTCTGAGTGAATTGAATGGCTATGTAAATCAGCCCGAAAAACGCCATTTTTAAGATTTTCAGGATTAAACACATAATTTTTATTTTCAAGTTTTGAAAGCATACCTAAAAGTTCTTCACTACTTGCAATGGGTGACAAATTCTTAGGATTTATTGTCCTATTTTTTGCACTCCCCATTGATTCAGCCAATGTTTTTACATAAGCAGATGGTTTACTTTTTATTATCTGATAAGAACCAAAAGTAATGGCAAAAGTAGCCATTGCAATACCAACTGGCATTACAAAGTTTTTGTAATCTTGTTTTAAATCTGAATTACTCTTTTTTTCAGATGTTTCACTTCTAAAAACAGGCGCACGACCACTATTCAATATTACAGCAGAAATTTTCATATAACACTCTCACAACCTTGCAAGAGTACAACACCTCTAATTATAATTTTTTGTTATATTCATATCGTTTTCATCACAATAATTTACACTATTTTTACTAATTTTAAGTTCAACAGCACTAACTTTTTCAACTTTATCAATAGTACTATGAAGTACGATTAAACCGCCAACAATATTACCTAAAGTAACTGGTATTAAATTAAAGAAATTAACTTGTCCAGCACTAAAATAAAACATATTCGCAACGCAGTGTTCAAAACCAGAAATAACAAATAATGTAACTGGAATCATTATTGCAAATATCTTTGCCGAAGAAACTGTTTTTATTCTGCTTGCCATATAAACTGCGAAACAAACAAGAACATTACAAAAAATACCACGCATAAATGCCTCAAAAAATGGTAATTCGGCCTTCATATGCGCAATATTTTTCAATACATCCATTGAAAAACCAGAATATATAATTATTTGAGCAGACAAAAAACAACCTATAAAATTTCCAATATAAACTAGAACCCAATATTTTAAAATAGTATCAAGTTTAAAGCCATCCCTAACCTTTAATATATTCCCAGTAAACAACTGAAACTGTATTAACACAATCATTACAAGCCCAGCAGAAAACACGATTCCATTCGCCGGTTTTGGCAATCCTGCCGAAGCAAATGCCCCAAGGGCTATACACATACCACCATATATTGAATCCATTAATAATTTTTTATGCATGCTTTGTCCTTTTCATTGATGTTCAATGATAACATCATTTTACAAAGCATGCATATTGTAAATTTTTATTAGTTTTATATTTTTTACTACTTACACAATTCTTCTATTAATTCTGTAGGATTTGCCTTGGAATCAATATTTTCTTGAATTTCAGATAAATGTTTTTCTATATTATATTTAATTGTTTTTTTACTTTGTCTAGAAGATAAACCTTTTGCAATTTCATCAAAAACAATGTATGAACTTAACTGCATATAAGATTGTATATCTTTTGCTTTTTTATTTGATTTTAATAAAGTTTCACTTCTATTAAGAGTATATTTTAAGATTGAATCTAATATATATTTATTTTCTCTAAAAGATTGTTTTTCACTTGAGTTTAATAGTGTGTTTAAAAGAACTCTACAATGAGTTTCAATGGTTTCTGATAAACTTTTTCTTCTAATCCAAGGCACTGTTCTTGATATGCGATTATTGCATTCTTTTAATTTGCTTTCTGCATATTTTACAAGCATATACTTTTTGATGTTTTCTTTAAATTCTTTCATTGGCAGTGTCCTCTATTTACTAATATCTTAAGCCTTTTCCATTCCAAAAAATGACCATATCCGTTTTATATCATAAAGTTATAAAGTTGTACTACTCCAAATGTATGGTAAATTCATAAAAAAAAGGAAAATATATACTCTATTTTCCCTTTTTATTTAATATAAAATTTATTCTGTTATATCGTTTCTTTTTTGTTTCTACCAACTGCCCATCTCATACCAGCAGATAAAGAAACACCATTACGTCCAAAACTTCTTCCCATGGATTGGAAATAACCAGTAAAATTATCACCAACTCGTTTTTGAACACCAATGCCATATTGTATATATGGTTTTATTTTGAATTGATTAATAGATACAGAATCAGCAATTGTTTGAGTATCTGTTAACATATTCCAGACTAACTGCATAGAAAGATATGGTTGCCAATTATCAGGTAAATTTCCTATCAATTTAACACCAGGAACAATTGTTAAACCGTGCATATCTTCTGGTCTAATACGCACCCCTGCTGCATTTGTATAATCATAGGCATTAATAAAAGAATATCCTGCCAAAAGACTTGGTTGCAATATCAATTTATCGTCATTATATCCAAAATTATACCCTGTTTTTAGTGCAGCACCTGCATTTAAAACAGAGAAATCTTCACTACCATACATAGTAGAAGCATCACCAATTCCAAGACCAGCACTTGCCGTAACCCCAGCAAAGAATCTATCTTTAAACAACATTCCAGTAGCCCCAATTTGACCACCATTTTGATATATTGAAACGCCATCAAAATGCTGGTGAGAACCCGTATAACCCATATAACCAGAATACATAGAATACCAGCCTTTTCTCAACTTAACAAGTTCAGAATCAGCACCAACGTATGTTGAATATAAAGAATTACCAACTTTTGGACCATCTTTTAATCCTACCTTTTCAAATGTTGCATATGGTTTAAACCAAATTCCTTTATATTCTTCTGGCAACTGATTAGGATTATACGCCATTTGTTTTGAAACATCAGCAATTGCATATCTGTTTTTATATTTTAATGAATTAAGCTCTTTTAATGGCATAGACATTAACATATCCATAGTGCCAAAGGCCATATCATAACTATTTATTTGAGTCAAATACGCACCAACTTGTGCACCAACAGTAGAAGCAAAAATTGATGGGTTGTAATCTCTATAAGAACCTGTATTCATACGTGATAAAAGGATATCCCCCGAATTGCCAGTTTCACTATATCCCAAACCATACTTATAAATTGGCGTCATAACCTGTTTCCCACCACTTGTTGAGACATTACCTATTAATGCTTCATTATTATATTCTGGTCTTACAAATGGTATTTTATAATTGTCTTCTGTTAAAACTGTTTTTGCATTTGAAAAATTAGCACTAGAAACAATCATTTTGTTTCCATTTAAAACTACATCGGAATTATTTTCAAAAGCAAAAGTATCTGCTTTTCTTTCTGCAAAATCAATATCAACTACAACATTTGCATCAGTAGTTAATTCCATTCTCTTTAAATCGATTTTATTAGCAGAATTATTCACTAGATTTAAAGTACCACCATTGAAGAAAAGAGAATTTGTTTTATCGGAAGATAAAAAAGAATCATCTGCAACAGATAAAACCCCTGAATTCAAACGCCAATCAACATTTTTACTAACATTATTTAATGTTGCGTAGTTTGCTGTTGTCATAGCCGTTACATCACTTATATTATAAATATCAACTTGATTATTACCTTTTATTTTTATAAGGTCTGTTGCTTTATTGGAACCAACAATATCACCATTGACAGAAATTTTATTGTTAACTGCATTCAAATCAACAACACCATTATTCATTATGATAGCTTTTTCACCCTTCGAACCAAGTCTAATATCCTTATCCGAAGAATCAACTGCTAAAATCCCGCCATTTTGAACTTTTAAATTATAAGGTGTACCGCCATAAAAACTTGTCTTTATTACGGTACCACCGGCATTTGAAGCACCATCAATGGTTAATCCTTCATATTTTTTAGCAAAATTTACATCTATTCCAGATACTTCAAAATGGTTTCCCACAACAGTTCCAGCATCAAATGGTTGTGGATTTTCTGTATTGATATAATTCGCCGCAGTTTCATCTTCTGCCGCTTCTCTTAATCCACTAGAGTTACCGATCCAATTTACCTTTAAATATTTATTATCGGCAGTATCTTGAGTCACGCTATATTTATTACCCGAGTAATAAATACTAGCACTACCATTTAAATCAATGACATTTGAACTATCATCAAAGACTTGATAAGTTTTTCCATCCTCTAGGGTTTTAACTGCTTCTTCACCTATTTTTATTTGAGAAAGCTTTATGTCAAATCCATCTATATTTTGAAGATTAAAAGTATCACCTAAATCTAATGATAATTTAGAATCAGACTCTGATTTTAAGTTTTTTATCGTAGTAAGATTTTGAGATTGATTTATAGTTGATAATTCAGCATTACTAGCCAAATTAATATTATTAGCAACATTTTGAGTATTAGTACCCAAAGTCAGTTTTGCGTTTGAATTTACATTGATATTTCCATCCCCAACAATACTTTGATTTTTATCTAATACGGATAAATTTGCCGAATTAACAACATTAATTGTCCCAGCATTATTTATGTTATAAACATTAATATCTGCATTGCCCAAATTCAAAGTACCAGCAAGATTCATTTTTAATGTGTTTTTAGTAACATTACCAATTTTACTGTTACCATCAATTTTTCCAGAATAAGACCCAACGTAAGAAGAATCTAAATTACCAGAGTTATCTGCACCAAAATTGATGTTAGTAAACAAGGTAGTTGGATTTTGAACACGTCCATACTGCCCGCTACGTTCAGAATTCCATCTTGAAACTATTGCTCCATCAATTTTTGCATTTTCTTGAATATTTATATTTTTTACATAAGCATTTGGAGAAATATAAACAGCATTTTCAGCATCATCAACTGCTTCAATTGTGCCATTTACATTAAAATTTTCAACCAACGGACCAGCCAGTTCATTCAAATCCTCATCTTCACCGTACATTGAGCGAATATAAGAACCTCTTTCTTCTATATATTCTCCTAAAAGATTTTTGCCAAAATCAAAACTAACAGCAGAACTATTTGCACCTACCGCTTTAATTTTAGAACCTTCTTTTATATTTATATTGTGTCCACTACCATAAGCGACACCAAGCCCGATACTATTTGCACCTTTTGACTCAATTGTTCCACCATCAATAGTGTATGTATTACCCACACCATCTATTCTTACACCAAAAGAACCTTGTCCTCCTGTTGTCACATTAGATGTTTGAGTAATATTTCCATTTTCACCATACAAATGGACCCCAATTGCTTGATTTTTTCTTAAAAAATAATCATCAACAACATTGGCAATTGTGTTATCCAAATAGAATGACTTACCATAATATTCTTTCAAATCAATGTCATAGCCAATATCTTTAAGTAAGGCAAGTTCCGCTTCCATAAATGTCGTCCAGTTACGATAATTTTGGTGAGACATGTATGTATTACGAAGTTCCGTATGGGACAAATCAGCCTGATATAAATAACCAGTAGGAGTAAGTGCGTATGGCTCTCTACCGTTAATAGGCAAGCCATTTACTCTGGCATTATTACCTAAAGCATCTTTGTATGTACCAGAAAAGTCAGCCAAGCCTCCAGCACTTTTTATTTTATTTTCGCAATAGGCAATAATTTCCTTTTCAGCCAAACCCGCAACTTCACTGTCAGTAACACCACTTAATACTTTCATTGTTTGCGGACCAGCAAAATATGGGGCATTTTGTGATATATCAAAAACTTCAGACTGACTAACTCCATAATCTTCTGCCGTCATGGAACTATCAACAACTATAGGCATACCTCTTTCAGGTGTAATCGTTTTACCTATACTTTTGTCATATACTCTTAAGTATTTGTCATACACGGTTAATTTGGCTGGATTATTATCTTCATCAAATTCCGAAAAATAAAATTGATAACCACTTGGAGTATAAAGAGGGACACTCCCAGAGGCAATACCAAGTGCGTGTGCAATTTCATGTTCTATTACAATCATCAAATTTGGCAAAGTTCCTTGATACAATGCACTAATGGTAGTTGATTTATCCCACCCTGATGCTTCAGGCGAAAGTCCAATACCCACGCCAATAAGACCATCATAATATCTACCAGTAGAGTTAAATAACTCTTGCATTTCTGCATCTTTTATATATTTTTTTCCATTAATCGCAGCATTTACGGCAGAAGTTCTATATTCACTTAATTGTCCATTTGATTCATAATATTCAACTATTGGACTGCTTGCATAAGCGTTATAAGCGTATTCATCTCCTGTTTGGAGATGAAATACCATTATTTTTGCACCTTGTTTTTGATTTGAATTATTAATCAAATCATTGATTATTACACCAGCACAACCAACAGAAAGCAGTTCATCACGAGAAAAATCATCCTGAACATCATAACCATGAAGTGTTGTTTCTCCTTGTTCAAAAATTGTATATTCAAAAATTGGCTGACTACCATCACCAGGAATATCTCTAACTATTTCAGCAGAAACGGGCATTGAAACAATCGTACTTAATAAGAGCAATTGAGCCCAATTTTTTTTCATAATTCCAAACTCCGAGTTGTTTTATATTAAATTATATAATTTATAGCTATACTGACGTTGATTGTAACATATATGTTATATTCCCATATCCTCCATATTTATTAAAAAAACAGGCAAAAAATAACCTTTCTTAATATTTGTAGAAGAAAATTTTATGTAATATATAATAAAAGACATAAAGGATTGTTATAAAAAAGAATGAAATATTGCTCTGAATTCAACAATGTATTAACTTTTTTTCCGGATAAAATCCGTTCTTGTTGTGTATTAGGAAATTTAGGTCCTGTATATTACGAAAACTACAATGGCGACATTAAAACTTTTGATTTTGAGTATTTAAAAGCAAAGAAAAAAGAAATTTACGAACAACAACTAAATGAAATCTTTAACAATTTGCCTTGCGAAAATTGCTTCTATTTAAAAGATAAAACAGATGAAGATAGGTTTTCTCCAAAATTTTCATTAGTTTATTTAAACAGTTGGACTCAATGTAATTGTGGCTGCTTTTACTGCGATAGATTAAAATATTCAAAAGGCAAAATAACAAAACGCAAAGAGAAAAGTGAATATTATGATTTGTTGCCAATCATAAAAGGGTTGTACAAACACGACCTTCTCGACAGGGAAAACCTTAGAGTGGTTTTTCACGGCGGTGATTTTTCCGTTCTAAAAGAATTTAAACCAGTTGTAAAAACATTCTTGAAATATGGCATTAGAAAAATTGATTTTTCTTCTAACAACATCATTTTTCATCCAATAGTCAAAGATTTATTGGCGAAGAAAAAAGCGTCATTGAATATGTCCTTAGACTGCGGAACAAGAGAAACCTACAAACTAATAAAGCGTGTTGATAAATTTAATGACGTAATTAAAAATTTGAAAAAATATGTGAAAGCATCAAAAAGTGATTCACCTGAAATCAATGTAAAATACATTCTTTTAAAAGATGTTAATGATAACGAAAAAGAAATTCAAAGTTTTATACAAACAATGAAAAATATTGGAATAACAAGGGTTTCTCTACATCTTGAACATAAATATGCAAACGAACTTTTTGAAAATAAAAACAAGATTCCTATACATTATAAGAATCTCATCAATCTATTTTTTGAATTATGCAAAGAAAATAATTTTTACTATGACACGCCTGATGATGTTATGGACTATATAATGACTAATCTATAAACACCATTATTTGTCTTTTTATTTTCCTATACAAAGCAACTTCTGGTTGCATCTTCAATGCTATTTCAATATCTTTGAGTGCTTCTTGATATTTTTCAATATTTTTATAAGCCTTGCTTCTAGAAGCATAAAACATATCATTGTCTGGTTCCAAAGCTATTGCCTTATCAAATTCTTTAATTGCTTTATTACTTTGACCTTTTGCGCAAAGATACTCGCCCGCCAAAGCATATTCACACGCGGTTTTATTTTCTTTTTTTCCAAAAATTTTCTCTAAAAAACTCATAAGAACCTCTTATTTTCTAGAGATATTTTATAATACAAATAAATAAAATACAATTTTTAAATAAAGTTATATTCAAATTATTCTTATTTTTGAATTTGTGTATTATAATTTTAAAAGAAGATAGATAGGAATTTACAAATTATGAAATACAAATGTTGTGATGCATTATTACATAAGTTAGCGATAAATCCAGATAATATTAATTTTTGCTGTTCCCCATACGACAACAAACTTCAATACTTGAACAACTATAATGGTGAACTAATCGACATTGAAGACTACAAACAAAAAAGAGAATACTATCTTGAAAAATTTAAAGCAAATGAAATTCCAGAACCTTGTCAAAACTGTTCACACTGCCAAGAACGTGAATGGGATGAGAAAATAGGTTTTAGTTTTATATCTATCTCATCAAGAACAAAATGTAATTGCGATTGCTATTATTGCGTACAGTCAAAAGGTGATCCAAACGTAAAACATTGGTTAAACACAAGAGAAGCGTGGGATGTTAAACCTGTAATTAAAGAACTATATAACAACAATTTAATTAAAGAAAAATGTATTTATATCATCGGTGGTGGTGAACCCACAGTATTTCCAAAAGGTGAATTAGAATACCTCGCTTACGTTGGTTTATTAACAAAAGCAAATATTGTTATTTTAACTAATGGTATTATTTTCAATGAAAGTATTGAAAAAATAATCGCAATTGCTGATTCAGAATTAAAAGTTTCAGTTGATGCAGGAACAAGAGAAACATTCAAAAAAATCAAAAGAGTTGATGAATTTGATACTGTATGGAAAAACCTTGCGAGATACGTTAAGGCAACAAAAAACAATCCTATTGGCAGAGTTCAAATAAAATACATAATCATTCCAGGAGTAAATGACAGTATGAAAGAAATCAAAGCATTCACAAAAAAATGTTTTGATATAGGATGTACTCACATTGAAATTGCAATCGAATACGATTGGTATGGCGAAAACAAAGATAAGCCAATTTCTAATGAATTAAGAGAAGCGATTTTATATTTCAAATCGCTTAGAGAAAAAGGTGTATTCTTTGGCGACGCTCACGACTGGTTTCAAGAACAAATAAAATAAGGGGTTTTGTTTTTGAAATATTGCTCAAAACCATTTGAAGAATTTGAAATTGACGTTGACGGCAAATGTTATTGCTGTTGTAGGTGGTGGAATAATAGTTATTGCCTTGGTAATATTCTAGAACAAAGTGTTGATGAAATTTGGAATGGAGAAGCAGCACAAGAACTTAGAAGAAGTATTCTTGAAGGTGATTATAAATATTGCAATGTAAACGAATGTTTGCCAAATCACTCGACCGAAGTTAAATACGAAAAAATAACAAATTATCCATTAGAAATAAGTTTTTGTTATGACTATTCTTGTACTGCAAAATGTGTTTTTTGTAATGACACTATTAAAATGATGTCAAAAGAAGAATGCACACAATGGGACAACATTATAGAGTCTAAACTAATTCCCCTTTTAATCAACGCAAAATTTGTGCGTCTTACAATGGTTGGAGAACTTTTTGTAAGTAATCACTCAATAAAATTGGTACAAAGAATTTCAGAAAAATATCCAAACATAAAATTTGAAATAGTATCCAATGGGATTTTTGCGTCTGAAGAAAATATTAAAAAATTAAATATCGAAGGAAAAATTGCTTCAATAAAATTTTCTATTCCGTCATTTAGACCATCAACATATAAAAAATTGGTGAGAAATGGCAACTTAGAAGCAGTAAAAAAGAACCTGAAATATATTTCGAAATTGCACAAAAACAAAGCTATAGAAGATTTTCGTTTAAACTTTATAATTTCCTCTGTAAACTATAAAGAAATAATAGAATACGTAAAATATGCAGAAGAATTAGGTGCACAGGTTGATTGTTTACTTCTTGACAAAAAAGATGAATCAACAACATTTTTAAAAAACTTTGACAAATACAATGTTGCAAGCCCTAACCATTTTCAATATAACAACTTTATAGACATTTTAAATTCAGAAGAATTAAAAAAACATAAAAACATTCACATAAATCCTTGCATTTGCGAAATGAAAAAAGTTTCGTTTATTCAAAGAATGAAAATTTTTATCAAAGCAATTTTTCTTGGGCGATTTTAGCCGCCATTTTTATAAAATCAGAGCAAGGGCGTGATTGATAATATTTTTCTGTACGTTGGGACGGCTTTGCAGAGTTATCCGCCACGTCATCACCTAACAGTTCTCTGCAAATTATTGTCCCAAAATGTGATTTAAATTCCGTTGCTAAATCCTGAATAAGTTGATAATGGGTTTGTTTTGTTTCATCATCATTTGGTGCCGTATACCCCTTCAAAATACCTGCAATCATAAACAATGCAGAAACGGCCCCACAAACTTCTCGCATTCTACCCATACCTCCACCAAAAGAAGATGCCAATTTTAAAACTGTGTCTTTATCAAAACCAATTTCATCACAATACGCTAAAAGTACAGACTGCGCACAATTATATCCGCACTGAAAATTTTCTGCCGCAATATCTTCTTTTGTTAGATTTTTATTCATGATGACAATGTCCATCATGCCCATGATGTCCGTGAC
The DNA here is from genome assembly GCA_017403285.1 of bacterium. GTDB lineage: Bacteria > Cyanobacteriota > Vampirovibrionia > Gastranaerophilales > Gastranaerophilaceae > Avigastranaerophilus. The sequence continues at coordinate 29,882 of JAFQOI010000118.1, forward strand.
ATTGATGATGTTCGCCACCACAAGTATTTTCACCATATGTTATAGAATTATTTATGAATCCTTCAACAACTTCTCTAATTGGCAATTCTGGACAACCTAAAACTACTTGAACACCATTTTGAACAAGAGCATTGATTGGTCTACCACCCATACCTCCTGCTAAAACAATGTTTGCACCTTGTGCAGAAATCCAATTTGCACTTTGACAAGAAATTCCTTCTTCTGGAATTCTTTCTTCAATACTAATAATTTCTTTTGTATCTGTATTCACTTCTACAAAAGTAAACGATTCACAATGACCAAAGTGTCCACATAATCTGCCATTTTCTGTTGGTATAACAATTTTCATAAAACCTCCTGTTTTTTGTTTATATATATTCGATTGTAATAAAATGGCACTTTCAAGCGCTTCTGTTTCAGTCATAGAATTATTAAAGGCATATTCTCGTAAAATTTTTAATACACATTCATCAATTCTTCTATTAAAAGGAACTTTTTTTAAGCAAGTTTTCTTTCTACCAGAACAGTTGCGTTTTCCGCCCCATTTCTTTTCTTTTTTTTCAAACATATCTCGTCCTTACTATAAGATTTTACCCCATTTATTTTGATTTTGTCAATACATAATCAAGTTAAAATAAAAAAATAATACCGTCGACTTTTCAACGGTATTATTAAAAAATAAGATTATTAATTATGTCTTATATTTGAAATCGAATTTGGATTATACACTGCGAAACAAGTTTCAAATCTACCAGAAGCGCCATAAGCCATATCAATTCCTAAATCATTAACAAGGTATTGTCTAGCATATTCATTTAAGATTTTCGAACAAAATTCATACGCAGCAGTATTTACAGCATATCCAGCATTATTTATTCCAATAAAATCTTTAATTGCGCTAATAACTCCAGCATCTGTGATTTTTTCGAAATAAGCGGCTTCAACATTTGCGCATTTCCCTTTGCAATCTGCCCTTAAAACACTACTTGAATATTCACGAGCACCACCTTCGGAACCAGAAAAATAGAACCCTGGTCCAAGTTTTGTTCTGGAAATTTTATCTGGGTCAAATCCTGTTCTTATTATTTCATCACCAATTTCTTTCCAAGCGGTAGCATGATACAAATAAGAATCAAAATCATTAACTTCTTTAATAGACGCATTAATTGCTTCTTTTATAGTCATTGGAACCTTAACACCAGGAGTACTGGTTTCAATTTCAAATTTTTGATTATCTAAAAAGTCAACAATTCTTTTATCAATATTTTTATCAGCATCAAAAATAATATTTTTTAGCTTGGATTTATAATCCGCAATTAATTCTTCTTTTTTCTTAGTAGGATAATTCCAGTTATCGCAATCCGCATACAATTGAGGATTAGGCAACTCATTTTCAACGCCCATTGTTTTCTTTTTACCTGCCGACATTGACGAACCTTTAAATGGCATCATAGAAGAATAAATACCAAGATTGTAAGAAGAAATATTCATATTTTTATCCTAAATTAGTGAGACCTAAGATAGTAAAACACCTAAATAAAATTAATTGCCTATATGTAAACTATCTTTTACTTGCCCAAAATTTTCACACTACCCGTACAAACCAAAACGGACAATAAAATACATTTATACTCGACTCCACCCTACGTAAAATCCGCCGAACTAAAACTACAAAACTCCGTTTTGTGGGAGTTCTCACACTTTCTCAATATAAATAAAAAAGGTAATGAATTAATCATTACCTTTTTATTTATGGTGGAGCTTCACATACGGCTTGAAACTCTCCGTTTCTCAAATCCATATACAGCATATATTTGAACCCACCTCAAAACCTGCAGTTTTTTTAAAGACTATTTGAAAAATTTTTTAGAGAAAAAATGTTATTTTTTTTTGTTGGGTTAAAACAAAACTTACAAACTACGCTTTTTGAGCAGAAATTTGCAAATTATATCCCAATCCCGCAAAAATTTTATGCAAGATTTCTATGCTTGGAATCATTTTGCGTGAAAATATTTTATATAATGTTATTCTATGAATTCCAATCACTTGAGCAAATTCACAAATAGTATATTGGGCTTCAATTAATGGCTTTAGATTATAGATTAAATCATTAACATCTTTTGTTTCTGAATAATCTTCTAACAAACTATCAAGCCACATTTGAGCATATTCTTCATCATTTTTTAATTGTTCTTTTAAATTTTCACTATGCTTTGGAAAATTTTCTAATAATATTTTTTCTTTTCTATTCATAGGCAATCTCACTTTTTTTTAAAAAGGCTAAAATCTTGAATTATATTCATTTAGGTATTTTGTCGCAATTTCAATATCCTTACTTTGTTTAGATTTATTCCCACCGGTAAATAATAAAACTATTGTATTTTCTACTTCTGTGTAATAAATCCTTAAACCATTGTCAAACTTTAATTCATATAATTCTTCTGAAAGTCGTTTACTATTACCATACAAACCTCGTTCAACTTTTGATAAACGTTTATCGACTATAAGTTTTAAACTTTTATCAAGTGAACTATACCATTCCAAATATGGTACTTTGTTTTCAAGGGTTTTGTAATATATAATTTCTTTCATAATATTATTGTAGCATATAGGCTACACATATTCAATGGTGACAAATAAAACTCTTCATCTAGTTTTACAAAAGCCTTAAGTTTTAACCAGAACAAACATACAAAAAAAGTTCAAAACCTGCAATTTTTTGAAGAGTATTTGAAAAATTTTGCGCATAAAAAATACAGTTTCTTGCTGTTGGGTTTAAACCCAACCTACAGACTTTGATTAAAACAAAACCCAATTATTAAATACGAGAATTCTCAATAGAAACCTTTCTTACAGTTTTTCTTGTATCATTTTTTGCCCAATACTGGTATGTTCCTTTTTCAACAAGACATTGTTTTCTATTCAATTTAACAATTTGTTCATCTACATAATTGTCATTATCTGTAAGAAAAACCAACTGTCCATTGAAAATACAATCAGTTTTCACACTATAATCATGCCAATTAACAATAGGGCAAACATACGCTAGCACTCCTCTTTCAAGAACTTGAGCAACCAAAAATTTTCGTCCTCTTATACACTCTGGATTTTTCTCTGCAAATGCAACATCAAAAAAACCAAAAACTAAGAAGAATAATAAAATCATAGGTATTTTTTTCATACATATTCTCCACTAGATTCTTACTCTATTATGATATAAAATAAATTTAAGAAATAAAAGGAGTTTTTATGAAAAAGATTTTCATTATTGGATTTTTCCTAGTATGTTCTTTTCTCTTAGGATACATATTGAACTCAAATAATGATAATTATGAAAGATACAAAATTTATATGCATCCCAATATTAGAGCAGACCAATATTTACTTGATACAAAAACAGGTATAGTATGGCAACTGGTACAAGATGAAAAGAAACAAAACATGTGGGAGCCAATGTTAAAATTTCCAGCTAACGAACTTGGAATAGAAAACTGGGCAAACGAATATTTAAATAAAAAAGAGAAAAAGTAAATGGACGAATATATTATTAATGCTCTTTTATTTATTATAGCAATACTAATAATTTTATTCGTAATTTATATTTACTTTCTTCCTACAAATATTGCATATTCGAAAAATCATGAAAACAAGGTAGCAATATTAGTACTAAATATTCTTTTGGGTTATACAGGTATTGCGTGGTTAATATTATTCTTTTGGGCTTGTTCTTCAACAAATAACTACATAGAAATTGAAAAAACACCAACAATAGCAAAAGAAATAGAAGAATTAGCAGATTTGAAGAAAAAAGGAATAATTACAGAAGAAGAATTTGAGAACAAAAAAGCTCAACTTCTGAATAGTGATGCAAACACTAAGGAAGCAGAGTAAAAAGTGGTTCAAAGCAAGTTATTGCAAACAAAAAAGACGAATTCCAAAATCCGTCTTTTTTGATATGGTGGGCGTGAAGAGACTGTCTTGGATTTTACTTTCTCTCGGGCAAGTCGTTCATTTCGCATTCGCTGTCATTCACTATGCCCTCCCTTATTCGGGTTCGCTCGTTTATACTCGACTCCACCCTACGTAAAATCCGCCGAACTAAAACTACAAAACTCCATTTTGTGGGAGTTCTCACACTTTCTCAATATAAATAAAAAAGGTAATGAATTAATCATTACCTTTTTATTTATGGTGGGCGTGAAGAGACTCGAACTCCCATGCCGAAGGCGCTTGATCCTAAGTCAAGTGCGTCTACCAATTTCGCCACACGCCCATATTTTTAATCTATCATATAAAAAACAAAAATCAATATTTATTTTTTCTTATACAAATAATCCTTTGAACAAGCAGGACCACCGTACGTCGCACTTGTGCTACAAGCATATGATGCAGCATCATAAAAACCTTTTGCTCCTCCTGGAACAATATTTTTCAAGTTATTCACATTCAAAACAAAAATATCTTTACCTATTACATTCGGTTTTTTAGGTCCATTTACGTCTATAGAAACCCGCCCATAATTAGAAGTATTTGCATCCATAGCAAACACATAAGAACCAGTTGCAATACATACTGTTGGATGATACCCCAAAACCCAATATCCAGCATCTCTTCCATTCAAATATTTGTATCCTGTTTTTCCAGAGGTATAAGATTCAACAAGCATCCCAGCACAATTCCAACCATTTTTGCCATTACAATTACCATTACAAGATACTTTTTGCACTGCAAAATAGTTATTGAATAGATTGATGAGTGATTGAGTTGTAACTTGAGAAGGGGAAACTCCATCAATTCTTTGCTGTTCTTATATCAATTCTTGAAAAGTGTCAACGCCAAAATCCATAGCCATTTTCTTTCCAACAAGTGTAAAATCAGAATACGCTTTTTTCCAAGTAACAATATGAGATTACTGTGTCGAAGCACTAATAACTTGTATCGTTGTAGCAGCAACAACCCCAATTACAACAAGTATTATCAAAACTTCAGAAAGAGTATATGCTAACAATTTTTTCAAAAACACCCTCAAAAAAATTTGGACTTGGAGAGACTCGAACTCTCGACCAATTGATTAAGAGTCAACTGCTCTACCAACTGAGCTACAAGTCCAAATTATACTTTCGATTATAATATAAAAAAAAAATTTGTATACCATTATTATTTTTATTGCAAACAAGATTTTATTATTATATAATTTTCTTGACTAGTTTATGTTTACTTTAGAAGTGGAGAAAAATTAATGAAAAAGATTTTAGCAAGTTTGGCTGTGTTTTTCATGATGATTTCCTTTAATGCTGCAAACGCTGCTGTTTACAGTGATGTTCCTGCTGATTATTGGGCAAATACAGAAATTACAGCAATTGTTCAAGATAACATTCTTCCTTTAGTTAAGAATGCATACCTTCCTGAACAAGAAGTAACAAGATCAGTTTTTAATTCTGCATTATTAAAAACTCTTGGACACAGAAGCGCTACATTAAGCGATTCTAACCCATACTCTGACGTATGTTCTTCAAGAGCAGATTATGGCGATATTTTATTAACAACAAAATTAGGCTTATTCTATGGTTATGAAGACAACACTTTCAGACCAGATAGAATTATGACAAAAACAGAAGCAGCTTCTGTTATAAGCCACATCACAAAAGATTACAAAGGTGATGTAAAAGCTTTAGAAGCATTCAAAGATAGTGCTGATATCCCTGCTTGGGGTGTTCGTCAATTCGCAAAAACAATTGACCTTGGTATTTATGTAAACTATCCAAATGCTGATGAATTACTTCCTAACAAAAACTTAAATAAAGCAGAAGCAGCAGTTTTACTTTATAAGTTAAAAAATAAATTGAACGCTGTTCAAGAAAAATATGTTAGCAAAGAAGTTCTTGAAGGTATTGAACACCTAGATGTTACAAAAAAAGCTTCAGTTGATGAAGTTCAAATCACAAACCAAAACAAAATAGTTTTAGCAGGTAACATCATTAAAGGTCACTTCTATACAAACTTCTCATCAAAAGATGCTCAAGTTGGCGATGAAGTAACTTTCACAGCGAAAAAAGACATCTACACAAAAGAAGGTACTTTAGTAATTCCTGCAGGAACAACAATGTTATCAAGAATTACATCTATTGAACCTAAAAAATGGTGGAACAAAAACGATAAAGTAACTGTTGAATTTGAAACAATGACATTACCATGTGGCGTTGTAACTCCATTCAAAGCAGATATCTTAAACAACAATGGTGTATTAACTGAAAACAGATGGGCAAAACCTGTAGGCTATACAGTTGGTGGCGCTGTTCTTGGTGGTGGCGTTGGTGTTGGTATCGCTGGTATGTCTTGTCATGACCACTATGACAATGGTGTTGCTATCGGTGCTCCTGTTGGTGCTGGTCTTGGTTTATTAACTGGTTTAACAACTCCAGGTAGAACATACAAAGCAGATGACAGCGACTATGTTTGGTTAGAATTAACTCAAGATTTAGTTATCCCTAACTAATAAACAAACAGTTAAAAGAACCGCTTGAGAAATCAGGCGGTTTTTTTATACTTGAAATTATATTTTGTTCTTGCTAGTATCTAAATATAAACAAACTAAAGGTGGTGAAAAACAAATGCCAGAAATCAGAGTTGGCGATAACGAAAGTATTGAAAGCGCATTAAAAAGATTTAAGAAAAAAATACAAAAGGCTGGAATCCTTTCTGAAATCAAACGCCGTGAACGCTATGAAAAACCTAGCATAAAGAAAAAACGTAAATCTGAAGCAGCTCGTAAAAGACGCGTTTAAGATATAATATAAAGAGAGAACGATTTCTGTTCTCTCTTTTAATATAATAAACAAAGGTGGATATGAACAAAAAATTATTTATAATATCGGTAGTTGTTGCGGCATTATATGCTATTTTTACTTTAAATACCGTTCTTCATCATGAAGTCTGGGCAGATGAAGCCCAAGTTTGGCAATTATGCAAAACCTTATCTTTGGACGGATTAATAGAACATCTAAAGAACGAGGGTCATCCACCATTATTCTATTTAATAACTATGCCATTTGCAAAACTGTTCTCTGATATTATTTATATGAAACTTATTTGCTGGGGCGCGATGTGTTTTGCTGTTTTTATGCTTATGTATTATTCGCCATTTAATATGTGGTTAAAATTAGCAATTGTACTAAGTTCAGGATTTTTATACTTCTTCCCAGTTTTGGCAAGAAATTATTCTATAATTCCTTTTTTAGTATTTCTTGCTGCTATTTTATATTCAAAATCAAAACAACACCCAATCTTATATGCAACAACTGTTGCTTGTATTGCCAATACACATATTATAATGTTTGTTTTTGCTATATCACTTGGCATAATTTTCTATTATGAAAATATTCTTCTAAACCTTAGAAATAAAACAATAGCAAATATAAAATCATATATTATTCCTCTTATTATAATGTTCATAGGATTTTTCTTTGTTTTCTTTGAATTAAGTAATACACCATCTAGTAATGTTTCTTTTAAGATAAACTTTGTAGATACTGGATATACTGCAATTAGGATGGTAATATTATTTTTTATAAGTTCATTCAACTATGATTTATGTTGGCAAATACAATACTATGCTATGGGCTTTTCAAAACAATTGACCTTTTCAATTATAGATATTCTGACAACTGTACTAATGATTATTATGTATGCATTTAGTTTCATAGTTTTGTTTGTAAACAGTAAAAAGTGGTTTTTTGTTTCATTCCTAAGTATCGGTTTTCAATTCGCTATATATGTATTTGCATATAATAATTTGATGTATGTAAACCGCGTATTTTGTGCTCATTTAATCCTACTATTTTGCGTTTGGATGCTGTTTAGAGAAAATTGTTTTAAATCAAAATATAAATTTTTTGGAAAAACCTCCATCACTATAATATTAACAATATTCTTTAGTTTAACTATATTTAATGGAGTAAAATACTCACTTGCAGATATAAAAAGAGAATACGCTGGAGCAAGAAAAACGGCAGAATTTATTCAAAACAACCTTGACCCTAAAGATTCAGTAATGTTAATCGAAAGCGAACCTTACATGATTGCTCTTGTTTATTATCTAAAAGGAAGCCATGAATTATATTCTGTGTTTAGAAAAAAGAATTTAAGATATGTAATATGGGATAGCGTAACTCGTTCAAATTACGCAGATGCAGGCTGGGCTGGATATGTTAGTTATTTAAAAGAAACTGACAGGCGTGACCATTATGTAATCAACGTAAAAGAAGATAAAAAACACGTTCTTGAAAAAACTCAAAAAGATTCTTTTGAACTCATCTACACGACAGGCGACACAATAGAACCGCTAGAGGGACATAGAATATACAAATACATAGGGGGATAATTTTTTATACTTCGTGGTTTACTGTAAACTGTAAAAAATTTCCAATCAAATTTTCATTCCAAATTTGTATTTCATTTGGAACATTTAAAACAACTGGACTGAAATTCCATATATATTTAATTCCAGATTTTACAAGGAAATCAGTAACTTCTTGCGCATATATTCTTGGAACAGTCAAAATAGCAATTTTGACATTATATTTATTCGTAAGTTTTGGCAATTCTTTCAGATGATGGACTTCTTTTTCGTTTACTTTTATCCCGATTTTCAAAGGATCATTATCAAATAAAGCAGCAATATTAAAACCGTATGCTTCAAAATTATCATATTTCGCAAGTGCCATACCCAAATTCCCCGCACCGATAATAAAAGCATTTTTTACTGTTTTAAATTTAAGAGTTTCTTCAATCAAAAGTTTCAAATCATCAACTTTATAACCAACTTTACACTTTCCTTTATACCCAAGTAGTGCAATGTCTTTTCTTACTTGAGTATTATCAACATGTAACAGATTGGCAATTTGAGGACTTGAAATATATTCAATATCCTTTTCAATATAATCTGACAAAATACTATGATACAAAGTCAATCTATTAATTACTTTATCCGATATATTTTTAATCATAAAACCAAAACCTTAAAAAATGAGCGGAACATTTTATTGTTCCGCTCTAAAAGTTATATAACTACACTACACCGTTATAAGCATCAATGTATAGTTGTTTAATATCTGACAACAATGGATATACTGGATTTGCACCTGTACATTGGTCATCGTATGCCAATTCAACTAATTCATCTAAGTTATCCATAAATGTTTGCTCATCAACACCAAATTCTTTAATTGAGTTTGGAAGGTTGAGTGCTTTCATTAATTTATCAACTGCATCAATTAACAGTTGAACTTTTTCATCATCATCCTTGCCACCTAAGCCAATTTCATCAGCGATTTGACCAAATTTAACTTTAGTATTTGGATATTTATATTGTGGGAATGTAGCTTGTTTCTTAGGCGCGTCAACTGCATTAAATTTCATAATTTGTCTTATTAATAATGCATTTGCTACACCATGAGGAACATGATACATAGCACCAAGTTTATGGGCCATTGAATGGCATAATCCTAAGAAAGAGTTAGAGAATGCCATACCTGCTATAGTAGCAGCATAATGCATTTTTTCTCTTGCTATAGGGTCAGATGCACCATTGTTATATGATCTTTCTAGATACTTAAATACTAATTTTATTGCTTCTAAAGCGTTTGAATTAGTAAAGTTAGTAGCCATACAAGAAACATATGCTTCAATTGAGTGAACTAATGCGTCAATACCTGATGCAGAAGTCAAACCTTTTGGCATGCTATCCACAAAGTTAGGGTCTACAATTGCCATATTTGGAGTCAATGCATAATCAGCAATTGCGTATTTAACTTGAGTTTCATCATCTGTAATAATTGAAAATGGTGTAACTTCAGAACCTGTACCTGATGTTGTTGGAATAGCAACCATAATTGACTTTTTGCCCAATTCTGGAAGTTGGCAAATTCTTTTTCTGATATCCATAAATCTCATTGCAATATCTTCAAAATTTGTATCAGGTTGTTCATACATTAACCACATAATTTTAGCAGCGTCCATTGGAGAACCACCACCTAAAGCAATAATTACATCTGGTTCAAATGGTCTTAAAACTGTCATTGCTTGATTTATTGTAGATATTGTTGGGTCTGGTTTAACATCAAAGAATACTTCATGCTCAATACCGATTTCATCTAAAACTTTTGTAATACTATCAACGGCGCCAGAATTAAATAAGAATCTGTCAGTTACGATAAATGCACGTTTTTTGCCTGCTAATTCTCTAAGAGCTAAATCTGTAGCACCTCTTTTGAAATAAATTTTAGAAGGAACCTTGAACCATAACATATTTTCTCTCCTTTCAGCAACGGTCTTGTAGTTCAATAAGTTTTCAACGCCTACGTTACCTGAGACAGCATTTTTGCCCCAAGAACCGCAGCCAAGAGTTAAAGACGGTTCTAATTTAAAGTTGTATAAGTCACCAATACCGCCTTGAGATGATGGAGAATTAACTAATACTCTGCAAGTTGGCATTTTTTCTGCATAGTGGTCAATTCTTTCAGAAGTACGTTCATCCGTATAAAGAACCGCTGTATGACCTGCTCCACCTTTTAGAACAAGTTCATATGCTTTTTCAGCAGCTTCTTCATAATTTTGTGCTTTATACATAGTTAAAATTGGTGATAATTTTTCTCTAGAGAATGGATCTTCCCAATCAACAACGTCTCTTTCTGCCAATAATATTTTTGCACTTTCTGGAACTTCGAAACCTGCTAATTGAGCAATTTTATATGCAGATTGCCCAACAATGTTTGGATGTGCAGTTCCTCGTTTTGGGTCAATAAATGGCAAGTCAATTAATTTTTGTTGTTCATCAGCACTTACCAAGTGAGCACCTCTTAATGCAAATTCTTTTTTAACATCTTCATATATACTTTCAACAACAATAACTGATTGTTCAGATGCACAAATCATACCATTGTCGAATGTTTTTGACATTAATATTGAAGATACTGCCATCTTAATATCAGCAGTTTCATCAATAACCGCAGGAGTATTACCAGGACCAACGCCTAAAGCAGGATTGCCTGATGAATATGCAGCCTTAACCATTCCAGGACCACCAGTCGCTAAAATACAGTCAATTGATGGAGATGTCATTAAACCATTTGTGAGTTCTAAAGAAGGAACATCAATCCAACCAATAATGTCTCTTGGAGCACCAGCTTTTACTGCCGCATCTAAAACTAATTTTGCCGCTGCAATAGTACATCTTTTTGCTCGTGGGTGAGGAGAAAAAATGATACCATTTCTAGTTTTTAATGCAATTAATGCTTTAAATATAGCAGTTGATGTTGGGTTAGTTGTTGGAATAACACCAGCAATAACACCTAGAGGTTCTGCTACTATTTTAATACCATTTGCTTTATCTTCTCTTATTATTCCACAAGTTTTAGCATCTTTATGTTTATTGTAAATATATTCAGAAGCATAATGATTTTTAATGATTTTATCTTCTAATACCCCCATACCTGTTTCTTCAACAGCCATTCTAGCAAGAGGAATACGTGCTTTATCTGCAGCAGTTGCAGCAGCTTTGAAAATAGCATCAACTTGTTCCTGAGAAAAAGTTTCAAATTCTTTTTGTGCTTTTTCTACCCTTGCAATTAATGTTTCTAGTTGTTCCAATGTTTCTACAACATCAGAATTGTTGTAAGCTTTTTCAAGTTCTTCAACAATTTTTGAACTTTTTGTTGTCATAATGTTCGGTTTCCTTTTCGTGATTAAAATCTCTATTTAAATAAAACCACGAAACGTAGGGCATGTCAACCGCCATGTTGTTAAGAAAATATAAAGAGAATAAGAGAAAGAGCCGGTATAAAACCGGCTCTTTCTCTTAAACTTTTAACCATATATTCTATCGGCTTCTGCTCTCGTAAATGGTCCTTTTTCTCTAAGGATAGAAGCAAAATAGTCAAGTTTATCTGTTAATGGGGAATGTCCTGAATGAAGTTTTGCTTTAATTGCTTTACTCATTGCATCTGGGGCATTCAATCCTTTTCCATTTGATAAATTTTCAAAATATTGTTTTTCATAATCTTGCGCTGCTCTATAAGACCAGTTTCCCGCTGCAACATTAGGTTGATTAATTCTTCTTTCAGAACCTAAAATATCAGGAAGAGTAGCAAACTGATTTTTTGTTGTAAATAACTCTGCAAAAGCAGCATCTGCTAATTTACTAGTAGAACGTTCTAATTCGTGTTGATTTAATCTCATATCTTGAGCAAAAAATCTTGCACGACCAGGATTATCCTTTAACTGTTTTATTAAACTATCATCATCATGTGAACCAGGTCCAATAATATAATCACCAGGTCTCATATTTTGATACTTGTTAGGTGAGTTTTGAGTTTCATAATGTTTAACTCTACCCCACTCATCACCAGCATATCTTGTAATGTGAATTAATGTTGTTCCAAGTCCTTTTACTGCATCTAAAGAATCATAAGAAGCACCACCTAAAAGTTCAAGGAAAACTTTATCAGGGGAAACATTGTTGTCTCTAGCCGCTTTTAGAATTATGTCCTTAATTATGTATTGTCCATTATTAGGAATTGTTGGCTGACGGTCAATTCTGCGTCCTAATTTATTACCATTAGAATCAAACACATCAGAACCATCCCCATTTTTACGAGGTTCTGCAATTAAAGGTTTCATCAATTGCCATGCCGCATCAACTCTCACACCATTGTATCTTTTGAAGAATACATTGAATTTTTGATATAAAAGCTCTCCTGCTTCAGAGTGAATTTTGTCAAAATTTAATGCTGGAGACCAACAAGTGATATTGCCATCGCCCAATTCGCAACCAAATTCATAGTTATCATAGAATGCTGATTTATGCGTCCAAACATCTTTTTGTGAAAAACCAATTTGGCAATCACCATAAATATCAATGCCTTGTTTATTAAATTCTTTTTTTGATTCAGTTTGTTGTTTATCCGCAATAAATTGAACAAATTTTTCAAAATCTACGACATTATCGCCTTCATTATCTCTCACTTTGTAAAGTTCAGCAATTCGTGATTTATCTCCTTCTTTAGTTGCATATACATTCTTATCTCTATGAGACCAAGTTCTCATATCCTTTGAACCATTAGCAACAGCTGCTGCTTCAAAAAGCGCATCTCTATCAAGCCAATATGAATTCTCATTTTGGAATTTATTGAAACTTTTTACTAAAGGAGATGAAGAATCAAGCGCTTTAAAACGTTTATACGCTTTCTTCAACATTGCCTTTTGTCCGTCTTCAGCAAAAATATTCTCATAGTTTACATTGTCATGGTCTTTTACTCTTTTTGTGTATGCCGAATTTAAATCTTGTGCCGTTAAAAGATTTCCATAACTATCCTCTTGCAATTTATTTAAATCAATTATGTGCATACCTAAAGAAAATCCAGTTGAGGAATATGGAGAACGAACATAATTTGAAATTTCACCTTGAGGTTGCAGTTGGATTGCATTCACCCCGCACATTGACTTTAAAAAGCCTGCTAATAATTGTGCATCTTGTGAGAAAGAGGTTCCTATTCCTGTATCATTTTGCGAAGAAGGAACACTAAAATCAAAAATTGTAGCAGCAGTTTTATCAAGATTTAATTCTTGCCTTGCTTGTTTTTGTACCTTTTCATACTCTTTTTGCTCTCTTGTTGATAACGCTCTTCCGAAAGAAACAGAAGGTGATATATTTGAAACTTTCATGCACATACTCCTAACTAAGACCACTCTTATAAATAGCCTAAACATAAAAATTTGCCAGTATGTAACAAAAATTTACCAAAAGCAAAAAGTACTAAAAATTAGAGGTCTTCATCCTCAAAACCAGGAGAACGAGTGGGTAGTTTTTTGTATCCAGGGTTAGTATAAACTGCTTTCTTTATATATTTATTAGTATAATCACCTTTTTCAAAAAGCTTTTGCAACATATTTTCCCTCGTAACGAGCGGAGATGGGTCTTTTAAAGCAGTAGGATTTTTTTCTGTTAGTTTCATCCATGTGGCTGCTTCTAGAGTCCAAGCATATGTTTCCTCATTCAGAGAAGCAAATTTATCTTGATGAACTGCTTCGTGTGTTAATAATGCCGCAATTGCCTCTGGTGGAGCATTTCTATGCTTTTCATTAATGTAAATATACAACCTGTTTTTCTTTTCCCATCCAAATGCATCAAAACTAGCATATTCAGGATTTATTTCGGACAAATTTCTAAATTCTATTTTAAAAGGTTTCTCACTTAAATTGTTTCCCATTAACGCTTTATAAGAATACTTTGAAATATTTTCCGTATTCATAAGTTCCATCGCCTGCATAATTGCGCCATCTTTTGTGATTTTTTTATATTTTTTTGCATAAGAATCAGTATCAAATTCAGGCTTGTTTACACTCATGCCTGCCTCTTGTTTTGAAACATTTAACTTGTTTTCATCAAGTCCATAAAACTCCTCCGAATAAGAATAATTTTGGACAAATATTATCGCTAAAAGACAGATTATTATTTTTTTTATTTTCATAAATTCCCAACAATTTCTATACACTTATTATTACCCATTTATTCTATAAGGACAAATTTTTCTTAAGCAAGTTCCCTTATTTTTACAAATAGAAATCATTTTGTAACCAAACATTAAATTATCAGAAATAAGTGAAATAACATTTTAGTAAAAAAAGTATACATAAAATTAGTAATTATTTGAAATCATGCTCAAGTTATTATATTCTTATCCATGTACTGGGTGGTTTAATAATTACAGGGATATACGAAAAGAGCAGGATATGGAACAATTTGAGGAAAACTTATACGTTGTAGATTTAGGGAATATCAATACTGCACCTGAAATAATTTTTGAATTGAGTTCCATTCTTGATAACGAAGAAGCGAAAAACAAAAGAATTTGCTTAAAATTAGGTAATATTGATTTAAACCAAGCACAGTTACTAAGTATAAAGTCACTTGTAAACAGTATTGAATCAACTCTTTCCAGCATAGATACAAAATCTGTAGAAACAGAAAAAGTTGCTCTTTCTTTGGGAATTATTGTTTCAAATATATCTGCTGAAAACTCAATTGATGTTACCCCTGAAATGACGTACAAAACTGCGGAAGAATTTAAAGAAGCACAAGAAAATACAATTGAAGAAAAAACTGAAAAAACAGAGCACGAAATAATTGAACAAATAGAAGTTCAAGAAGAAGTAGATAAAGAGCCACAAATGGAACAAGAAGTGGTTTCTAATGAATGCATTACGCAAGAACAGCCTGACGAAGAAAAGAAAGAAGAGCCAAAAGAAGTTTTTGATGAACTTGATGCAATTTTTTCATCATCACCAGCACAAAATACGTTCTTAGAAATGGAAGCAACTCAATCTCTTTATGAAGAAAGAGAAGCATTAACTGACATTATTGTTCCAGAACAAGAATATACAAAAGAAGATATTGAACTCGAATCATTCTCAACAAAATACATAAAACAAACAATACGTTCAGGACAGGTAATAAACTACGAAGGGAACGTTGTTATAGTTGGAGATTGTCATCCTGGTTGCGAAATAACCGCATTAGGTGATATAACCGTATGGGGTGTTTTAAGCGGAATTGCTCATGCTGGTGCAGGTGGCAACCAAAAAGCAAGAATTCGTGCACTAAAGATGAATGCAATTCAATTAAGAATAGCAAATTGTTATTCAAGAAGGCCAGATTCTATAGAAACAATATTTGCTGAAAAAACAAATTCTTTCACGCCAGAAGAAGCGCGAATAGTAAACAATGAAATAGTAGTATTTAAGATAAACGATTAAGGAGCGGATTAGATGACAGGGAGAGTTATAGTTATAACATCCGGTAAAGGCGGGGTAGGAAAAACTACTACAAGTGCCAATATTGGTACTGCACTCGCAAAAAGCGGACATAGCGTTGTTCTTGTTGATACAGACATCGGATTAAGAAATTTAGATTTACTTCTAGGACTTGAAAACAGAATTGTTTACACTTTAGTTGATGTTGTTGAAGAACGTTGCAAATTAAAACAAGCATTGGTAAAAGATAAGAAAAACCCTAATTTATGTCTTCTTGCCGCTGCACAAACTAGAGACAAATCTTCTGTTAATGCAGAACAACTTAAGAAAATAACAGAAAAACTAAAGAAAGATTATGACTATATTTTAGTTGATTGCCCCGCAGGTATTGAACAAGGATTTCAAACAGCAATCGCAGGCGCTTCAGAAGCAATAGTTGTTACGACACCTGAAATGTCTGCTGTGCGTGATGCTGATAGAATTATTGGTTTACTTGAAGCAGCAGAAGGCGTGGAAAGTTATAAGCTTTTAATCAACCGTGTAAGACCAAGTATGATTAAGTCTAACGACATGATGAGCGTTGAAGATGTTGAAAACATTTTATCTTGTGAAAAAATTGGTGTTATTCCAGAAGATACAGGCATAATAACTTCAACAAACAGGGGTGAACCTATTGTAAATAACGAAAAATCACTTGCTGGTCGTGCATACTTAAATGTTGCAAAAAGAATTAACGGCGAAGACGTTCCTTTCTTAGACCTTGATGAACCAAAAGGAATAGTAGATAAACTAAAAAAATTCTTTTCTGGATTAAATAAACAGGGAAAGGAGCAATAGATGAAAACACTTTTTACTGATTTATACAATAAAATAATGGAAATTTTTCAACGTGACAAATCTGAAAATACAAGTGGTTGCGCAGTTGATAGACTTCAAGTTATATTGATGCACGATAGAACAAAACTTGACCCATTAATTATGAATAAAATGAGAGAAGAACTTATTAATGTCTTTTCAAAATATGTTGTAATCGATAAAGAAAAACTTGAAATTGATTTGACTAACGAAGGCGATGCTGCTGCTTTGATGCTTAACATACCTATTGTCAGAGCAAAAACAGAAGAAGAGTTGGAAGAATTAAGAAAACAACTTCAAGAAGAAGAAAAAGCCAAAGAATCTGATGATGATGATGAAACTGAAGAAGAAATAATTGAGGAAGCAGAATACGAAATAGTTGAAGAAAAAGAAGAAACCGAAGATGAAAACGAAGAAGAATCTGAGGATGAAATAAAAGAAGAAGACGAAGAAAAAGAAGAAGAATCAACTGAAGATTAAAGAATTAAAGCAACGAAAAAGAGAACATAAGTTCTCTTTTTCGTTGTAAATACTAAATACTTGATTTTTTAAATTCAGCAAACATAATATAAATATCAGTCGTTCACTTTAAGAAAGAGATAACGCGGAGTAGAGCAGCCAGGTAGCTCGTCGGGCTCATAACCCGGAGGTCATAGGTTCAAATCCTGTCTCCGCAACCATTTAAAAAAGGATTTTAGAAATATCTAAAATCCTTTTTTATTTATAAAAAGATTGTTAAAATCATATTTTTCAGTATCATTGTAAACAAATGTTACAAAATAAATAAAAAAGATTACTTTTCCCTAAAGTTCATTAAAAACATGTCGATGGTATGTGTGTAACAAACAATAAGGAGGAAAAGATGAACAATATTAATCCTATTTATTTAGGGCTTGCAAATGGGCTAACTGTAAAGAAGGAAGATAAACAAGAGATTGTAAAAAATCCTGAAAAAAGCGATGTTCAGCCAGAGTCTAAATCAGCCGTTAACTCAAATGAAGTGCTCGGATTTTTGGCAGCACAAAATGCAGATTTAGTTCCAGCAAAAGCTAAAAGAACTGTGGATGTTTCAAAATATGTTACACCTGAACAAGCAAGCCGTATTGCAGGATCAATGAAAGATTTTGAAAAAGATTTTACTGAAATTTCAGCCGCAGCAATCAGCGAATTTCCTGATTTGACTGAAGAAGCAGCAGATGGAATTGCTATTACATATATCAATTCAACCTTAGCATAATTTGTCCCCAATTTAATTTATCTTATAAAGTTATTGTTTGTTATTTTTACCAAGACCGCTTTTGCGGTCTTTATTTTATGCTATAATTTATAAAAAGTCATATAAAAAGGTCAAAAATCCATGGGTTATAAAATATTAGAAAAAATTGAATTATGTCCAAATCAATATGAATTAAAAATAGATGCACCTTATGTTACGAGAAATGCACAAGCAGGACAATTTATTATTTTTAGAGTTGAAGAACAAGGTGAAAGAGTTCCAATTACTATCGCTGATATTGACAGAGAGAAAGGTATATTAACTGTTGTCTTTATGGCTGTTGGTTATTCTACAAAGAAACTAGCAATGCTTGAGGTAGGTGATGAAATTCCTGATGTTGTTGGACCTTTAGGAAAAGCAACTGAAATTAAAAATTATGGAACAGTTGTTTGTGTTGCTGGTGGATATGGTGCGGCACCTTGCTATTTGATTTCTAAAGCTTTCCATGAAGCAGGGAATAAAGTTCACATGATTATGGGTGCAAGAAACAAAGATTTATTATTCTGGAAAGATAAGATGGCAAAAGCATGTACCGAATTAAATATTGCAACTGATGATGGTTCTTTAGGTCACAAAGGTTTTGTTACAGAAGTATTAGCAGAAATAATGGAAAAAGAAACTATTAACTATGTTATAGCAGTTGGTCCAATGCCAATGATGAGAGCAGTTGCAGATCTTACAAGAGAAAAAGAAATTAAAACTGAAGCAAGCATGAACCCTATTATGATTGATGGAACGGGCATGTGCGGGGCTTGCAGAGTTACAGTCGGAGGAGAAGTTAAATTTGCCTGTATTGATGGTCCTGACTTTGATGCACACAAAATAGACTTTGATGAGGTAATTAACAGAACAAGAATATATAAAAACGAAGAAAAAAGAAGAAGCGAAAACTGTAATTTAATAAAAAAAGCTGATGCAGTTGCATCAAAATAAAAGGAGGACATAGTGAGCAGTCAAATTCCTATTTGCCCGATAATGAGTTCGGGGAACGAATATCCAATAGTATGTGCACAAGAAAATTGCGCTTGGTATATGAAAAATTACAAAACCTGTAGTGTTTACTTGCTTGCTCATAACGCAGCACTAGACATAAAAGGAAAGCAAGGACAAAAAACACCTCAATAAGAGGTGTTTTTTATTTTAGATATCCATTCACAAGTTTTTTTACTTCATTTGCAGGTACAGCGAATCCAATACCAATATTAGATTTATTGTTATCAGGATTAAATATAGATTGACTAATCCCAATAACTTCCCCTTTTATGTTTAATATTGGACCACCAGATGACCCTGGATTTATAGCGGCATCTGTTTGAATTTTATTTCTTTCATTGTCAATCCTTGATACAATCCCTGTTGTAAGTGTCCCATTAAAGCCAAAGGGATTACCAATCGCTAAGACCTTTTGCCCTACTTTTACAAGTGATGAATCAGCAAATTTTATTGTAGGCAAAGGATGTTTTGGCTCTATTTTTAGTAGTGCCAAATCTCCTTGTTTGTCTTCTTTGTCAAGAATTTCTGCTTTATATATCTCCCCATCTGAAGTCGTTACCTCAATATATGTAGAGTTTTCGACGACATGTGAACTCGTTAAAATTATTCCGCTCTTATTGATGACACACCCCGTACCAGATGATAGCCCATCGGCCATTTGTGCTTCTACCAAAACGATTGAGGGGTTTATCTTTTCATAAACTGTCACATTAATGAATTCTTCACCTTTATATTCAACATCCTTTGAATAAACCGTATTATTAATAGATGAACTAATAAGCAAATACGCACTACATCCTATAATTAGCAAAAAATGTTTCATATTTTTTAGCATTGAATTCACCCGAATTTTCTTACATTTTTATTAAACAAGTATTTTTAAAATTTATCATCAGTAATTAAATAGCAAATGAAAGCAATTAAAAAAACAATTATAACTTCAAATTAAATGTGTCATAAAAAATAGTTTTATCTTATAATTTTCATTGAGGGAAAAATGTCAAAATCGGAATTAATAAAAAATATGCAATTAATTTCAGGCAAAAAAAATGTTCTTTTTGCCGATGATGAAATATGCACATACTCAACCGATTCAACAAACATCACCAATCTTAGAGAAAAAGCTGATGTTATTGTTTTTCCACAAAACACTCAACAAGTTAGCAAAATAATGCAATATGCGTTTTCTACTATAACTCCAGTTATAGCAAGAGCAGCAGGAACAAACCTTTGCGGTGCCTGCATCCCAAAACACGGCGGAATAATTCTTGATTTTTCAAGAATGAACAAAATCATAGAAATTAACAAAAATAATTTATACTGCATAGTTGAGCCAGGTGTTGTAGTTGAAGACCTACAAAATGCCGTAGAAAAAGAAAACTTATTTTATCCTCCAGATCCATCCAATTTGAAAGTTTCTATGATTGGTGGTAGCATTGGTCTTTCTTCTGGTGGTCCACATACATTTAAATATGGTTCAACAAAAGATTTTATCATAGATTTAGAAGTTGTAACTGCAGATGGAACAATTATGCATACAGGATCACCCTGTTCTAAAGATGTTACTGGCTACAACCTCACTCAATTATTTGTTGGTTCAGAAGGAACTTTGGGCATTGTAACAAGAGCAACTATAAGATTAATCCCAAAACCAGAGGCAAAAAGAACAATGCTCGCTTATTTTGATAGTTTAGAAGATACTTCTACAACAGTTAATGAGATTATTTCCAATTTAATAACGCCATCTGTTATTGATTTACTTGATAAAAATACTCTACAAACAATTGAAAGTTTTTATCCATCTGGACTTTTAACTGATAAAGAAGCCGCTTTGCTAATTGAAATTGATGGTTTTAAAGCAAATTTGGACAATCAATATAAAAAAATAATAGAGATATGTGAAAAAAATCATTCTGCATTTATACAAAAGGCAGAAACAACGGAAGAATCAAATAAAATATGGATTTCTAGACGTTCTTCTTTTGGTGCAACAGCCAAATTAGCTCCAAATGTTGTTACAGAAGATGTAGTTGTTCCTCGAGAAAACATAGTTCCTCTTGTAAAAGGAATAAGAGCGATTTGCGACAAATACAATCTAAAAACCTGTATTATGGGACATATTGGAGATGGGAACATTCATCCTAACATTGCGCTAGATTTAAGAAATCAAGACGAACTAAATAACTTTAAAAAAGCCAAAACTGAACTTTTTGACCTCGCTTTATCTTTAAATGGAAGATTATCTGGAGAACACGGCATTGGATGCGAAAAATCTTACTATATCGATAAAGCAATTGATGCTACAGCGCTTAACTATATGAAATCCCTTAAAAAAGTTTTTGACCCAAAGAATATACTTAACCCTGGAAAGATTTTTTAATATGAAATATTGCATTGTAAAATCCACTGCTTCAAATAAAGAAGAAGCGGTTAAAATTTCAAGATTTTTAGTAGAAAACAAACTTATTGCTTGCGCTAATATCATTGAAAATATCACCTCTATATACAATTGGGATGGCAAATTAAATCAAGACAATGAAGTTTTAATAATTATGAAGACTAAAATTGAGTTATATGATAAAGTTGAAGAAGCAATAAAAAAACTTCATAGCTATGATACGCCTGAAATCATTGTCACTCCAGTAATATCTGGAAGTAAAGAGTATTTAGACTGGATTAATGAACAAACAGAGGAATAAAAATTATTTTTGGATTAAAGAAAAAAGAACCTGAATATACTGTAAAAATGTACTATGACAAATCAAAACCATTAAACAAAAGAAATGTCATAGAATTTTTAAAATCCGTCGGAATTGAAGTTAAAACAAATACTAAAGCCAGAGGTAACCAAGGGCTTTATCAAAAAAACAGGATTGATATTGCAAGAGGAATAAAAGACGATAAGGCAATTGAAGTTTTAGTGCATGAATTTGCTCACCACATTCACTATAAAATTGATAAAGATTTTATTAAAAATGGAGGAAGTATTGAAACACTTTTTGACACAACAAGCACTTCTTCCATAAAAAAAGAACTAATTAATATAACAAATTTAATTGATAAAAATTCCCGCCTACAAGTTTTTTCAGATGCAAAAGATGATGCATCAAAAACAATAAAAAGAATGCAAAATGCTATAAAGCGTGATTATCCTAATTTTTTACGTTCAAAAAAGTTTCCTGAATTTGAAAAATACATTAAAAATTCAGATGCAAAATATCTTGTAAAATATGATGCTGTAAGGATTTCAAAAGGTTTATTTTTCAAAAAAGAAGTCGTTTTATCTATAAAAAATTTGGAAAAAGATTTTCCCGATATGCCAAAAGCATTTCAAATATACATTAGATTATGCTCTTTGCAAAGGAAACAACTAAAATTAGCGAGAAGAATGAACAAACTTAACAAATACTATGAAAAACCAACCGAACTATTTGCAAGATTTGTTCAGGGCTATTTCTCAACACCAGAAACAATTTCAACCATTGCACCTATAACTGTCAAAAGATTTAATGAATTATTAGAATCTGGCTATTATAAAGAATTAAAAAATTTATTTGAGATATTTGCAAAAAAATATTAAAATCAATTTATGAAAAAAATTATTGCATACATTCATACGCACTGGGACAGAGAGTGGTATAGAGAGTTTGAAGAATTCAGACTCAGGCTAATTGAAGTTTTTGATGAAATAATTGCAATGCTTAAAGCAGGAGAAATACCTTATTTTTATTTTGATGGGCAAACCGCTGCTCTTGAGGATTATTTGGAAATCCACCCAGAAAAAACTGAAATAATAAAAAATTTAATAGAAGAAAAAAAATTAAGAATTGGCGCTTTCTACTGTAGCAGCGATAGTTTTTTAGTTTCAGGTGAATGCCTATACAAAAATTTTGAAATAGGGATAAAAAAATCAAAAGAACTTGGAGAAACTGATTTTATAGGTTATTTGTCAGATACATTTGGACATAGCAAGTGCGTCCCATATATTCTAAAAGCCCATGGTATAGACAAAGTATGCTTATGGCGAGGGCTGGGAGCAAATATAAAAGCGGATTTTTACTGGGATGACATAAAAGCAACAAATCTTGTACAAGGTTATTTTCAAGATTTTTTAAATGCAGAAAATATAAATATAAAAAAGAAGTCTGAATTTTTAAAAAAATATATTGACAAAATAGCCCAAAAAAGTGACAACTATATACTTTTGCCTATTGGAGCAGACCATTTAGCAATAGCAAAAAATTTAAAACAACAAATTTCTGAATTAAATAAAATATACAAAGATTATGAAATTAAAATTTCTACTCCATTTGAATATTTTGAAAAAAGTAAGCCTAAGCAAAAATATTCCGGTGAATTTTTAGATAATGAATTAACATTCATCCTTTCCGGTGTTTATTCATCACTAATCAAAACAAAACAAAAAAATGCAAAAGCCCAATGGCTTTTAACAAATATTGCAGAACCACTTCAAGCACTTTCAACATACTATTTTAGAACTAAAAACAAACAACCAGAAATTGAATATGCATATAAAACATTAATTAAAAACCAAGCTCATGATAGTATTTATAGTTGCAATATAGATGAAGTTCAAAATGAAATTCTACAAAGATTTCAAAAAACAAATGCTGTTTCAAATGGCATTATAAAAAGAACAATAAGAGATCTATCTACACAAAATGGTGATTTATCCATAATAAACTTATCTAATAATGAATATTGTGGCAAAATCAAAATCACAACAGAAAAAAAACTTCCAAAGTGGATGAATGCCGTCAAAATTTCATCTAGAAAAGGTTTTACAGACAAAAAACTTTATAACATTAATGAAATACCAATCACAGAAGATATAACAAATATTAATGAATACATAATTGATGTAAAAAATCTAAAACCATTTTCAATTACCAAAATAATAAAAGATAATATCAACGAAAAACAAACTATAAAAACATCAAATACTTCTATAGAAAATGAATTTATTAAATTTGAAGTAAAAAATAACAAAATAATTGTTACTGATAAAAAGAGAAATGAAAAATATACAGACTTTATAACAATAACAGATAGAGCTGATATTGGCGACAGTTATAATTTTGGGCCATTAAAAAATGATGAGGCGATAATAGCAAAACTTTCGTCATTTAAATTAAAAGAAAATAACAATCAACGTGCCATTTTAAGTCTTAAATACAAAATTAGAATACCTAAATTATCAACAAAAAAAGGAAGAACAAAGAAAGAAATCACCCATTACTTAACCTTTGATGCAATATTGTACAATAGTGAAAAACACATTGAATTTGAAGCAAAATGGGAAAACAAAAGCAAAAATCATATACTTCAAGTAGGATTTAACTTAAAAGAAAAAATAACAAAAACAATAAGTGAAGACCTATATGGAACAGTTGAACGTACTTTCAACCCTGATTTCGACATATATAAACAAATCCCTGCAAGCAAAGGCAAAGAAATAAAAACAAATACTGCGCCAATGCAAAGATTTGTACAAACACAAAATATGTTATTAATAACAAAGGGTAATTGCGAATATGAAATAAATAAAAACACACTAAAATTAACTATTTTAAGAGCAACTGGAATTATTTCAAATCCGCAAAATCCAGCAAGAGGCACACCAGCAGGACCACCTCTTGTTGCAGAAAAATTACAATGTTTAGAATATAATTGGGCTAATTTTGCCATTGCCTTTTCTCAAGAAGAAAAAGACTTTTATAAATTAGCTGATAACTATTACACTCCTGTTATTCCTTTGTTTACAGATATAAAAGATACTCAATTTATTAACTTTAACAACAAAAATATAAGAGTAACATCTATACAAACAAAGAGCAATGGCATAAATCTAAGAATATTCAACAATTCAGAAAAGAAACAAACTATAGAATTAAATTTAAAAGAAAGTCAAATTGTTAAAATTTTCCCAAAAGAAATCAAAAATATTGCTTTTCCTCCCCTTTAAAGATACTATTTTAAATATTAGGCATAATAATTGCCTGTCTGGAGGATAGATGTCAAAAAGACGAGTAGTTGTTACGGGGATGGGA
>JAFQOI010000119.1 GCA_017403285.1 bacterium
CCAATTAAACAAGATTTTATATTCATACTTACCTTACTTACTACCTTTTACTAACACACGAGGAAATTGAAACAGATTTCAGAGGAACCATAAAAAGTTCCTTTTTTTTTGCGTATTTTTTGTAGAGCATATAGAACTTGGGGAACAAACTCGAAGTATATATAATTGTGCAAAGCGTAAAAAACCTAAAGGCTTTTGTTGCGGAGTTGAAAGTTACGATGAAGGAATAATACGTATTTGGATAAAAAAACAGATTCTCTAGTTAACTGCGTTATAGCCTTCATTTAATGCTTTAATATTACCATCGAGCAATGGGGCTTTTTTACCTGTTAAAATCGTTTTCATCTCGTTTATGATACTTTCTTTTTCAACGAAAGGTAAGATTTTTATAAATACACCTAAAGAAACAATATTTGCCATTTTTTCATTACCAACGCTACGAGCAATTTCAGTCATAGGCGCAAATTTATATGTAATATCATCTCTTGATGGCAAAGATTTTACTAGGGAAGAATTAACAATAATTGTTCCACCAGCTTTTATTTTTTTCTCAAATTTTTCAAAAGAAGAAGCATTTAAAGCAATAACATTTTGAGGTTCATCAACAAATGCGCAAGCAACTTCATCATCTGACAAACAGACAGTACAGTTAACAGTACCACCTCTCATTTCAGCCCCATAAGCAGGAGACCAAGTAACATTCAAACCTTGATGCATACAAGCACTTGCAAATAATTGCCCCATAAAAAGTATACCTTGTCCGCCAAAACCTGCAATTAATACGTTAGAATCCATTATATTGCCTCGCTAACTTTATCTTTATACACACCAGGAACGAAAACTTCGGACATTTCACCTCTTACACGTTCATGTGCTTGCTGAGGAGTCATTTTCCAATTTGTAGGACAAGTTGATAAAATTTCAACAAACCCAGTACCTAATCCTTTAACTTGTGCTTCAAAAGCTCTTTTTATAGATTTTTTTGCGTTCATAATTGATTTAGGAGAATCCAAAGAAACTCTGGCAACATAAGCGACGCCATCAATTTCTTTCAAAAGTTCTGATATTTTCAATGGAAAACCAGATGTTTCAGAATTTCTACCATTAACAGTTGTTGTTGTAACTTGACCTAATAATGTTGTAGGTCCTGCTTGTCCTCCAGTCATGCCATAAGTTGTATTATTAATACAAATCGTTGTAATTTTTTCACCTCTTGCCATAGCGTGGATGGTTTCGGCTATACCGATAGATGCCAAATCCCCATCACCCTGATAAGTAAAAACTATTTTATCTGGTTTTGAACGTTTAATGCCAGTTGCAACAGCCATTGAACGACCATGCTGTGCTTCAACAATATCAACATTAAAAATATCATAAGAACAAACACTGCAACCTACAGATGCAACACCAATTGTTTTTTCTCTTAACCCAAGTTCATCCAAAACTTCTGCCACCAATCTAACAGCGACACCATGATCACATCCAGGACAAAATGGAATTTTAAAATCTTCTTTTATAGATTCTGGTCTTTTATATACAAGCTGTTCCATATTTTTTCTCAACAATCTTTTTATATGTATGTTCTATTTGTTCATATATTTCATCAACTGTCATCATTTTTCCAGCAGGTCTACCAAAAAACTCTACTGGAATATTTTTCACACCAGCAAGGCTAGATTTTATATCTTGAAGCATTTGTCCACAATTAAGTTCTATATCTAAAATGCCATCAACTTTTTGTGCAATTTCTGCCACTATTTTTTCAGGAAACGGATTGAGCATAATAGGTCTAAACAAGCCTACATTCAATCCATTTTTTCTTGCTTTTTTAACGGCAGCCTTTACAATTCTAGCAATACTACCAAAAGCAGTAACAACAAGTTTTGCACCTTCTATTTCATATTTTTCGAACATATTTTCTTCATCTAGAATTTTTTTATATTTTTCAAAAAGTTTAACAACTCTTTTTCTTAAAGATTCCTGATCAGGATCAAGCGAAGCAATAAAACGAGGTTTTCTATTCTTAGCACCATCTAAAGCCCAAGATGTTTGATCTATTTCTTCATAAGGATATTCCCCAACAATAGCAGGCTCCATCATTTGAGCAAGCATGCCATCTGCTAATAAGCATACAGGAGTTCTATATTTTTGTGACACATAAAAACACTTATATGTAAGATCAATACATTCTTGAACACTTGAAGGTGCATAAGTAACTATTTTATAATCGCCATTTCCACCACCTTTGGTAGTTTGAAAATAATCCCCCTGAGATGCATATATGTAGCCAAGCCCAGGACCAGCACGCATAACATTAACAAGTACGCATGGAATTTCATCACTTGCTATAAAAGATAATCCCTCTTGCATAAGAGCAACGGCACAAGATGAAGATGAAGTCATTGTTTTAACACCAGTAGAACCAGCACCTAAAACCATACTTATTGCAGCGACTTCACTTTCAGCAGCAACGTACGCTCTTCCATTTTCTGGCATTGCACTACTCATATATTCAGCAATTTCACTTTGTGGAGTAATCGGATATGCGAAATAACTTTGGCAGCCTGCTTCAATTGCCGCCTGAGCAATAGCATAGTTACCTTTTAATAATTTTTTTTCTTTTTTCATTTATAAACCTTTTCAATAGCCATGTCAGGGCAAACTCTTGCACACATAGCGCAACCCACACAGTTTTTTTCTATATCTATTTTAACAGGATAGTAACCAAGGTTATTAACATTATCATCAACACATAAAACTTTATTAGGACATGCATCAATGCATAAGTAACAGGCTTTACATCTATTTCTGTCTAATACTATTCTTGCCATAACAACAACCACCTGATAACTAATATAGTATATGTTACTACTTAAATATTATTTTTACCACTACATAAATGATTAATATTAATTTTAGTAATTTTGCTAGTCATATATGTTTATGTTATAATTTTTCTAAAGGGAGATATTTAGGCTGTGCCGAAGAAAAAATGTATTGAAATCGTTTTAGACGTTGAGACAACTGGTCTAGATTATACAAAAGAAAGAATGGTAGAATTTGCCGCAATTCGTTTAGAAAATGGTAAAATGAAGGATAGATTTGAAACTTTAATCAATCCTCAACAACATATTCGCAAATCAAGTATTGCCATTCATGGCATTACAGAGGAAGATGTAAAAGATGCACCTACAGAAGCAGAAGTTATGCCTCTTATATTGGATTTCATAAAAGATTATCCAATTGTGGCACATAATGCTGTTTTTGATTACTCATTTATTAATGAAGCCAGCATCAGACAAACAGGAAAGCCTATCCCAAACGCAAGAATAGATTCACAAATGATGTTCAAAGAAATTTATCCAGAACTTGAATCTTGCGGATTAGAAAGTTTAATGACAAAATTTAACGTCGAATTTTCAACTCGCCATAGAGCAATGGCAGATACGGAAGGATTAGCAAAAGCCTATCCTGAACTAAAAAAATTATACGAAAAGAAGTACGCTTGGCAAGTTCAACAATTAGATAATATTGACTACCTTTTTGAAAGATACTTAAGAATTCAACAAGCAGTACAGATTATGCAATCTGAAATGCAAGATTTAAAATCTGTATTTAGATTATACTTTGAAAAAGGTGGGGAAAATGTTCATTCGCCAAATGGAGAAACACTAACATACCAATCAAAACGTGGTTATACATACGATTTTGTAGAAATAAAAGATATTCTTGATGAGATTGGTGCACTTCCAAAAGCAGTTAAATTAAACAATAATTTTATAGACAGACTTATTTCTTCCGGCAGTATCAATAAGGAAATAAAAGAAAAATTAGCCGCTGCAAGACAAGAGCTCTCAGAAACAAGAAATATCCACATTATAAAAGCAGATAAAAAAGCAGAACACGTAAATTAGAACAAATAATCAAATTCAAGGTGTCCTATTTTTACAGTATCACCTTCTTGAACTCCTGCCGCTTTTAAAGCATCAAATACGCCCATTGCTTTTAATATATTTTGAAATCTGTACAATTGTTCAGTATTTCTTCCATCTGTTACATTTGCAAGTCTAAATATTTTCCCACCTTCAACCACATATGAGTGTTTATCTACTTTATAAACGCTATATGAACTATCATCATTGTCATAGGCACCATCATCTTCTTCAACATCCACAACAATAACTGGTTTTGGTATCTCATCAACTTTTTGAGCAACAAAATACATAAACTCTTTTAAATTTTCTCTAGTTGCCGCAGAAATCAAAAAGACATCTTCAGAATATTTTTTAAATTCTTTCAAATATTCTTGACGAAGTTCTTCATCAACCGAATCAATTTTGTTCAAGGCAATAACCTGATAAACTTTAGAAAGCGATTCAGAATGTTTTTTAAGTTCTTCATTGATTATTCTGTAGTTATCCAAAGGATTTTCTGCTGTCAAATCAACAAGATGTATCAAAAAACGGCATCTTTCAACGTGACGCAAAAATTCATGTCCAAGTCCTGTACCCTCAGAAGCACCTTCAATAAGTCCAGGAATATCTGCAATTACATAACCATCACCATTATCTTTTCTAACAACACCCAAATTAGGCACTAAAGTTGTAAAAGGGTAATCAGCGATTTTTGGTTTAGCAGAACTTACCGAACTAATAAGTGTTGATTTTCCCGCATTTGGCATACCGAGAAGCCCAACATCAGCAATCAATTTAAGTTCTAAATCCAAAGTTCTTTCAATACCATTTTCCCCAGGTTCACAAAATTGAGGTGCTCTTTTTTGAGAAGTCGCAAAGCAGGCATTACCTCTACCGCCTCTTCCACCTTTTGCAACAAGTATTGTTTTTCCATCAACATCCATATCGGCAATAATTTTTCCAGTCGCACAATCTTTAATCACTGTTCCAACTGGAACTTTTAAATATAAATCTTTTCCACACTTTCCATGTTGAGTTTTTATATACCCATTTTCACCATTTTCTGCTTTAAACACAGATTGATATTGAAAATCCATAAGGGTTGACATATCTTCTGTAGCAACAATATAAACATCTCCGCCATTGCCGCCATTGCCACCAGCAGGACCGCCTTTATCTACATATTTTTCTCTTCTCCAAGCAACAATTCCATTGCCACCTTTACCAGAGAGTATTTTTATTCTTGATTTATCTAAGAACATTTTCTTGTTCCTTTAATTTGTCAACAATACCTTTAAGTGCAATTTTCACATGAGCATAATTCAAACCACCTTGCATATATGCAGCATAAGGAGGTCTAACCGGTCCATCTGCTGAAAGTTCTATAGTGGAACCTTCGATAAATGTCCCACCAGCCATTATAAGTTTACTATCATACCCTGGAACACCATCTGGTACTGGGGTCAAATATGATTCAACTGGTGAAAATGATTGTAAAGTCTTACAAAATTCTAACAATGGCTCTGGTGCACCAAACTTTATCGTTTGAATTAAGTCTGTTCTTTTTTCGTATGGTTTTGGAGTTGAAACAAAGCCCATATCCTCAAAAACCTGAGACGCAAGAATAGAACCCTTTATAGCTTCTGAAACAACAGACGGCGCCATAAATAGACCTTGAAAAATAAGTCTGAGTTGATTTAACATAGCTCCACCTTCAGTCCCAATACCTGGCGCGGTAAGTCTATACGCCGCTTGGTCAACATATTCTTCTTTACCTGCAACGTAACCACCTGCTTCAACTATGCCCCCACCAGGATTTTTTATCAAAGACCCAGCAATTAAATCAGCACCAACTTCCAAAGGCTCATATTTTTCAACAAATTCCCCATAACAATTGTCAACGAAACATATACAATCAGGATTTTTAGATTTTACTACGTCAACAATTTTTCCTATAGTTTCAATATTCAAAGAGTTTCTTAAAGAATAACCCCTAGAACGTTGAATTAATACCATTTTAACAGATTTGTCAATTGCATCTTTTAATGCTTCAAAATTCACATCCATTCCATTTTTAAGCGGAATTTCATCATACAAAACACCATGTCCAATTAAAGATGCACGTTTATTACCACGAGTACCTATAACTTCCTCCATAGTATCGTATGGTGCTCCAGCAACAGATATTAATTTTTCCCCATAACGCAAATTTCCAAACAAACAACAAGCCAAAGTATGAGTACCCGAAACAAAATGATTTCTAGCAAATGCTTTTTCTGCTTTGAAAACATTTGCAAAAACTTTATCCAACGCCTCACGCCCCATATCATCGTGTCCATATCCAGATACAGTAGCAAAATGTTCTAGTCCTATTTTATTGTCACAAAAAGCTTTCAAGACCTTTTCTTGGTTGTATTCTTTTATTTCATCAACCAACTCAAAGTATTTTTTTATTTTTTCTTCAGCAACCTGCACTATATTGTTGTTATTATCCATAATACTTAAATGTAATCATGAATAAGGATTATATTCAATAAGGGATATAAAAATCACCCATTCGGCATATACTAATTTTAATTTTTTTGAAGTAATATTGTAGTAGGTGGGCAGGATTTAGAAAATGGCTGAACTAAAAGACAAAGACGAGCAATATAGTGTTTTTCTAAAATACAAAGAACAAAATGAAGATGGTGGTTTTATTTTTACACTTAGACTCATTTTCATTACCTTTTTCTTTGTTATTTTAACTGTTTTTGTAATGTTTATAATCAGTAATTTTGACAATATTGCCACAATATTCACAAGTTTTACAGATAAAAAAATTACAGGGGTAAAAGTCTCACAAAAAGCAGATTTGACCCCATCAAAATTTAATTTAAAAATGTTAAACAGATACCAAAACATATTGCTTTTAGGTGTTGATTCAAATGGACCAAACACTTTGCCATTTTCAGGTGTACGTTCTGACACTATCGTTATATTGAACATTGATTTGCACGGAAAAGCTGTAAATGCGATATCAATTCCTCGTGATAGTAAAGTATATTTAGCAGACGAACATGGGGTTCAAAAAATCAATGCAGCATATGCTCTTGGCGGGATTGAATTAACAAAAAAAACAATTGAAGAAACTCTTGGCATAAGAATTCACAACTATATGATAGTTAATTCCGAAGGAGTCAAGAAGCTTATCGATACAATCGGTGGCATTCCTATTCATATAGACCATGATATGCACTATAGAGATTATAGCGCCCATCTATATATTAATTTCGACAAAGGTGATTACGTTCTTGACGGAGAACAAGCAGAACAATATCTAAGGTTTAGAAAAGATTTCCTTGGTGATATAGGCAGAGTTCATCGTCAGCAAAAATTTGTTAAAGCATTAATGGAACAACTCAAATCACCAGATACAGTAAAGAAAATCCCAGAATTATTGAAAATAGCAAGTCTTTACACTAGAACTGATATGAATTTATATCAATTATCACAATATGCATCTATTGCCCGTGAAATTGACTTAAATAAAGTTGAATTTGTTACTCTTCCTGGTGGCCCCAACAAAAAAGGAATCATAAGTTATTGGATTCTTGACCCAGAAAAAACGCAACAAACAATTAACAGACTTATTTACCATAAAAAAATGGACTTAACTCAAAAAGATATTTCTGTAGGTATCTTATTCCCTAGAACGCAAGAAATCCATGCGTATGAAATAAGAGACCAATTCAAAAATTTGGGTTATGACGTAAACTGTATGGGTAGAACAACACAAGTAACAGAATCTGAGATAATCGGATACAATTCCCAAATTTCTCAAGATGTAATTAGAACAATGAAAAAAGATGTGCCAGAACTTGCAGAATTTAAATTTGTTCACTCTCCAGTTAGAAATTTTTGTACAACAAGTGATGTTGTTGTTACAATTAAAGATACAGAAGAAATAGAATAAAAAGGAATATGAAATGGAAATGTTAAATATTGCAATCCCAAACAAAGGGCGATTGTCTGAAAAAATATATGATTTGCTTAACTGCGCTGGACTTGTTTTTCCATCAAAAGATGAAAGAAGTCTTCAAGTAACAACTAAAGATAAAAAATATTCAATTATTTTTGTTAGAACTCAAGATATTCCAATGTTTGTTGAAAATGGAATTGCAGATATTGGATTTACTGGTTTTGATATACTGACTGAACTAAAATCTAACGTTGATAAAATAATGGACTTAGATTTTGGATATTGCGAAATGGTAGTAGCAGTAAAAGAAGAAGATACTTATAAAACTTCTTCAGATTTACCTCAAAATTTAAAAATAGCAACATCTTTTCCAAATATCGCAAAAGAATATTTTGAAAAATTAGGAAAAAATCCAAAAGTAATAGAAGTTTCAGGTGCAACAGAGATAACACCTAGACTTGGTTTATCAGACGTAGTCGTAGACATCACTTCTTCTGGATCAACATTAAAATCGAATAAATTAAGAATTATAGACAAAATTTTGGAATCAACTGCAGTCGTTGTAGCAAATAAAAATCTTAGTGAAGACAAAAAAGAAAAAACTCAGATTGTTTTACGCGCTCTAAAATCAGTAATTGATGCAAGAGAAAAGAAATACTTAATGGCACATGTTCCAAAAAGTTCATTAGACGAAATAAAAGCATTTCTTCCTGGTCTTTCATCACCAACACTGATGACTCTTGCAGGAGATGATAATCACGTTGTAATGCACGTTGTTATTGATGCAGATAAAGTTTTTGATAGCATTGATAAACTTAAGAAATTAGGCGGTCAAGGCATACTTATAATGACAGTTGACCAAATGGTGAGATAATGAATTACCCAAACCTTGAACGATTAATAGAAATAATTGACATATTAAGAAGTGAAAATGGATGCAAATGGGATAGAGAACAAACTCACCAAACATTAACCCGTAATATGCTTGAAGAAGCTTATGAAGCAGTTGATGCCATTAATGATAATGATATGAAACATCTCCAAGAAGAACTCGGTGATGTCCTTTTGCAAGTTGTATTACACGCACAAATTGCGAAAGAAGAAAATGCATTTACCATTGATGATGTGGCAAAAGGAATTTCAGACAAATTAGTACATAGACATCCTCACGTTTTTGGCGATGTAAAAGTTGAGTCAACCGAAGAAATTCTTGATAATTGGGAAAAATTAAAGAAAGCAGAAAAACCCCACAGAACATCAATAATGGACGGTATTTCAAAGGCACAATCTGCACTTATGAGCGCTCAAAAAATAAGCAAAAAAGCAGTAAAAGTTGGCTTTGAATGGCCAAATGAAAAATCACTTTATGAATGTGTTCAATCAGAAATAAAAGAATTTTCAGAAGCGCAATCACAAGAAGACAAAGAAGAAGAACTTGGCGATATTCTGTTTGCCGTTGTAAATCTTGCAAGATGGAATAAAATTGATGCAGAACAAGCACTTTTAAAAGCCAATAAAAAATTTATTGAAAGATTTTGCACAATGGAAGAAACAGCAAACAAAGAACTAGACCAACTTTCTCTGGAAGAATGGGATAGGCTATGGAAAAATGCGAAGATAAAAACAAAACAGAAAATATAGTATTGAAAAGTGTTACAAAATTTTCAATGCATTAAAAATAATATAGAATTAGAGTAGTGGAATAGTAAGGTGCGGACAAAATGAGTGAAAGATCGATTGATATTTTATTAAAAAAAGCTGTTGAACTCAAAGCTTCAGACGTGCATTTTATTGCAAATGAAGTTCCAGCATTAAGAATTGACGGTCAAATTGTCAAACTAAAAATAAAACCATATACGGAACAGGATATTAATCAGGCAATAGATTTAATTGCCCCATCATCAATGAAAGATACTCTCTCTTATTCTTATGATTTTGACTTCCCTTACGAAATTAAAGATTTGGCTCGTTTCAGGGTTAACGTAGCAATGTCTTTTGGTAGAAGAGCAATGACTATTCGTATCATTCCTTACAACATTAGCACGTTTGATACTCTTAATTTACCAAGAAGAATTGAAAAATTCACCGAGCTTGATAACGGAATTGTTCTTGTAACAGGTGTTGCTGGTTCAGGTAAATCTACAACTATTGCGGCGTTATTAAACCATATCAATAATAACCACAAAAAACATATTATCACTATAGAAGACCCTATCGAATATGTATACAAAAGTAATAAATCAATATTAACTCAAAGACAAATTGGAATTGACACCCCAAATTATATAGATGGTATCAAATACGCATTAAGACAAGACCCTAACGTAATCCTCATCGGCGAAATCAGAGACAAAGAAACGGTTGAAAGTGCTCTTCATGCAGCAGAAACTGGGCACCTTATCTTTGCAACATTGCACACATTTAATGCCGTACAAACTATTAATCGTATCTTAAGTTTCTTTGGTCCTAGTGAAAGAGAAATGATAAGAAGCCAATTCGCAGAAGTATTTCGTGGCAGTATTTCTCAAAAATTACTTCCACATATTGATGGAAAAGGCAGAATCCCTGCTACAGAAATTCTTTTCTCAACACCAACAATTAAAGACTTCATGAAAAAAGATGAACTTGAAGAAATATATAAACTTGTTCAAAAGGGTGGTTATGATGATATGCTCACATTCAACCAAAGTTTATATAACTTAGTTAAGAATAATTTAATTTCAGAAGAAGTTGCGCTTGCATGTTCTGATAACGAAGTCGAATTAAGGCACTATATTAACGGCGTATTCTCTGGCAGCGAGGGACTATAATTCTTTCATGAAAGAACAGTTCACTACAAATGTCATTAATCTAAAATCCTATAATATAAGTGAAGCAGACAAAATTATTTTGATGTATTCCAAAGAAAAAGGATTAATTAAAGGTGTTGCAAAAGGCATCAAAAAACCAACAAGTAAACTTGGGGGAAGGATGGATATGCTAGTTGCAAATAAACTTATGCTTAATAAGGGTAAAAATTTAGATACCATTTGTCAGGCAGAAGCAATTAACACTTTTCTTAACCTTAGAAGAGATATGAACAAACTATTCTATGCAATGTATGCTGGAGAAATTATTACTAATTTTGGAATTGAAAATGACCCTAACAGCGAAGAAATATTTAATCTTTTTTATTCTTTCCTTGAACAAATATCAAAAGTTGAAAAAAAAGAAAATGTTATGCTTAGCCTATTAAAATTCCAATTAAAAATAATGGAAATAACTGGCTATTCTATTGAACTTGATTCTTGCGTAAAATGTTTATGTCCTCGTGTTGATGATGATATTTATTTTTCGATTGAAAATGGAGGCATTTTATGTGCTGAATGCGCGAAAGAAATATCAAAAAAAACAAAAATTCCTTATAAAATAAAAGAATTTTTATCTGTTCTATTAAACAAGGATTTTGATGAAAATACAAAATACGACAATTTAGTTACTGAAAAAATCTGTGATACTTGTATTAATTTATTAAAAAATTATATAGAATATTACTCACCAAAACGTTTTAAAACAACAAATATATTGGAAAGTATAAGGTAAAATAGAAATGAATAAATATATAGAACATACACTATTAAAACAAAATGCAACAAAAAAAGAACTCATACAACTTTTTGATGAAGCGAAAGAACACCATTTTTTAGGGGTTTGCATAAATCCTTGCAATGTCGCTTTTGCTTCAGAATATTTAAAAGACAGTGATGTAAAAATAGTTACCGTTATTGGATTTCCATTGGGTGCATCTTTAACTGAAACCAAAGTTTTTGAAGCACAAAAGGCAATAGAACAAGGTGCTGATGAAATAGATATGGTACTTTCTGTGCAAGCAGTAAAAGATAATGACTATAACTATATTTTGAACGATATAAAAGCTGTAAAAAATGCTATCGGAACAAAAAATTTAAAAGTTATAATTGAAACAGACCTTTTAACTCCAGAAGAAATTATAAACTGCTGCAAAGTAATAAAAGAAGCAGGAGCAGATTTTGCAAAAACATCTACTGGTTTTGTCAAAAATGGAGTTGGAGCCAAAGTTGAAGATATAAAATTAATGAACAAAACACTAAAAGATAGTAATGTTCAAATAAAAGCATCTGGAGGAATCAAAACAAGAGAACAAGCACTAAAATTAATTGAAGCAGGTGCAACAAGATTAGGAACCAGTTCTGGAGTCAACTTAATAAATAAATTCCTTTAACAAAGGGATGCAAACATTTGATGGATCAATATATGATGATGGGTCAAAAGCATCAGGATTTTTAGTTATAGTTTCTGAAGCCTTTCCTTTTGATTTCTTTACTGCATCTACAACTGCATTCATTTTTATATTACGTTTTACAGCGAAATATAAAATAGAAGCAGCAAGAGTCAATACAGCGCACTCAGATGCTATTTTTTTTGTTTTCGCTGTTATAATTTTATCTTTTTCGACTTCTTTTGAATGATTGATATAATCTTTCGATGCCCCACCGAAAGTCTGATGAGAATATATGTTATTTACAGGTGTGAAAGAAACTTGCATACTTCTCCTTATAATTTTTGTTTTAGTACTTCTAAACCAGATGCTTCGATACTTGGAGTATCCACTTCAAATAAATGAACTCTTCCTGGACCTAGGTCAACATTAATTTTATTAATATCTGCTTGAACTGTTGATTTTTCACCTGTTGTTGGGAATAAATTTTTCAATTTTTGATTAGAAGATAAACCAGGAATATTAATTGTTCCACCTTGTCTTGAATTCACATCTCTATTTGCAATAACAACAAGAGTTTTACCATTTAAATGACGTGCATAGGATATAATTTGGTCATTTTTATTGTTTTCAACCGGTAATGGAATAAATGAACCACGAGTGATTATATCAGAATATTTTTGTCTTGTTTCCAAAGTTGCTTTCATGAAATCACCAATTTCTGGATGTTTTCCAATCAAAGGTCTGGAGAAATTAAAAATATCTGGTCTTCCTTTATGAACAGTACATTCTTCAGAATCTGTATCTGTTTGCGAATCAGTTGTACCTTCAAAATCATATAAATATTCATCACCAGACTGATATCCATCAAAATAATATGGATTTACCATTGGAAGTGTTGCTTGAATACCTGAAACAAGGTTAGTAAATGTAACACCACCATGATTCATAATAGAAATATCATCATGAGTACCAAATGAACCAATTAAAGATTTGCCTGCGTCATGATTTTTTGACATATTTAGATTTTCTTTAACATAATCAATTATATCACTTGCTTTATGCCATTCATGGAAATTATGGAACTGTCCATAAAAACTATCAAAACCTGCTCTTAGGGCATCTTCTGGTCTATCATAGTCCATATTTAACATAGGAGAAGCATCTTCATAAGTATAACTTTCAGCAAGCCAAGCAAATTCAGGATCTCTTTTTCTTGAATAATCAATTATAATATCCCAGAATTGAGGAGGCTTTGTTCTTGAAACGTCACTTCTGATACCATCAACTCCGCAATCTATACATAAGTCAACAAATTCTCTAGTCATTTGAAGCAAATCTTCATTTAACTCACCTTTTGTTTTATCTTTCCAAGGATCAAACATTCTAATATCATTCCATCCTTGAGGAGTTTTTGGCGTACCATCTTTTTCAAAAGCCATTAACTCTGGTCTTGCTTTAAACAAGTCATAAGATGCACAACTTGGCATATCAAGCATTACACTAATTCCACGTTTGTGACATTCATCTACAAAATGTTTAAATTCTTCTTTAACATTTTTAGGATCTTTAGGATCATCCAATGCTGGATCTATTTTAAGAAAATCTAAGGGAGCATAGACAGAACCTGCTGTCCCCATTGCATTATTTTTACCAGGAGGATGAATAGGAAGAACATGTAAAGTATTAATACCTAAATTTTTCAACTCATCAAGACGATTCACTGCGTTATTAAAATTACCCTTTTCATCACCTTCTCTCAAAAGTTGATTGCCAGTTTTATCTTTTGCGCCAAAATTTCTGATAATAATGCCCATTATTTTAGCATCATTATTTTTAAATCTTGTTCTTAAATCATTATGATATTCAAAACTTGACTGAGTTGTACCGAGAGTATTAACAGCAACAGCAGCATTTACCCCTTGATTTTGTAGATATCTTTCAAGAATATTCGTGCCTAAAGGTTGTTGTTTAATAGTTGTATTTGCTAATGGCATCACAGCCGTAGGCTCCGGTCCTCTTTGAACCGGTGTAGATGGTGCTATTGAAATATATCTATCTATATAATTAGCCATTTAATTTACTTTCTTTTTCAGCGTCTTTTTCCATTTTGCTTTTTCTGCCAAAAGTCAAACCGATAATCAATGTTGCTGCAGTTACTACAGCCAATGAAATACCAAATAATTTTAGCCATTTATTTGTGTTAAATGTTTTATTTGCACAGCTTCTAATTGTATCACTAACAGTTGAACCGACCAAATTACTTCTTTCAACGCCATTTGCAGAATTTGTTACAGCATCAACATATCTACGTTGAAGTTCAGGCGTCATAGGGTTTTGCCAATTCGCAACTTTTGTCTTGAATTGTGATTTATAAGCTTCATAGCCTCTAAGAATACTTCTTGCTTTTTCGTCACCAAATTGTTCTACTAATACTGATTTTATTGAACTTGTTTGCTCTGTAGGAGCATATAATACTTGCATTACTGCCTTAAATTCTTTTTCAGAAAGACCAAATCCATTAGCACCAAGTTTTTCAATTTGGTCAGTTGTTTTTGCCACATTTATTACTTTTTTACAAGCACAAACAAGTTTCTCAATCATATCTCTATCACAAGTTGTGCCTTGTGCTTCTAATGCACTTCTTAAATTATTTCTAAGATTTCCACCTTTTGAATCTGCTTGTTTGTATAAATCAAGCATTTGTAATAAACGATAGAATGAAGATTGAGCACCTAATACTCTTTCTTGAGAATTTGTTATTATTGTATTTTCAACAGAACCTTTACCAGATGCTGACTTGATTTTTTCAGCAATTTTCTTGAAACCTTTTTCATCAAGGCTACCTTTTGCCTTTTCACACATTGCTTGTGCTTTATTTTTTACAACAGAGATAAATGTTTCTTCTTCGTTACCAACTTTGCATAATTGTCTTTCATATTGATTGATTAAATTTGTTAAATCATCGACAATTTTTTCATATCTTGCATTATCTTTAACTAGTTCTTTAAATTTAACATCTAATAAATCATCAATTTTTAAGATAACATCATCTTTTAAATCTGAACCTTGAGCAAGAGCTTTTAATTCTTCACTGCTTAAATTCAATGACTTAAGGAGTTTTCCACATACTCTATCCCATTGTTTTGCAATATATGTTCCATCTTGTTCGACAACTCTTGCATTCAAAAATCTATCAAGAATTGATCTATCTGCTGAGAAAGAAGCCAATGAGGAATTTAAATCTCTAACTCTTTGAGCAACAGTTTCTGTCAATACGGAGCTTGGCATTTCTCTTTTTATTGAAGTTTCTATCAGTTCTTTTGGCACCTTTTTACCAACGATACCTTTCATTTTTTGTGATAATAAACTTGCAATTTTACCAACAGAAGAACCAGATTCAATTGCTTGTGCGATTTCAGGATTTGCAATAATCTCTGCTGCTTTATCAGGAGCAATACCTTTTATCGCATTTAATACAACATCTTTATTTAAAGCAGTGCTATTTTTCATTGATAACAATTCTTCTTTTATCGCAGATGTTACTTCTGCAGAATTTAATGAAGCACCTAGTTTTGTTGCAAGTTCAGATGCCAATTTATCATCCATTGGTTTTCCTAAATTTTTAACTAGGAATTTTTCAATCGCTTTTTCTGCACGAGAATTTTTTAATGATTCAATAAATCCAGAACCTTTTTCTAGTTTTGCTGAAGACGCTATCATTTCAGCTTTTTCAATCAAGTTACCAACTGGTTTTTCTAATGCATTACACGCAACTGCACTTATTAATGGTGTTGAGAATGCGCTCATCATCCAAAGAGTGTTACCTTGTATTGCTGTTTTCTTTGCTCTTTGTTTTATAAAGTTATCTCTATCTGGAAGATTTTCATCAACTTTAAGCTTTTGACCCATCATATCAAGGTCTTTTCTTGAGTATAAATCAGTTAAATCATATTGAGGATCTTGGTGTAACATCTTTTTACGACCTTGTGAGTCAATATATTTTTGATGAATATCAACACCAGTTCTCGCTCTCAATGGTGCTTGTATTGTGAGTTTTGGCCATAAAGCCATACCACCAAAGAATGTACCGAGACCAACAAATTCCATTGCTTTACTTAACTTCAACGGATTTTTAATAAATAAATATGACGCTAAACCTAACGCACCAAGTTTCATAGCAACATCATTAAGTCTGCCCAATTCATAGTCATTTGCTTGACCTTTTGCTGCTTTACCAATATTTAAAACATCTTGTTTTAAATCATGCATATATTCTTTTGGTGAACCAAAAATTTTAGAAGGTAAAAGAGTACCTTTATAATCTAGTGGTTTAACTTTACCATCAACACTAAATGTCAACGCAGGAAGTACTGCCTGACTCGCAGGTTTTGTTGGTTTATTTACAAGTATTGGATTAAGTAAATTCGCCATTCTAACAAACTACCTTTTCTCTGCTATCATCAATCAATGAAGTTGATGCTTGGGTTTTTGACCCCTTATCTTTATTAAAGTCATGAAGTGCAAAGAAATTGCCTAATATTGTTAAACCTAAAGCAGTACCCAAAAGTGCCCTTCCAGCAATTTGTGTTTTAGTAGCCTTTTCAAGCCCTTTTGTTAATGCCTCTTTGCTTTTAATATTCTTTACAATTTTACCAAAATCAACTCCGATAAATTCACCAAAACTCTTACCGAGTTTTTTCGCAAATTCAACTACAAAGAAATCATTTGATTGAACTTTACCGATTGAAATATTGTTCTTCAAATTTTTAAATCTTTGAATTGGGTTAAATGTCATCTTTGTCCAAGGTTCTTGCATTGCAACACCAACCGCAGATGCAGCCCAGAAATATGAAGACAACGTTGTGAATAATCTTGTTTTAACCACTGTCTCTTTTATTTTTGATTTCATTTTTTGATCTGAATAATCAAGAGAATCAGGATCATAACCAAATTTTTTGCTTATTTCTTTATAGTAACTATTTCTTTCATTTCCATAAAATTCATTATTATAGAATAAATCCCATCGTGGGAAATCAACACTTTCGTAAGCTTTGTGAATTTCATGTTTAACTAGATTATTTTCATTTCCTTTTTCCGGAAGTTCATGAACAATTTTGTCGTATGGAAGATTTACATCTATACCTCTAAAATGTTTAACTGGAGCTTCAATAAATTTTTTAGAAACATTCTTCATAATGCCATAACCAATAACGCCAAGCGCCATTTTATTCCCCAACTTAGCAGCACTTTTTGCAGATTTTCCATCCATGAAAACCCTTGCTAAATTGAAAACACCTATCATTGCGGCACTACCTAACAAATAAGGTACTGTCCCCATTTGTAAGAATTGATAGAAATTCGCATTTTTACTACCCTTAAATCCTTTAATAGGATACTCAATAAACGCATTTTGAAGTTTATCAGCAGTTATTTTAAGCGAAGTTGAAATGGGTTTTTTATCCATTTCTTCGACTAATAAATGGTCATGATTTTCGCAAACACTCTTTCTACTCGTTTCTTTTTTCCCAAAAGTAACCGAGTTATTGTTCCAAGCTGTGTTGTTCTTAACTCCTAAATTATAGAACATTGTTGCCTCACAAACGTACCTGAAGTTATAAATATTCTAAATCAATATTATTGCCACATGAAAGACATGTTTTTTT
The DNA here is from genome assembly GCA_017403285.1 of bacterium. GTDB lineage: Bacteria > Cyanobacteriota > Vampirovibrionia > Gastranaerophilales > Gastranaerophilaceae > Avigastranaerophilus. Next base: position 17,779 of record JAFQOI010000119.1, read on the forward strand.
TGTTTTTTTACATATCTTAATAAACAACAAAATAAGTCAAAACAATTATCTTGCTAAAATAAAAATAAAATTATAAAATAATTTTGTAGATAACTATTTAGTAATTAAATTTTCCAAAATTAATTCCTATCGCAAATTATTTACAAGCAAATTATCAATTTAAGGAGAAACCAAATGTACGAAGACGAAAAGCTTATTTGCGAAGATTGCGGAAGTGAATTTGTGTTTACGGCAGGTGAACAAGAATTCTATGCTCAAAGAGGTCTTGTTAACAAACCAAAACGTTGCCCAGAATGCAGAAAGACAAGAAGACAAAAAAATAGAAGAAAATTGTATGATGTAACTTGCTCAAAATGTGGTTGCCAAACGAAAGTCCCATTCAAACCAATTGAAGGAAAAGAAGTTTATTGTAAAGACTGTTTTGCAGCAATGAAAGAATCACAATAAGATATATTATTCATAAGAAAAAGAGATAACTTCAAAGTTATCTCTTTTTTTGTATAATAGACTTATAAATATTTATAAAGAGAGGCCGACATGAGAAAACTTAAAATAGGTATTATTGGATTTGGAACAGTTGGAACTGGAGTATACAAAGTTCTTCAATCCATAAATAATATCGAAATAAAAAAAATTGCAGTAAAAAATATAAATAAAAAAAGAGAAATTGATAATTTCAACGAAAATTTATTAACTGCAGATGCATTTGAAATTGTGACAGACCCCGAAATAGATGTTGTAATTGAAGTTGCTGGCGGTGTAAACCCTGCCTTTGACCTTTTAAAAACAGCAATAAACAACGGAAAACACATTGTTACCGCAAATAAAGAACTTCTTGCAAAAGAAGGAAGTGAATTATTTAAACTTGCTAAAGAAAAAAATGTTATCATTCTTTATGAAGCAGCAGTGGCAGGCGGAATCCCAATAATCATGCCTGTTAAAACAACTTTGTCTGCAAATAAAATCTCTAAAATTGCAGCAATTTTGAACGGAACAACAAACTACATTTTAACAAAAATGCATGAACAAAACCTTTCTTATGATATAGCATTAAAACAAGCACAAGAACTTGGTTATGCGGAAACAGACCCAACTGGGGATGTTGAAGGATATGATGCATCATACAAAATTGCTATCTTATCTACAATTTCATTTAATAAAAAAGTTTCAATTGACAAAATATACCGTGAAGGGATAACAAATATAAAAGCACAAGACATCCAATCAGCAAAAGATTTAGGATACAGAATCAAATTAATAGCAATGGGACAAGTACTTGCCGACGGAAAAATTGACGTAAGAGTACATCCTATGTTAGTTGCAGAAAAACACTTACTTGCAAAAGTAAACAACGCTACTAATTCAATTATGCTAACAGGTTATCCAGTAGGCGAATTGGTATTGACCGGACCAGGAGCAGGAGCAGAGCCAACGGCTAGTTCTGTGGTGGGAGATTTACTTATTTTAGCATCAGAACTAAATACAACGGAAAAACCTCTTCCACAAACCATTTGTAACCATGAAGAAATTGCAGACCAAATTGAAATTGGTGAAACATACAACGATTACTATATTTCAATTACTGCAAGCAACCACCCTGGTGCTATCGGTGTTATTGGAACAATTTGTGGCAAAAACAATATAAATATTTCAACTATAATGCAAAAAGGTATTAATCCTGATAATACTGCACAAATTGTTGTTATTACCGAAACAAGCAAAGAATCAGATATACAAAATGCATTAAAAGAAATATTAGAATCAGACTGTATTAAGAATATTGATAACCTTTTAAGAGTTATGAACTAGGAGGAACAAATGGAAAAAAATCATTATCAAGGTTTAATAAATAAATATAGAGAATATCTTCCCGTAACAGACAAAACACCTATTATTACTCTAAATGAGGGAAACACTCCTTTAATAAAAGCAGATAATCTTGCAAAGAAAATAGGGTTAAAAGCAAATGTATATTTGAAATATGAAGGTGCAAATCCTACAGGAAGTTTCAAAGACAGAGGAATGACAATGGCTGTTACAAAAGCTGTTGAAGATGGTTCAAAAGCGATTATATGTGCATCAACAGGAAATACATCTGCAGCGGCTGCTGCTTATGGAGCAAAAGCAGGTGTTAGAGTTTTTGTTTTAATTCCTGATGGTTACATTGCACTTGGGAAATTATCTCAAGCAATGATGTATGGAGCAGAAATAATTGCAATCAAAGGCAACTTTGATGAAGCACTTGAAATGGTTATTGAAATTTCCAAAAATTCACCAATCACATTAGTAAATTCTGTAAACCCATACAGAATTGAAGGTCAGAAAACTGGCGCATTTGAAATCATTGAAGCACTTGGTGATGCACCAGATTATCACTTTATTCCAGTAGGAAACGCCGGCAATATCACCGCTTATTTCAAGGGCTACGAAGAATTTTATGCACTTAAGAAATCATCTCATCTCCCAAAAATGATGGGATATGAAGCAGAAGGTGCCGCTGCAATTGTTAAAGGGGAAAGAATTTTAAAACCAGAAACAATCGCAACTGCAATAAGAATTGGGAACCCTGCGAGTTGGAAACAAGCAGAACGTGCTAGAGATTTATCAAATGGTACAATTGATGCTGTTTCTGATGCTGAAATAATTGAAGCATACAAATTAATGGCATCAACTGAAGGTATTCTTGCAGAACCAGGAAGTGCTGCTTCTGTTGCTGGTTTAATAAAAGCAAATAAAATGGGATTAATAAAAGAAGATTCTAATTGCGTATGTATCTTAACTGGTAATGGACTAAAAGATCCTGATAGTGCAATTAAATATTCTGCCGCAGAAGTTAAAAAGACAAATGCTGATTTAAATGATATTCTTAAGGTTATGAATATTTAAAAAATACAAAAATAAAAAAGAGGGAAGATTTAATATCATCTTCCCTCTTTTTATTGATTATTCTTATTTGTCGTATTCTTTTTCAAATCCAAACAAAGAACTTACAGATTCTCCATCATGAATTCTTGAAATTGCTTCACCCAACAATGGTGCAACACTTAATTGTTTAATTTTTTCTGGTAAGAAATTTTTATTTAAAGGAATTGTATTTGTAACAATAACTTCTTTTATAGGCGCTTTTTCAAGTCTTTCAAGTGCAGGACCTGAGAATACGGGATGAGTTGCACATACATAAACATCCTTAGCCCCTTTATCTTTTAACAATTGAGCCGCGCCACAAATTGTGCCTGCAGTATCAATAATATCATCAAACATGATACAAGTTTTATCTGCAATATCACCAATTATATTTACTGCTATTGCTTCATTATGGCGGTTTCTTCTCTTGTCTATAATTGCCATTGGACAATCCATTTGTTTTGCGAAATATCTTGAACGTGTAACACCACCCATATCAGGGCTTACAACAACCAAATCATCTCTTGTTATTTCTAATTTTTTAACATAATCTACAAGAACATTTGTTGCATAAATATGGTCAACAAGAATATTAAAGAATCCTTGGATTTGACCTGTATGTAAGTCCATAGCAAGAATTCTATCAGCTCCTGCTGTTGTCAAAAGGTCTGCAACAAGTTTCGCTGTAATTGCTTCTCTGCCTGAAGTTTTTCTATCTTGTCGCGCATAACCATAATATGGAATAACTGCTGTAATTGATTTTGCACTAGCACGTTTAAATGCATCAATTATGATTAAAAGTTCCATAAGATTTTCATTAACAGGATTGCAAATTGGCTGAACAATAAAAACATCATCGCCTCTTATACTTTCTTGAACTTGAACATATATTTCACCATCGGCAAAATTCTTGACTATCATAGGTCCAACTGTTGTTCCCAGATATTCTGCAATTTCTTCAGCAAGTCTCATATTTGAACGACCTGCAAATAGTTTTATGTCATGCGTTGGATTAATTGTTTTTTCGCCCTGTGGAAACGCCAATTCTAATTCCATTCTACTGCCTCCTGATAGCCTGTTTTACTTTTGCACTTACCCATCCAGAAATAACTTTCAATGGAGAACGTGTTATTGCTAATGAATATGCCTCTACATCTTTTGTAATAACACTTCCTGCCGCAACTGATGCCATTTCATTTATGGTAACTGGAGCAACTAATACAGAATTTGACCCTGTATTCGCCCCATCTTTTATTATTGTTTTACTTTTGACCTTAGAAATTGGATTATAATTTGCAGTTATAGTACCTGCACCTATATTAACTTTTGAACCCAATTCACTATCGCCAATATAACTCAAATGAGAAACATTTGTATTATCTTTAATAACTGACTTTTTAATTTCTACGAAATTACCAATTCGTACATTGTTGCCTATTATCGCTCCATCTCTTATATGAGCAAATGGACCTATTTTACAATATTTTCCAATCGTATTCTTGCCTGTAATATACACATTCGGCAATATCAAAGTATCTGCCCCAATAGAAGTTTCAGGAGAAATAAATGTTGAAGAAGGATCAACAATTTGAACACCATCTTCCATTAAACGCATAACAGTTCTAGTATTCAATAATTTTGTTGCTTCTGCCAATTGAATTTTTGAATTAATACCAAAAATTTCATCATTATTTTCAAGAACATAAGACTGAACATTTAGTTTTTGTTCTACAGCCCATTTGACAATGTCTGTTAAATAATATTCACCTTGTGCATTATTATTTTTCAAGTTCTTAAAAGCAGGAAAAATAGTTTTCCAATTAATACAATATATTCCTGCATTTATCTCTTTAACTGCTTTTTGTTCTAATGTTGCATCTTTTTCTTCAACAATAGCAACAAATTTATCATTATCATCTCTAATAATTCTGCCATAATTTGTTGGATTATCAAAAATAGCAGACATTACGGTTAAATCAGATTTGTTTTTATCGTGTGTTTCGATAAAAGCCTTAAGTGTATCAGCCGTAATTAATGGGGTATCACCACATACAACAATGACATAACCATCAAAATCATTCAAAAATGGGGTTGCTTTATTAACCGCATCACCAGTCCCCAACTGTGGAGATTGCAATACACATTTAGCATTCTCACAATATGAATTTACAAAATTTTCAACTCTATCTGCTTCATGCCCAACAATAACAAAACTCTCATCTATAAAACCAGTATTATTAACTGCATCTAATACATAAGCAAGCAATGGTTTATTAAATATTGAATGGAGAACCTTAGGAAGGTCAGACCTCATCCTTGTGCCTTTTCCAGCCGCAAGAACTATTGATTTGACTTTTTTCTTTAACATAAATTCCATTCTTTCCTTAATCTATACTACTATTTTTACATGAAAAATAAAACATGTTTTAAAGAAATATATCATATTTGATAAAAATTAATAATATTATTTCGAGGAAAGAGGAATTTGTTCATCTACACATTTCGACTTGTCTTTACCCACATAATCTATTGAACAAATCTGAAAAATAGTTAATCCCAAATCAATATCTTTTATTCTTTTAACGTATTTTTTATCTGATTCTTTTTTTAGAATTATTGCAACAGCAGGTTTTTTGCCTGTTTTCTTGGCATAATACAAAGATTGCCCAATACTTTCTGCCCATTTTTTTGCATAATCAAATTCTATTGCATATTCATCTGTCAAACAATCAATCCTTGTTTTATCAGGAAGAACGTACTCAATATTGCCAGAACAATATTTTTGTACATAATCCTTTTCATGCATAACAGTATTTGCATCAACTCTTTTTTGGGGATTCAGATCTACTTCTGTTAAAGAGAAAAAAATCAAACACAATGCAAGTATTATAAAAATAAAATCTATAAATCCCTTTTGTTTCATAAGTAAATTATAAAAAAGCAATCAAAATTTGTAAATTAGATGTCAAATTATATTTTCACAAGTTTTAAAAATTTTGTATATCAAGAGAGAGAAAATGAAATGAATATAAGACCTACATCCTATAAAACAAATTTCGGAAGAGCGTTTACAACAGAAGAAACTATTGCTTATTCAAAATTACTTAATGAATCAAGAAACAATCTTGGATTAAAAGATACATCAAGTATAATTTTTGATTTTAATGTTCCATCAAAAGATGGGCAAAACCCAGCGATTGGAACAACATGGTCATCTTCAATGATACCATTCATAAATTTTGTAAAAAACATGACAGGAATGAATTCAATCCAACTTGCACCGCAAGGCAAAATAAAACAAGGAAATACATCCCCTTATTCTGGTACTACATTTGCATTTGGAGAACATATAATTGATTTGGCAAAACTTACAACTTCAGAATATGGAAATTTACTTCCAATTTCTCTTCTTTTAGGAATAGACAAGAAATATCCAAAAGACAGACAAACAAGAGAATATAAAACTGATTATCCTTTTGTATTAGGTACATATAATGAACAAGGCATTCAAGAAAAATCTCTTCAAATTGCATTTAAAAACTTCAAAACAAAAGTAGAAGAAGAAAATCCTTCAATCAAAAAATTAAATAAAGAATTTTCAATTTTTAAAGAAAAAAATGCGAAATGGCTTGAAAAAGAAGCATTATTTATCTCACTAACAAAATTATATGGAAATGATGATTTTGAAACTTGGAGCGAAATAGATAAAAATCTATTTAGCCAATTAACAAGTGAAGAAAGCAGACAAGAAAGAATTTCAGAATTAAAAACTCAATTCAAAAATGACATAGAATTTGAAGAATTTAAACAATTTATTGCAGATAAACAACAAAAAGAAAGTCATAAAACGCTAAACGAAGAAGACATTAAACTATATGGCGATTGTTTACTCGGATTTTCAAGAAGTGAAATGTGGGCAAATAAAGATTGTTTTAGAAAAAACTTATATTATGGCGGACCTGACCCAAATTGCCCTGAAACAAACTATATCCAAACATGGGGACTTCCTGCACTTGATTATACAAAACTAGGAGAATGCTCTAGTAATGGAGATACTTCAAAACTTGGCATTGTTGGACAACTCCTTTTCGACAAATATACAACATTTTTTGAAAGATATGATGGAATAAGAGTAGATGCTGCTTGGCAATTTATAACTCCATTTATTTATCAGGAAACTAATGGTAATTTTGAAGAAATCAAGATGCCAGAAGTTAATAATACTATTTTTAACATCATGAACGCCGCACAAAAGAAATTAAATGAACAAAATACAATAATGCTTGAGATGCTAGGACTATCCGCAGACAAAGGCAGAGCGGCAACATTAAACAAATACCCTCATTTATATTCAACAGCTTACGCCGAATATGATGAATCTCCTGCTAAATTTTTAGAAAAAGGTTATAAAGACGGTATGTTTTATGCTGGAGTTGGAAATCACGACAATGACTCTTTAATAAATATGGCTCTTGATTCCGAAAAAAGAGATTTGCACTTATTTGGGCTGAAAAGAGATTATAACCTAAATGAAAATTCTCTAAAATTTGAAAGCCAAGAATACAAGCAACAGTCTAGAAAAGAACAAAGATTGGAAGATTTTAGAACAGCAAAACTTGCAGAAGTCTTTACCTCTCAAAAACAATTTTTCACGCTTCCTGACATGTTTGGAATGGCAGAAAGAATAAATATTTCTGGGAAAGCGGATGAAAGCAATTGGTCAGTCAGAATTCCTACAAATTATGAAAGATTCTATTTTACTCAATTATCAAACGGTTATGGAATGAACATGCCAAAAATTTTAGCAATGGCAATGGAAATGAAAAACTCAAATAAAGACCAAACACTAATTAATAAATGTCATGAAGCAGCAGAAATATTGAGACAAAAAGGACCAATGACGCAATATGAAGCAGACATAGCAGATAGAGAAGGACAAATTGGACAGAAATTTGAATTTTCAATATAATATGCAAATAAAACAAAAGAGCCCCTTTCGAGGCTCTTTTTACATGTGTATTAAGGAGTATAAAATTAACCAAGGTTTTGTAATTTTTCTTTCATACCTTCAACATCATCTTTTAACATTTTCTTAACTACGTCGTTTTGAGCATCTAACATTTTAACGACTGTTTCAATATTTTTAATCTTATTTTCTAAAACAACGTCAGCATTATTTAAAATACTACTTGAAACTTTTTGATAAGCAGCAAGTGGAGCACTTGAAATACCTTGAAGTAAGTTACCAATTAAGGTTGTTCCCAAACCAAATGAATCCAAATATGGAGACATTGCTTGTAAAATACCACCAAAACCAGATATAACACCAGCAGCAGGAAGTAAGAAACTATCACCAAACCCAAAACCTGATGCCAAACCTGCGGTATATGTTAAAGCATTAACACCTGCAGAACCTGCAACTTCAGCAACAGAAGTCAATGAGGACGCACCACCAGTTAGATATCCTGCTTGAGATGTTGTACCAAAACCTTGTATAACGTTGGCTGCACCACCAGTAAATCCTGGGTATTGAGATAAAGAACCAATACCAAAAGCAGAATTTGTTCCACTTGTTAAATTAGATGGTGTCCAATATGAAGTACCAGGAATGTTTAAAGCAGTACCACCACCCATTGCAGACATAAATGAACTTGGAGCAATCATACTTGCAAGCTTCCAAAGGAAACTGCCCGCTGTACCAAATCCAGCGCCATCAGATGCAGCACCAGAAACAGTTATATCTCTTAATAGGTCATATGTTTCAAATAATACAGCTTTTGCATCGCCGCTTAAACCGCCATATTTATTAGAAATAACTAAATAACTGTCATTTTTATAACTCATCTCTTACATTCCTTACCTGTGTTTTTTGATGTTTGCTTACTGCCTTTTCAAAACATTTGCACTACTATGCAAATGTTTTGAATGTATTTTCAATATTCTTAGACAATACTTCTTTTACTGCTTCAATTTCTGTACTAATTTCGTTTTGTTCTGTTTCGATTTGATTCAATCTCAATTCAAGAACTTTATCTTCTTGTTGAAGTGATTCTGTTTGAGCATTTAAGTCTGCAACTGCTTTGTTGTATTCATCTTTGCTCATTGTATAGTCAACTAATGCAGCTTCATAACCTGCTGAATCATATGTTTTTGTTGCATTAACATCTTTTTGTGCGAACTCACCATTATTTGGAGTAATAGAATTGATTCTTCCAGTTGTTTCATCAAATCCCATAGTCGCATTGTTGAATTCAAATGGTTCTGTTTTTGTAACATTTCCTATTGTGTAATAGTAAACATTGGTTGGATTAACTTCGTCATTTTTGTGATCCATTTGATATTGTGAGAAGTAATATGTAACACCTGTTTTTGCATCTTTGTAATAATATAGATTATCGTTTTGAATATCTTCAGCACTTACATTTTTATAAGCACCTTCTTCTTGCATATATTCTTTAATTTTTGCAGAAGTTGAATCTGAAGCAAGAGTAAGTTCGATTGAATCTTCACTACCTATTGGTTTATAAGTATATTTAGAGCCAATAACATTCTCTTCTTCATCTTTTATTTCTTCCATTGCAATTGTAGAACCATCAACCCATTTTCCGGTAGCACCTTCTTTAGAATAAGTACGAGTACCTTCTACATGGTAGCCTGAATCTTGTTTATAGTAGTTTGTAATTGTATAACCACCATCTAAATTTTCAGTACCAGTTACTTCAAAAGTATATGTTGTTGAATAATATTCAGTTGCTTCTGGTGCAACAGGAACATTTAATGACAACAATTTGTTATATAAAGAGTTTACCTCTTCTGCGAGAGCCATACGTTGTTGGTTTACTTGCTGACCTTCATATTCTACGTTGGATTTTCTTGCTGTAAGACCTAAAAATCTTGCTTGTGATGCTGCTAAACCCATTTTCGTTCTCCATTTTCTGATTGTTACTCTGTCCATGTTATCGACCGACTTTTCATGAACTTTAGCCGCTGACTCGACATGTTAAGTTATGTTAACAAAACATTCAAAATCCTCATTTTAATAGGCTTTTTACACAGGAGAAATTTACTTACCTGCTACATACTTAATGATTTTTTTCTTAAAGGCAAGAAAATATCCAAACAAAATTTTGTATACATCATATTTAAAAAGTTAATAATAAATTCAAAATGATAAATTTTAAGTTATTGCAAATTAGACAAAAAAAGAGAACTTATAAAAGTTCTCTTTTTAAAATATTAATTACTTTTTATTTATATAGATTTAATGCCATACAATTATTTAGATTTTTTCTTAAATTCATAAGTCTGACATTCATCTGATTTTTTAAATTTTGACATCTAATCGTATCTGCAATGATATTAAATTCCATATCCGCGAGCGAATTATGACGAATAGTTGTAGGGATATACGCTTTAGCATCTGTTACTAAAGCTCTATCAGTAGAACTAATTCCATAACTTGTTGGTGATATTCTCATTAGAATCTCCACTTGTAACTTGTAGTATAATTACTTGTCATAACATTCTACAACAAACAATGCACAAAAATAAAGTTGTTGTTTCTGTTACTTTTGTTAAGTTTTATTACATAAAATTATTAATATTTAATTCGTAATAATAAACATGCAATCCAATCACTGCCGTATACAAAAGATTAATCAACATGAAAATCAAAAATATTTTAAAAAGATTTTTGATTCTCTCACTTACCTTTAATTTGATAGAGGGAAATGCAAGTAGAAAAAATGGCAATAATGGAATAAAATACCTACCTTGCACCCCTTGAATAATAGTTTCTCCAACTGGCGTCCAAGTTATTAATTCGAAATATAGGATAAATATATAAAAGAAAATTAAAAGAAGTCCTGAAAATATTTTTATACTTGCCTTTACTTTTTCCGAAAGGACAAAAAGCATTATAAAAAAGATTAATATTATTCTATTGCAAGTTGTCTCTGGAATAGGAATTGAAAGCCAACCCAAATATCCTATAAGTTGATGAATATATGCATAACCTTTTTCTCGAGTAGTTAACAATATGGATTGCAAAACTTCAAATGAATGAGTAAATACATAAGTTTTATCATTTATAACATCACAAGTAGGATTAAGATTAATAAAATTCAACATAGTACTTGAATAATAAAAAACAATCAAAATAAGAGAAATTAAAATAAACAAGATTTTTTTCTTATGCTTTTTTATTGGAATAAAAAATGACAAAAACATAGGATAAATTAAGCCCTTTGCCAATGCACCAATGCAAGAAATCAAAACAAATGCAGACAATTGTTTACCACTGACTTCTTTTTCTGAAAATATAAGTTTAAATAAATAAGCAAATGAAAACAAAACAAATGCAATACAAAAAGAATCCGCATTGTAACTCATTCCCATAAACAAAGACATAGGTAGCAATCCTATGAACATAAACGGATACTTAAATACCGGCGTGATACTAATGGCTGTTGAAATCAAAAAGATATAAAAAAGTAAATTTAAAAATCTACCTAAATAAAAGATTGATAATGCATCAAGCGATAAAATGTGTCCTAATTTTACTCCTATCGCTGAAAAAATATACATTACAGGCGAATACCTCATTGCAAAAGGTTTATCTATATCATTAACTTTTCCTGAAATCGCACTTAACATTGTTTCATCGTAAGGTTTAATTTCAGGTCTTGTCTCACTTAAAAATGAACCTACGGCAACATCACAACTTCTAAACATATGTGTTACCTCATCCGGAACGCAAGATGGCGGTGTAATAAACAGAAAAATAACACCAAAAATAAATGCAATTACTACAAAAATTAATTCAGGAAGATTTAATAAATTTACTAAATGTTTATTAAGCCTTGAAATCATTTTATTTTTTCGGTGCCTCAATTGTAAAAGTAACGGGTCCATCATTAAGAAGTGATATTTCCATATGTGCTGCAAAAACCCCCGTTTTAACTTGAATGTTTTGTTCTTTTACTTTTGAAACAAAATATTCATACAATTCATTTGCTTCACTTGGATTCATAGCATTATCAAAAGATGGTCTTGTACCTTTTTTTACATCTCCACAAAGAGTAAATTGAGAAACAATAAGCATTTCACCACTTACATCTTTTATAGATAAATTCATTTTTCCATTTTCGTCAGCAAAACAACGAAGATTTGATATTTTATTACAAATCCAATCAGCTTGTTCTTTTGTATCACCCTTTTCCGCCCCAAAAAGAATTAAATACCCCTGAGTGATTGAACTAAAAAGTTCATTATCAATAGTAACAGAGGCATTTTTAACTCTTTGTAAGACAACTTTCATTACTTAACCGCAATAACTTCTATTTCAACAAGTGCTTTTTTGGGCAAGTCTTTTGCTGCGACACATGAACGTGCCGGATTTGAAATAAAAGCTTGTTTATAAAGTTCATTGAAAACCGCAAAATCATTCATATCCGCAAGAAAACAAGTTGTTTTTACAACATCCGAATATGAAAAACCTGCTGCTTCTAAAAGACCTTTTATATTATTTAAGACTAAATTTGTTTGCTCTTCAATACTTCCACCAATAAATTCATTAGTAATTGGATTAATCGCAATCTGTCCTGAACAATACAAAGTATTACCACATAAATACGCTTGAGAATATGGTCCAATTGCCTTTGGAGCTTTATCGGTTGAAATTATTTTATTCATTACCCAAATCTCCAAGTTTGTTTTGGACTGCGGCTTCTACTGTATCCATCATGTCATCTTCAGTAACAGATTCTTTCGTATCCGTTATAACAATCTTATTAACAGCCATAACTAGGTCATTTTCCATTAAATTTTGAATTCTAACACCAGTCGCTGGTCTGCCTTGACGAGAAATATCACTAGCCTTAATTCTTGTAACAATACCATTTTGAGTTACAACCATAATTTCATCCATCTCTTCAACAACAGTTAAAGCAACAAGTCTTGATGCTGCTGACTTGAATTTAGTAGCAATTAGACCTATACCGCCTCTATTTTGTGCTCTAAATTCAGACATCTTTGAGCGTTTTCCAAAACCATCAGATGTAACAACTAAAAGGTCAGCATCAAAATTCTTAGGAATAATATCGCAACCAATGATTGTATCACCTGTTCTCAACTTCATTGAGTTAACGCCTCTTGCACTTCTACCCAATGGCCTTAAATCATCGATTGCAAATCTGATAGCCATACCGCAACTTGTTGCAATAAATACCTCATCAGTATTATTTGCTTGTTTTACCCAATTTAAAGAGTCACCTTCTTCAAGACCAATAGCAATAATACCGTTCTTTCTGATATTAGCGAAATTATCAAGTCCTATTCTCTTAATATAACCTTTTTTTGTAAGCATTATAAGATTTGAATTTGGATCAAAATTAGAAACTGGAACAACCGCAGTAATATGTTCATCTTGTTCAAGCGGTAATACATTGATTATAGGCAAACCTTTTGCCTGTCTTGAACCTTCTGGGAAATCATATACATTGAGACTGTATACAGTACCCTTACTAGAGAAGAACAATACTTTATCATGCATCATTGCTGTAAAGAAGTGTCCAACATCATCATCTTCTTTTGTTTTTATTCCACCTTTTCCACGAGTTGCACGATTTTGACGTTCAAAGGTATCTAGCGAAATACGTTTAATATAGCCTTGACGAGTAATAAATACTGCCATTGCGATATTAGGTGTTAAGTCCTCAATAGTCATTTCATCTGCTTCTGGAAGGATTTGAGTTTTTCTGTCATCGCCATATTTTTCTTTATCTTCAAGAAGTTCTGTTTTGATTATTGCAAGAACTTTATTTCTATCAGCAAGAATTTCTTCATATTCAAGAATTTTCTTCTTTAATTCATCATATTCTGCTTTAATTTTATCTTGTTCTAAACCAGTCAAACGTCTTAATTGCATTTCAAGAATTGCATTTGCTTGGTCTATATCAAGTCCAAACTTAGACATCAAGCCAATTCTTGCATCATCTGCTGTTTTAGATTTTTTAATAAGTTCAATAACATCGTCTAAACTTGCAAGAGCAATCAATAAACCTTCTAAGATATGGGCTCTCATTTTTGCTTTTTTCAAGTAGAACAATGTTCTTCTTGTGATAATTTCAACTCTGTGTTCAATAAATTCATTTAACACTTCAAGTAAATTCATTAATCTTGGTTGCTGACCAACAAGAGCAAGCATATTAACACCAAATGTTGTCGTCAACTGGGTATATTTGTAAAGGTTGTTTTTAACTACTTCAGGTTTTGCATCACGTTTGAGTTCAATAACAATACGCATACCATCTCTGTCAGACTCATCACGAATATCTGAAATACCTTCAATTTTCTTATCTCTTACTAACTCTGCAATTTTAGTAATCAAGACTGCTTTGTTTACTTGATATGGAATTTCAGTAATTACAATAGCAGTTCTGCTTTGACGTCCACCACCTGCAGCAATTTCTTCAAATGTAGAGATTGCAGACATTTTAATAGAACCTCTACCTGTTTGATAAGCTTTTCTGATTTCAGAAACCCCAATTATACTTGCACCAGTTGGGAAGTCCGGACCTTTAACGTATTGCATCAAATCATCTGTTGTCATATCTGGGTTATCAATTAAAGCAACAGTACCATCAACAATTTCACATAAGTTATGTGGAGGTACGTTTGTAGCCATACCAACAGCAATACCAGATACACCATTCAACAAAAGCATTGGCAAACGAACAGGAAGAACAGAAGGCTCTTCTAACGAACCATCGAAGTTAGGAACAAAATCAACAGTTTCGCAATCAATATCTGCTAACATTGAGGTTGTAATTTTATGCATTCTCGCCTCTGTATACCTCATAGCAGCAGCGCCGTCGCCGTCAACACTACCGAAGTTACCATGCCCGTCAACAGTTAAATATCTAGTTGAGAAATCTTGCGCCATACGAACCAATGATTCATAAACCGCTGTATCACCGTGTGGGTGATATTTACCAAGAACTTCACCAACGATTCTCGCACATTTCTTAAATGGTTTATCTGGAGCCATTCCAAGTTCATTCATTGCAAAAAGAATACGTCTATGAACTGGTTTGAGTCCATCTCTAACGTCAGGAAGTGCTCTTCCGATAATAACAGACATTGCATAGTCTATATAACATTGTTTCATTTGTTCTCTGATATTAACAGGAACTATTTTTCCGTCTTCAAAAAAATTCTGTTGAGCCAAAACAATACCCCTTTATGTATTTAATTTATTATGATATCGGCTAATAGCCGTCCCTCACTCAATCATACAATCTGCATTCATGATACCGATATTGTAACATAAACAAGCGTTTGCAACAAATTTGTTAAATTAAAATAATTTTTTGAATATAAAAAGAACCTTTTTTATTTTATAATCATGCTATAGGAGGGATAAAATGCTCCAAACAAAAGACGAAAACATAAGAGAAATAGTAAAACAAAACAACTTAGAACATATTGCCATCATTATGGATGGTAATCGTCGTTGGGCAAAAAGCAAATTTCTTCCATCTGCCGCTGGACACAAAAAAGGTGTTGAATCGTTAAGAACTGTACTTAAAGCTTGTTCTGAATTTAATGTTAAATACTTAACTGTTTATGCTTTTTCAACAGAAAATTGGAAACGTCAAAAAGAAGAAGTTGATTTTTTAATGTCACTACTTGCAAAAACAATCATTGATGAAGTTCCAGAATTTAAAAAAAATGATATTAGGCTTCGTTTTATTGGAGATAAAAAAAATTTAGCTGACGACATCAAAAAAATAATCAAATTTGGCGAAGAAGAAACAAAAAATAACAAAACATTAAATCTTCAAATAGCATTCAACTATGGAGCAAGACAAGAACTTACAAATGCGGTCAAAACAATATCTCAGAAAATAAAAAATGGTGAACTAAGTTTAGATGATATTACTGAAAATATTGTAGAACAAAACCTATACACCGCAGATATTCCTGACCCTGCATTGCTCATAAGAACTGGCGGAGAAAAGAGAATAAGCAATTATCTTTTATGGCAAGTTGCATACACTGAAATTTATGTAACTAATACTTTTTGGCCAGAATTTGATAAAGATTCCCTTGCTGAAGCAATTTTAGAATTTAATAACAGACAAAGAAGATTTGGAAAATAATATGATAAAAATTACACTAGCAACATCAAATCCACATAAATTAGAAGAAATCAACGCAATAAATACAAATCCCAATATAGTTTTTGACGTTGTAAAAGGAGATTTTGACCCAATAGAAGACGGGAAAACATTTGAGGAAAACGCAAAAATAAAAGCAGTTGAAGCAAGCAAAGTAGAAAGAACTTATTGCTTGGCAGATGATTCTGGATTGTGTGTAGATGCTCTAGAAGGTAGACCTGGAATACATTCTGCAAGATATGCAAAAACTCAAAAAGAAAAAATAGAAAAATTATTAAATGAATTAAAAAATGTTCCTTATGAATTTAGAGGAGCATATTTTGTTTGTTCAATGGTTCTTGTTGATAAAAAAGGAAATGTTTTGCATAAAGAAACAGGTAAAGCATATGGCTATATTGATGATGAAGAAAAAGGCACAAATGGGTTTGGTTTTGACCCTGTCTTTTTCATGCCTGGTTATGACAAAACAATGGCGGAGTTAGCAGAAAAAGAAAAAAATAAAATTTCTCACAGAGCGAATGCATTAATTCCCATGCTCAAATGGATAGAAGAAAATTTACTTTAGAAAATACGAAGGAATTAGAACTGCGCGTGAAAGTTCGCATTAAAAAAGACACTCTAATGAGTGTCTTTAAATTTGCCTTGAGCCGGACTTGAACCGGCACTTGGTTTGACCCAAATTGGATTTTAAGTCCAACGCGTCTACCACTTCCGCCACCAAGGCTTACAAATTGAAATATAATATAAAAAAATTTTTATGTAAAGTAAAAAATTCAAATTTATAAAAAAGGTTGTTAAAAATAGGTCAAATATGATATTATTACTACTATAAGTAATAATAAATAATACATTTTACAGTAATGATTTAATAAAAATTATTAATTTAATTGAATATAAGACAAAGTGTACCTTTTGTACACTTGGGAAGAACGAGGTATAGGACAATAGAAAGTACCAATTTTAGTTTAATTACGCTTGTTATAGTTGCGCTTTTTGCTTTTTGGCTCGTTTCTCGTGATTTAAGACGAGGACAAAAAGAGAAAAATGACCTTATTGCAAGCATGGAAGAAAAAAATAGTCTTTTTAAAAAAGAAGCAATGATTGCTGCAAAGGAAGCGGTTCAAAAAGATATTGAAAAATTTCAAGAAGAAGCAAAAGAAAGAAGACAAGAACTTTCTAGACTTGAATCGAAGTTAAGCAAAAAAGAAGAAATTCTTGAAGAAAAAGAAATTCAAATATCAAACAAAGAGCAGGAAATTTTAAAGAAAAAAGATGAATTACTTGATAAAGAAGACTATCTTGCAGAACAAATACAGAAGCAAATAGCAGAATTAGAAAGGATATCAGGTCTTTCTTCTGAAGAAGCGAAACATTTGCTTTTAGAACAATTGAAAATTGATTTGCAACAAGAAGCAAACAATCTTATTCGTGAAAACGAAAACCACATAAGAGAAGTTGCAGATGAAAAAGCAAAAGAAATTTTAACAACAGTTATGCAAAGATGCGTAATCGATCAAGTTGTTGAATCCACCGTAACATCAGTAAATTTACCATCTGACGAAATGAAAGGTAGAATTATTGGTCGTGAAGGAAGAAACATCAGAGCACTTGAAACACTCACTGGCGTTGATTTAATCATAGATGACACTCCAGAAGCAGTTGTATTATCTTGCTTTGACCCAGTAAGAAGAGAGATTGCAAAACTTGCACTTGAAAAACTTGTTTCAGATGGTCGTATTCACCCTGTTCGTATTGAAGAAATGGTTGAAAAATCACGACAAGAAATCGAAAACAAAATCAAAAAAGAAGGTGAAAATGCTGCAATGGAAATGGGCATTATGAACCTTAACAAAGAACTTATTAAAACTCTAGGACGTTTGTATTACAGAACAAGTTACGGACAAAATGTATTACAACACTCACTTGAAGTTGGACATATTGCAGGAATGATTGCTGCAGAAATTGGTGCTAACGTAAAAGTAGCGAAAAGAGCAGGGCTTCTTCACGATATAGGAAAAGCAGTTGACCAAACAAAAGAAGGAACTCATATTGAACTTGGTGTCGAACTTGCTCGTAAGTACGGCGAAAGAGAAGAAATAATCCACGCTATAGAAGCACACCATGACGACATTACAGCAAATACAATAGAGGCTGTTCTTGTAAAACTTGCGGATGCAGTTTCTGCAGGCAGACCTGGTTCAAGACGTGATACTTTAGAAATTTACATCAAGAGATTACAAAAACTTGAAGAAATTGCTTTAAGTTATGACGGAATTAAGCAATCTTTTGCAGTTCAAGCCGGTCGTGAAATCAGAGTTGTTGTTCAACCTGAAAAATTTGATGATATGGCAAGCACAAGACTTGCAAGAGATATTGCGAAACGTATAGAGGAAGAACTAGACTACCCAGGACAAATCAGAGTTACAGTGGTCAGAGAAATCAGAACAACAGAAATTGCGAAATAGCATTTTTGTACTTTGCCAATAAAATTAAGACAAAATACCAAATGAAAGATAAAATAAACATTATGTTTTTAGGCGATATAGTCGGCAGACCCGGAAGATGGGCTGTTAAGAACTATATTGCCTCTTTGTCTGAAAACAAGCCGGATTTTATCATTGCAAATGCTGAAAATGCCTCACATGGATTTGGACTTACTAAAAAAAATTACAATGAACTTTTGGATATTGGTATTGATGGATTAACTTCTGGCAATCATATATGGGATAAACGAGAAATTTTTGAATACATTTCAGAAGCAGATAAACTTGTAAGACCAATTAATTATCCAAAAGGAACTCATGGTAAAGGGTACAGAATTATAGAGAAAGATGGATACAAAGTTGGAATAATAAATGTTCTAGGGCGAACATTTATGGGGCTTGTTGATTCTCCTTGGGAGATGATTAAAGACGCAATAGATGAAATAAAAAAAGAAACAAACATAATAATAATGGACATACATGCTGAAGCAAGTGCAGAAAAAATATGTATGGCAAAATACTTTGCAAAACTAGGCATCACCGGTGTTTTGGGAACACATACTCACGTTCAAACAGCAGATGAAAGAATTTATGAAGGGTGCTGTGCTTATATTACAGATGCTGGATTCTGTGGGGATTCAGAGGGCGTTATCGGAATGGAGTATGAAACCTCAGTCAAACGACTAATAACATCAATCCCAGAACGATTAGATGTAGCAACTTCTGGCAAAAACCAAGTTAACGGTGTTATTTTCACCGTTAATGTTTTAACAGGTAAAGCTGAAAGTATAAAGAGAATTAATACGCAAATAAATATCAGTGAGGACAATATTATTATGAAAGGATAAGGAAGTGAAAAGCGATTTACATATCCATACGTCTTATTCAGACGGTGTTTTTTCTCCTGAAAAAATCGTTGACACCGCATTAGACGTAGGGCTAGGTGCTATTGCATTGACAGATCACGACAATATTCTGTCTTACAACCTAGCTAAAGAATATGCAAAAGACAAATCTCTTGAAATTATTCCAGGGATTGAAATAAATACACTTTACAAGGGGTATGAAGTACATATCCTCGGTTATTTTATGGATTTGAACAATAGTGATTTCCAAAAATTAATCAAAACACAGCAACAAGCACGTGTAAAACAAACAAAAGAAATTTTAGCATTGCTTGCAAAAAAAGAAGGAATAAAAATTCCATTTGAAAATATAGTAAAACAAGTTGCAGAAGGTGGAAGTATAGGGCGTCCACACATAGCAAAAGCAATTACAAATGCAGGTGGAACAACTAGCGTTATTGAAGCATACAATAAATATATTAACGATAATTCAAATGTATACGTTCAAAGAAAAACTGTAAGTCCATTCGATGCAGTAGAAGTTATATATGATGCTGGTGGAATCCCTGTTTTTGCACATCCATACGATGTTGATATTGCGGACCAATTAACAAAAGAAATGATAAATTTTGGCTTAAGAGGGCTTGAAGCATATCATAGAAAACATTCTCCTGCTATTATTGAATATTTTTCAACCTTGGCAGAAAAATATGGGCTAATTGTTACAGGTGGTTCTGATTTTCACGCCCCTAATCCAATAAATGGCAATGTTGTTTTAGGTAAAAATTTCATTCCAGAATGGATTTATGATGAGATTATAAAAGAAAAACGAAGAATGGAACTTGCGCAGTGAAAAAACTTGCATCTAGGATTCTAAAAATCGTTTTTTTTACGCTAATTATTATTGCAGTAGTTATCATTTTAATTCCTTTTGATCTATTTGACATGAAACAAGCACAAAGAATTGCGAAATGGAAAACTACATACGAGCAGTTAGAGTATTCTTTTGCACTAATAAAAGAGCATGAAGGAATTATTATTCCGCAAGAAAACGAAAATAATATAGATATCACAGAAGATATTATAACGTCACATGTCGCACCATATTTGAATCTAGAATTTAATAAACCTACAAAAATCAAATATAGATATAGAAAAATGAATTCACATCCAATTACAAAAAAATCACCACTTTATTTTAGGAACTTCTTAAAAAGAAAAGATGGAGTTTTTATTGGAATACGAAAAAACGAACAAAAAAATAACGATATTAATAAACCGCCATATATTATGTATGTCGATATTAATGGAAAAGAAAAACCCAATAGAATAGGAAAAGATATTTTCTTTATAGGTATATATAAAGATAATATAATTCCTATGGGCAAAAAAGAAAAAAATACAACATTAAAATCTGATTGTTCACCAATAGGAACTGGTATTTATTGCTCAGAATATTACTTACAAGGAGGACGATTTTAATTAAAATTTTCTTATAGATTTCTGATTGTTATAGAATCACTTTCATGATAAAAATAAGTATTATAGATAATTTAAGAAATTATTAGTTAAGGAGAGAAGAATGACAGAAAAGAGAGTATGGTTGTTCAAAGAGGGTAACGCAAATATGCGCGCAGAATTAGGCGGAAAAGGTGCGAACCTTGCTGAAATGACAAATTTAGGACTTCCTGTACCACCAGGACTTACTATTACAACAAAAACTTGTATGGACTATATTAACAATGGCAACAAAATGCCAGAAGGTCTAATGGACGATGTAAAAGAAAAATTGAAAGACATCGAAGCACAAACAGGAAAAAAATTCGGAGATACACAAAATCCACTTTTAGTTTCCGTTCGTTCAGGTGCTAGAGTTTCAATGCCTGGTATGATGGAAACTATTTTAAACTTAGGTTTGAACGATGAAACTGTTGAAGCAATGGTTAAATTAACAAACAATCCAAGATTCTGCTACGATAGTTACAGAAGATTTTTAACAATGTTTGGTTCTGTTGCTTGGGAAATGGATAGACAAAAATATTTCGAATCAGAAGTAGAAAAAGTAAAAGAACGTGAAGGCGTTACAGAAGATACTCAAATTTCTGCTGATGGTTGGAAATCTTTAATTCCAATTTATAAAAAAGTTATTAAAGAAGTAACAGGAAAAGAATTCCCACAAGACCCATATATTCAATTACAAGAAGCAATTGAAGCAGTATTTAGAAGCTGGAATATTCCACGTGCTATTGCTTACAGAAATATGAACAAAATTGACCATAATTTCGGTACAGCAGTAAACGTTCAAACAATGGTATTCGGCAATATGGGTAATGACTGTGCAACAGGTGTTTCATTCACCAGAAACCCTGCTACAGGTGAAAACAAATTCTACGGCGAATATCTTGTAAACGCTCAAGGTGAAGACGTTGTTGCTGGTATAAGAACTCCAAAACAAATTTCAGAACTTGAAACAGACATGCCTGACATCTACAAACAATATGTAGAAATTGCAAAACAATTAGAAAAAGGATATCACGATGTTCAAGATATGGAATTCACAGTTGAAAAAGGTAAACTTTGGATTCTTCAAACAAGAAATGGTAAAAGAACAGCAAAAGCTGCAATTAAAATTGCAGTTGATATGGTAAACGAAGGCATAATTACAAAAGAAGAAGCAATTATGCAAGTTGATCCATACAGTGTATACCAAGTATTATTACCATGCTTCAACCCAGATAAAGTAAAACATTCACACAAAGTTTCAAAAGGTGTAAATGCGTCTCCTGGTGCTGCTGTTGGTAAAATCGTATTTGATACAGAAGAAGCAGCACAAAGAGGTGCTAACGGAGAAAAAGTTATCCTTGTTAGAATTGAAACTTGTCCAGATGATATTCACGGTATGGCAGTTGCTCAAGGTGTATTAACACTTAGAGGTGGCGCAACATCTCACGCAGCAGTAGTTGCAAAAGGTATGGGTAAACCTTGTGTTTCTGGTTGCGAAGACTTGAGAATTGACTTAGCAAATGAAACGATTACTTGTACAGATGGAACTGTATTCCATAAAGATGATATTATCTCTTTAGATGGTGGTACTGGTGAAGTTATGGAAGGTGCTATTGAACTTGTTGAAGCAGGTATCGATGCTGACTTTGAAGTATTCTTCAAATGGGTAAATGAAGTTAAAAAATTAACTGTTGAAGCAAACGCTGATACTCCTAAAGATATCGAAAACGCATTAAAATTCGGAGCTGAAGGTGTTGGTCTTTGCAGAACAGAACATATGTTTATGGATCCTGATAGACTTCCTTGGGTTCAAAAAATGATTATTGCTGGAACAAAAGAAGCAAGAAAAGATGCTCTTGATAAACTTCTTCCAATGCAATATTCAGATTTCTACGCAATGTTCAAGGGTATTGGTGAACTTCCTCTAACAATCAGATTGTTAGACCCACCATTACATGAATTCTTACCTTCTAAAGAAGAATTGATTGCTAAAATAGCAACTAAAAAGGCATTAAAAGAAGATGCTAAAGAAGATGAAGAAATGTTTGAAATCGTTGAAGGTTTATCAGAATCTAACCCAATGATGGGGCTTCGTGGTTGCCGTTTAGGTTTAACATTCCCAGAAATCAATGAAATGCAAGTTAGAGCAATCTTCTCAGCAGCTTGTGATGTTAAAAAAGAAGGTATTAACGTTAAACCTTGGGTTATGATTCCATTAATTGGTCACGTTAATGAACTTAAAGCAGCAGAAGAAGTTCTTGTTAAAGTAGCAAAAGAAGTTATGGCTGAAAAAGGTATTCAACTTGAATACAAATTTGGTACTATGATAGAAATTCCTCGTGCAGCGTTAACAGCAGCAGAAATTGCTCAAAGAGCAGAATTCTTCTCTTATGGTACAAATGACTTAACTCAAATGACATTTGGCTACTCTAGAGATGATGCTGAAGGTAAGTTCTTAAAGAACTATGTAGAACAAAAGATTTTACCTTACAACCCATTCATTACGCTTGATAAAGAAGGTGTTGGAAGATTAATTGATTTATCAATAAAAGAAGGTAAAGCAGTAAATCCAAACCTAAAAGGTGGTATATGTGGTGAACACGGTGGTGACCCAGACAGTGTTAAATTCGCACATAAACTTGGTTTAGATTATGTTTCTTGTTCTCCATACAGAGTTCCTCAAGCAAGACTTGCAGCAGCTCAAGCAGTAATTGAAGAATCTAGAAAATAAAAACTAATATTAAGAGGGCGAAGTTAAAACTTCGCCCTCTTTTTTATATCTTTTAATTTATCTTAAATAGTCTATATATTTGCACCATCTTCTGTTATTTTTGCCGCCGCTTTCTTTGAATTTGCAAATTCAACAGATAAAGTAATTGTGAAATTTATTGATTCCATATCTCTAGACATTGCTTCTTTACACGCCAATATATCTTGGGCAGATAAACCTTTAAAAATATTTTCTTTTCTATGAGAAGTTATTTTATACAACTCTTGCGCTCTTGAATCATATCCAGCCAAATTGTTTTTATATCCATAGTATTTATATAGTGCTCTTGCAACTGTATAAACTTCAACATCTTTTGCATCAAAAATGAACATAGGCTCAGTTTTAAATTTCATTTGAAAACTTTTTTCTTTTAACATTCTCAAAATATTATTCAAGAAAAATGCCTTTTTACCACTTAATGGAACAATAAAACCTTCTTCTTCATGAAATTTAGACAAAACCTTTTCCGCATACGGAATTCTATGAATTTCAATATTATACTCTTTTAAGTGGTTTATTAGTTCTTCTGGTGCTTTTAAATATCTAAGAACAATTTCTTTAACTTGCGCTTCTATTTCTTCCTTTTTCTTTTTGGTTTCTGTAGAAAACTCCATAGTATAATTAGCGCCAATAGCACGCTTTGTAGTTGAACCACTATAATTTACATTTCCTATTTTTGATTGGCATAATTTAAAAATAGATGTAATTTTTTCTGTTATTTTACTTTTTATTTTTTTTATTTGTTCCACGTTAATTCCTGTTACATAATATGCAAATATAATTAATAACGTTTATAATCAATATTATTATAAGGTTTTTTGATTTGAATATCTACTATAAAAAATATATTGCCTATCTTTTTTTACTTCCTGCGCTTGTTTTATTGTGTATATTCTTTTTTATACCATTTTTTCAAACATTTGTAATCAGTTTAAAAGATTATTCTTCAGATATTTATAGCCCAACTTTTGCCGGCTTAGATAATTACATAATGCTTTTTAAATCAAAAGAATTTTATACTGCATTGTTAAATACTTTTCTATTTTTATTAATGGTTGTACCTTTTCTTGCAGTATTTCCACTCATTGTCGCCATTTTTATAAATCAAAAAATACGAGGGATTTCAGTTTATAAAGTACTCATTTATCTTCCTGTTGTTGTTTCCATCGTCGTCGTTGCTATATCATTTAAATGGCTTTACGCTCAAGAAGGTATTTTAAATTATTTATTACAATTAATAAATATTGATTCAATAGGATGGCTGACAGATACCCATTTTGCAATGTTTTCAGTTGCATTAGTTACTATATACAAAGGTATTGGTTACTATATGATGATATATCTCTCTTCGTTAATTGGTGTTCCAAAAGATCTTTATGAAGCAACTGAAGTAGATGGAGCAAATGAATTTTATAAACATTTAACAGTTACAATACCCCACTTAATGCCAACAATTGCACTTGTTGTTACAATATCATCAATATCTGCACTAAAAGTATTTGCAGAAATATATGTTATGACAAAAGGTGGACCATTAAATTCTACAAAAACAATTGTATATTATATCTATGAACGTGCATTTGAAAATCTAGATTTATCAATGGCATCTTGTGCTTCTGTTGTACTACTTATCATAATTTTGGCTTTCTCAATAATTAACATTACTTTCTTTGAAAATAAGAGGTATAAATTATGATAAAAAAATTTTTTAAAGGATTTAATACACATCTTTTTTTAATAGTTATGTCTTTTTTGTCTTTATTCCCATTTTTATGGCTAACATCAACCGCTTTAAAGGGAATTAACGAAAACATTTTTCAATATCCTCCTTCGTTTATTCCTCAAGACCTAACTTTTAATAATTTTATTGATGTTTGGAACCAAATTCCTTTCTTAATTTATTTCGCAAACAGTTTCATTGTTGCTGTATTTACAGTTATTTTAAACTTAATTTTCTCATCTCTTGCTGCATATCCATTGGCAAGAATGGAATTTAAAGGAAAAAAACTAATATTTTCATTAATCCTCTCAACAATTATGATTCCTTTTCAGGCAATTATGCTTCCAATTTATTTAATTGTTTTAAAATTACACCTTGTAGATTCTTATGGCTATGTTTTAGGATATTTAGGACTAATTCTTCCTTTTGCAGTAAATGCCTTTGGAATATTCTTAATGCGACAAGCATTCTTGACTATTCCAAAAGAAATGGAAGAAGCCGCTTTTATAGATGGTTGTAGCATATTCGACATATGGAGAAAAATTCTTTTACCTGTTACTGCACCAACTCTTGCGGTACTTGCAATATTCACTTTCATTGGTTCTTGGGGTGAATTTTTATGGCCAAGTATAGTTTTAACAAAAAAAGCACTATACACACTTCCTGTCGGAGTTAATGATTTACAAGGTATGTTTAGCGCCAACTGGCGTTACATAGCAGCAGGCTCCATTATTTCTATCATTCCAATAATAATTTTCTTTATTGCAATGCAAAAATATTTCGTTTCAGGACAAAACGAAGGAGCAATAAAGGGATAAATTCCTTTTCGACAATAACGTATTCAAATCTTGTGGATACATTATTTTGTCCACAAGAAAATATCTAATGTACTTTTCTCATTACAGAAAAGTACCAAAAGGCTGGCAACCAGATATTTCATTTCTATTTCACTAGCCTCAACATATGCTTCGCAAACTCGCTTCGCTCAATCAGTGCTCGCTTGACGTTGTTTCGGCAAGTGAACTTACGAAACTTCATATATGGTTACAAGTGTCTTATTAAAAATATCGTTGAATATTACAAAATGTAAAGTTGAAAAAATCCGAGAAAATCTTACAAATAGGGCATTTTTTAATTTTTTTAAATTTTGTCTTAAATTTTTAAGCAATTCTACTAGTATATATTTTTTATATATAATATATAGCATTTTAGGAAATGAGGATAGTATGAGCTGCAATTTATCAATGACAGGATTTAACCAAAACGCAATTGATTTCATAATGAGTAATGAAATTGATGATTCTTCTTTTATTGCGGATATAGAAGATTTTGAATATGTTAATTGTAGCGTAAACAATGCTATTAATTTACAAGAAGAACGCGAATCATTCATTGTAGCTTTTGAACCATCAGAAGAAGATTTTAAATTTAAGTATAATGAATATGATCGCAATGGAAATAATTGGGATGGTTACTAATAACAAACAATAATCAAGAAAATCCTTTCTTCCGAAAGGATTTTTTTTGTTTATTTTGCAATGAGAAAAGTACATTAGAATAAATAAATTTTTAGTTAATAATGATACTTTCTTGTACCGACAAGAAAGTATCCAAAGAAACTCTCGCTAAGTAGTAACTTGCGCTTTTTCTTGTTTCTTTTTGATAAATTTTTTTCTTTTCATCAAATCAACAAAAGCTTCTAATCTAGTAATATAACCAGCTCTACCTGTTTGTTCATCCAAAATTAAAGTAAGAATTGGAATTTCACAATCTTCGCGCATAGTTGGAAATATATTTTGAGACATAATTTCAGGCATACAAGTAAATGGACTAACATGTATTATTCCATCAATTCCGCGTTCATTTGCATATGCAACATCACTAACAGATTCAAGCGCATCACCGCCAATATCACGCATTAAATAAGGACGCGCCATTCTAAATGCACGTTCCAAGTGAGTTTCGCCTTTTCTAAACCATTTTGGAATAATAGCATCTTTCAAAAAACCAGAAATAGTAAGGCTTCTTCTTGTTTGAACCCCCATACGACCAAGTTCTTTTTCAATATTTTGATTTGAGAATGGATCTTGAACAAGGAAGATTTCACCTGTTATATCAACAGTTACAACATCTCTATTAGCATCAATTTCGGTTTTTTTAATTTCATTAATTGCTTCTTTTTCTGCTTTTTTGAGTTGTTTTACATTATCTGCAGCAATTATAATATCAAGTGCTTTTTTATAATTTTTTTCTGCCGTACCTTGATTTATCTCTCTAGCCCTATAATAAGAAAATAAGTTTTCCAATCTATCAAGCACAAAAACTTTTCTAAGAGCAATATTTATAGCTTTGATAATTGGAATAGGATTTTTGCTACTAGAAAGTTCGTTTAAGAACTTGTACATACCCTTAAATCCATCATATAATTGGAGTTCAATATATTTTGAGCCATACCCTAAATCCTTTAGGATATTCCTAATACTTTGCCCATATTCACCAAGTCTACAAATTCCAGGCGAAGAAATCATAGCAACATAATCAACATCTTTTTCTATTGCTTGCAAAAAATTACCTAAAATTAATTTATAAGGTAAACAAATGGAATCGGGACTATATTTTGTCCCAAGTTCTAGAGTTTTCTTACTAGAATAAGGCGGAACCAAAGGTTCAACGCCTAATTTCTTTAGTGCCGCGGCCCACGCAATATAAACATGTCCCATATGAGGGAATGCTACTTTTTTGATTTTCTTATCTTGTTTCATTAAGAATTATACCTGTAGCATATAGCCGCCATTATCGGCATTTTTTAATACATCTTCGTTTAATTTGCTTCTAAGATTTTTAATATATTTGTATACATAGTCTCTAGGAAGTTCAAGTATAACTGCTAAATCTTTAGCGTATACAATTGTATTTCTATTCGCAAGAAAATGTTCAAATACAAGTTGCTCACGAGCAGTTAATGCTTTTTTGAAAGAAAAATCATCATTATCGTCAGCAACAACTTTAATACTATTTGCTACTTTAGCACTTTCTTTAGTATTTTTCTCTTCCACTTTTTCTTTAACTACTTGTTTTTTAGCAGTTTCTTCTTTTCTAACTGCAGTTTTTACTTGTTTTTTCTCAACAACTTCTTTTTCTTTTTGGAAAGATCTAATAGCAATTGTTTGTATTTTTTCTGTTACAGGAACATAGTCTTCAACTGACATTGAATTAAGCGTTCTCATCATAACATTATCAACTAAACTATCATCATGTTTTTCTGATTGAATAATCTTACCTAACCTTGCCGCATACTCTTCTAAAGTAATACGTTCTAATGAGCTCCTCCACTTACGAATTTCTTCTTTGCTCAAGTATTCGCTCATACCTAAAATCTCCTTGACTCTTCATCGTATAACTGTCTAGATTACAAAACTTATTTGAATATAAAACCTAATCCAAAATATCTTTTTAATCTGTTTACTTTATCAAATTTATCACAAATTCCGCTTAAAATCTTAAAAAAAATCAGAATATAAATAAACTTTTACAATACCAAAATGTACACTAAATAATTGTTTACATGATATTTGACATTTAAAATTTTGCGAGATAGAGCATGCCAAATTATGAGAAGAAATGTCCACGTTTTGAGTTTAAAGTAATATTATCAAAAGAATATAATCTTGCTGGACGTTTAGAACCAAGTTTTGTATATTCGTTTGTTTCTTTCAAAACAGAACCAGTTAAAACTTTTTTACGAAAATTACGTTTATCTAATTTCATATCCAAAATAAGTTCATAAGATTTTTGCAACTCTGTCAAAGTAAATTTTTCAGGTAAAAGTTGGAAAGCAATTGGGCAGAACTCTAAACGTTCTCTCATTCTCTTTATTGAATATTCAATAATTTCTTTGTGGTCGAAAGCCAAAGTAGGCAAATTATATACTTCGTGCCATTGAACTTCTGTAATACCTTGTGAATTATCAAAAGAAAGTTTTATATCATCACTTCTAATTAAAGCAAAATAAGCACAAGTTATAACCCTTGAACTTGGATATCTTAAAGGATCACCAAAAGTATAAAGTTGTTCCAAATAAATATTATCAACGTTAGTTTTTTCTTTAAGTATTCTTAAAGCAGCATTATCTAGGTTTTCAGACAATCTAATAAAACCACCAGGAATAGCCCATCTTCCTTTAAAAGGTTCGTTCGCACGTTTAACAAGAAGTACCTGCAATTTATTATCTTTAATTGTAAAAATAACTACGTCGGTTGTAATTTCGTGTGTTTTTATTTCTTGAAACATGCCTCTATTTTACCTTCTTAAATTCCTTGATTAGAAAGATACGATTTTAAAATAGCCTCATGCTGCGCTCTAAAATCGCCTTCCATATCACCTTCCACATTTGATATTTCTTTCATTGAATCCTGATGACGAAGAATTGCTGGATCAGGATTCACTTTTAGATTATTATAATCAGACATTATGGACGCAACAAACTTTCTTGTTTCTGCAAACGGAGGAAGCCCTTTATATTTACGAACATTTCCAGGTCCAGCGTTATACGCAGCCAAAGCAAGTTCTTGCGTACCAAACATCTTATACATCAACTTATAATATTGAATTCCACCTTTAATATTTTCATTTAAATGATATGGATTATAGCCCATTTTTCTTGCCGTTGCGGGCATAAGCTGAAACACACCAATAGCGCCATGTTTACTTTTTCTATCATGACGGAAATTCGACTCTGTTTTTGCAATACTCAACGCCAAAGCAGGATCCATACCCATTTCCACCGAATGCTTAACAATCAAATCTTTAACAGTAACCTTAGAAACTGTTTCCGCTATTGACTTTGCAGGGTATAGAAACATTGTAAAAACGATAATACAAATATATATTAATGCTTTTCTAGCCATCTAAATCCTCTAAGTTTAGTTCTTTCAGCCTTCAAGTGTCATTAATATAATGATATTACAAAAAAAACATTATTCAAGTGCTACACTAGACAATAGCCATATCACTTGAGTTTTCAAGATAACAGAGAACCTAATCAAGTAATTTATCTAATAATTCAGCATTTGAATTGACTTTTTTCATATCAAAAGTCACATTGCGCTTTATATAATTACGAAGTGCTTCCCTAATAAGTTCACTTCTTGTTCTTTGTTCTTGTTCAGCAACTTCATCAATTTGCCCCAGAAATTTGTCGGGAATAGATAACAACACTTTTGCCATAATTTTTTCCTTGCACTCTTTCTCTAATCTATATTGTATACTATTTCTAAAATATAGTCTATAATTTGATACAAATAGGAGACAAATATGAACAACATAAGAAAAGAACATAAATTAATTGATTATTTCTGCACATTAGTTGAAATTCCTTCCCCTTCGCTAAAAGAAGAAAATGTAACAAAAAAAATACTTGAAATTTTTAACGAATACAATATTAATGCAAAAACTGATGAATATGGAAACATACACGCATTTATTCCTGCAACAGACAAAGAAAAACAACCAATTTTACTAAGTGCGCACATGGATGTCGTGGGCGATGATTCTCCTGTTAATATTAAATTAAATGGAAATATTATAGAAACAGATAAGACAAGAACGCTTGGGGCAGATGATAAAGCAGGTGTTACGGCTGCAATTCTTTTAGCAATAGAAACTATACAAAATAAAGAATTAAAACACGGTGGATTAGAAATTGTTTTCACAAGAGATGAAGAGCAAAACATGTCAGGTATCCACAATGTGAAAATGGACGAAATAAATTCTGAATATGTACTTGTTTTAGATGCTGACAAAGTAGGTCAAGTTCAAATCGCTGGTGCTAGTTATACAAAACTAACCATTGATGTAACTACATTAAAGGGCGGACATTCAGGAATTGATATCGAAGATAAAACAAGACTTAACGCAGCGAAATTAATAGCAGAACTCGTTCAAGAAATTCCTCAAGGTGTATATAAACAAGATAAATTAGGGGTAGTAACTTCTCTTAATTTAGGAATGATAATTGGCGGTGGTATTCAAACAGCAATCGACAATATAAAAACTTTAGATATGAAAAGCAATCAATATCAAGACTATATTGTTGATAAGGCTATTACAAATGTTATAAACACAAAAGCAGGCGCAACTTATTCGATTAGAAGTTCAAGTCGAGAATATGAAAATAAATTAATTTGTGAAATCAAGGAAATTACAAATAGATTCAATAAAAAATATGAAGGACTTGCAATCGCAAAAGTTGAAAGTAGTACACATCTTCCACCTTTTGAAAAAAGTGATGATGAAAGATTAATTGAAGTTGCAAAAGAAGCAGGAAAAAATATCAATCTTGATGTAGATATTTCTACTTTTCACGCAGGGGCAGAAACTCATATATATGCAAATAGCAAAAACAAAAATGGAACTACATTCAAACCAACATTAGTTGGGCTCGCAGATATTTACAATATGCATTCAAGTAATGAACAAATTGATTACAAAACATATTTAAAAGGGTATGAATTTTTAAAAGAAATGTTTAAAGTATTCAACAAATAAGTTCTACCTATACATAAATAATGCTATAGATAGTTAAATATAATATTTCTTTTCGCCCATAACGAAATGAGCAATAAAATATTGATATACAACATAAAAGCGAGGACTGTTTGAGCCAACTTGTTGGCGAGTTCCGCAGCACTGGTATATCAATTAATTTTATTAGCGAATGTAGTTCTTGGCGAGAGTTTCTTTGGATACTTTCTTGTCGGTACAAGAAAGTATCATTATTAACTAAAAATTTATTTATTCTAATGTACTTTTCTCATTGCAGAAAAGTACCA
>JAFQOI010000120.1 GCA_017403285.1 bacterium
AATGATTTAAAAAATCATCGTACCTTAGATTATGATTTTGACATGGAAAAAATGTTGAAATTTGAAGGTCAAACAGGGCCTTATTTACAATATACAGGCGTTAGAATAGCCTCTATTTTACGTAATAATTCTTATGATATTAACAATATTGATGCTACATTATTTGAACAAGATAATTATTTCGAATTATCAAGAACAATTGGCGAATTCAAAGGTATTATTGCTAAGGCTTGTAATGAAGATGCACCAAGTGTTATTGCAAAATATTTATTAGGTCTTGCCCAAACATTTAATAAATTTTATGCTAATGTAAAAATTAATGCTTTGGATGAAAAGGTTCGCAATACCAACTTTATGATTGCTCATGCAACACGTATTGTAATTAATGAAGGCTTACGTTTGTTAGGCATTGAATATGTTGAACAAATGTAGCAAATAATTGTTGAAATTATTTATAAATAATGGTATACTAACAATGCAAAATTAAAAGAGGGAATAATTCCCTCCCATTTGCCACAGTGATGAAACGGTAGACATGATTGACTCAAAATCAATTGCCCTCAAAGCGTGTGGGTTCGAATCCCACCTGTGGTACCATTCAAGACGAACTGAGATGATACCAATTATCATCTCTTTTTTTATGTATTAAAATGGTATGCTTTTGACAACTATTTACCGAAATCGACAAAAATTGACAAAAAATAACAACACAAAAAAACCTGGATTTATGTACTTAAAATACATATAATTCAGGTCTTTTTTACTTTTTATATATAAGGATTTAATAAAAAATAAAGTTTGCGTCACTGGTGTGGCACACCACTAAACTTGAAGCCACCTACCACACGCCATTGAGGGTTGAAATCCCTCTGGTGGAAAATGGTGGAAGAACTAAAAAAAGCAGAAGTGAATTCTGCTCTTTAAGATCTATTTATTAATATAAATTCCAAACTTACAAGTGAATGTTGTTTTTCTAATTTTGTATTCAATTGAGGTTTGAAATTGTGGATTTATCTTTTTAGGAAGTTTAGATATGTCATCATTTCCTATAATGAAGACTAGCTTGTTTCTATTGTATACAATAACCTTTTTAAATAGTTTTCTATATGAACTGCTATCGATCGATGTTATTTCAACAGGACAAGAATCTAAGATTTCCATTATTTCACTTACTTGTCTATTGATTGCTTCTTCAGTTGGAATCGTCATTTCAATAAAATTCTTTTCTTGTGTAACCTTTGTTAATTCTTCTAGAATTGAAGTTCTTAATTCGTTGTTGTATTCGCTAGTGGGTGGTATTTCTCTGTAACGCTCCGTAAGGCCTTTTATTTGGCTTTGTAGGGCTTTTAGTGCCTCAATGGTTCTTTCATCCGGTTCTTGCTTGTATGTTTCAAACAACGCCTTTCTAAAGGCTTTTCTTTCTTTTTGTAATGTAATTAATAGCCATGCTATTATTTTATTTAATACTTCAACAAATACTGATTCATTTTTACATCTATTTGTATTTTTATTTGATGAGCAATTTAATGTTTTAGTTGGCTCTTTACCTGCATGAGTTATCGTTCTTAAATAATAGTGGTTTTTACAATAAGGGCAGTATAAGAATTTAGAATAACTACGGTTCATATTTTCATAAACTTCAGGAAATTCAACTGCAGTTTTGATTTTAAATTTCTTTCTTGCAGTAGCTAATTTTTCTTGAACCTTATCCCATTTTTCTCTTGAAATAATAGCAGGGTGGCCATCCTTAATATAGTACATTGGTCTTTCGCCATAATTGTTAACGCTTTTATGAATCAATGGATTTTTTGTATATGTTTTTTGCATTAAGCAATCGCCGACATACTTTTCATTTTTAAGCATACTTCTAATTACTGTTGCTCTCCATTCGCCATGACCAGTATAAGTTGGTACTTTGTTTTCAGTGAGAACTGCTATTATTTCGCCCATACTTTTATCTTGTAAATACATATCATAAATGACTCTTATCCATTTTGCTTCTGGTTCATAGATGTAAATCTCTCCAGTTGTTTTTTGCCTTAATCCGTATAACTTTCTAGAAGGTAAGAAGTAGCGACCTGCTTCACGATCAACTTGATGCCTCCAACTTCTGTTTAAGCTCATACTTATAACTTCCTCTTCGGCAAATTTAGCGTAGCAAGTAAGAAGCATGTCGCATTTGAAATCTAACGAAGAGAAGTTCTCGTTTTCAAAGAATACTTCAACATCAATATTTCTTAAATCTTGTATGGTTTTTAATAGGTCAATTGTGTTTCTTGCAAAGCGTGA
>JAFQOI010000121.1 GCA_017403285.1 bacterium
AAATAATCACACTAAAGAAATTAACTTTTTTAACTTCTACTACATCACCAGCTAAACAATAATGACCGTACATTGCTTTGTTTGGTACACGATAAGCACGTTTGCAAAATAATTTTTGATTTTCTTTTAATTCCATTTAAATCTCTCCTTAATTAAAATATTTATCAAAGATACAACATGGGATATAAAACGTTTTGTTTGTTCTTTTGTTGTTCAAGTAAACAAAAGTTTTATCAATATCAGTAATAACCACGACATCATTTGTTTTAGCATAAGACACCCTTTGCATTTGATTGAAGAATGATGTTTCATATGGAACATAACATTTATATTCGTTACCGACTTTCATTTTAAACATCTCCTTTATAACCTTATATTATATTTATATGCATAACATATACGTTTAGAACCTTTTTTTGAAACTTTTTCAAAACAAACTGGAATAATACTCGTTTTTTTGTTGAATTAACATATCGTTCCAGTCATCGTAAGTTTCTTCACGTAAACTTTCTACATAAGAATGTTTGAATTGTAAGATTAAAGTTTCTTTTTCAATGTAAGCATCAATAATGTTGTGTTCAAATACAATTTTATTCCATTCAATGTCATCAACGCTGAATGGTTGAAACTCATCAACATAGATTTCTAAATAATCTTTGTCTAAATACTCATCACTAAAATAGTTTTCAATTTCGTTATTCACCTTTACATAAAAGCTTTTTTGCATTTCAATCATCTCCTTGTATTTATTACACCGATAATATAAATAAAAGATTTTTTTTCTTATAAATAAAAATAAAAAATCTACCACTTTTCGGTAGATTTTATCTTCTTCTATTTCTTCTGCGTCTTTTGATATTTACAGTGTTATGTTCAACGAATAAGGTCAATAAAACAACAATCACCAATAAACATAATAAACCAGTTGGATTTAACACTAATGTCATAAAAATCTCCTCCTATCGATCTAAATACCAATCTACAGCGATACAAATAGTTGAAAATATAAATAAAAATAAACAAAAACTTCCCATTTAATCTCCCCTTTGAATTGAATACTGTTGGCAAATGTTTTTAATAACTAAATCCGAATAAGTATATCCATATTTCAAACGTAGATAAGTGTATAAACTTTCTTCTTCACTGAGTGGTTTTACGTTCTTTAAATTTAAACTTTCGATGATGTTTTTGATGATATTTATTTCAATTGACGGCTTTAAACTAAAACTTAAAACATAAATTTCGCTTTCAACCATCATCACTAAATGGTTTGTTTTCTTTTCGAGAAAAATTTGAATGTCTTTTTTATCACAAGCACTGACAGCTACTAGGATTGATGAAATCGATAATAATAATCTAAAACATTTCATCTCAATTAAGGTTTTTATTCCAATTAATACGCTTTGTAAATAATGGAGTAATTTCATATTATCACCTCCTGAATTCATTGATAATATAATGAATGGGAGTTTTTTCTTATAGAAAAAGAGTCGAAATTAATCGACTCTTTTATTTAAGTGTATTTCAATATCTTTTTTAACTCGTCTAGCGTTGATGTAATATTTAATTTCATTAACTACTACACCAGATTGTCCAAACATCAAAATTATATAATATGATGATTTATTTGATTGAACTAATGAAATTTCATCAGGTAAACCATTTAATTCGACTAATCTATCAACTTCTTGAAGCATTTTTGACTTTTTAACCATCTCAACATCTCCCTAAAACTTAGATTTTATTTATATTTTTTAATCAATTCATCCATAACTCCCCAATCACAAGTTTCATATTCAACCCCTTCATACTCAATTTCTTTTCCTCTCCCTAAAGTTTGTGTTTCGAAAAATATAACATTTTCCATATATCTTGATTTATATTTATATCCCAAGTCACTAACTTTAAAAAAGATGGCTTCATCTTGTCTTGATCGCTCAGCATTTTCAGGACAAACATTAGTTAACCATAACTCATCAGTAAGCATTTCAAACGCTTCATGTATATAATCAAATTTTAATACATCAATGCAAACAATTGGTGGTTGTCCTAATAACCATTCGTAGTCAGATATAGCATCGTATGAATTACATTTGAATTTAGGTAATTTTGGTGCTTTTCTAAAAATTAAAATGTTTGTTTGTATTGTAGTACCTGAATTTTCAAATATTTCTGATGGTAATTGAATGTGACTTATAATCCAACAACTATCAAGTAATAACTGTCTAATTTTTTTTAGTCCTGATTTAAATTTAATTGCTGGTGATAAAATAAAAACACCGTATCCGCCAACTTTTAAACAGTTTATTGCTTGTTCTAAGAAAAACCAATCAGAATTCCCTTTATATTTTTTAGTTTTCTTATCGTATTTAAGAGATTTATAATTTAAGTCAATATCACCATCAACGGATATATTAAATGGTGGGTTGGCTATTACAGCATCGTAATAATTTTCACGTTTATGATTACACGCTGAGTCATTAAAATTTTCAAAATTCGGATGTAAAATGCAATTTAATTTGTAATTCATTTCATCAACATCTATAGTTGTGATTTGAAAATCTTCTCTTAAATTAAAGAGTAAACTCCCAGCACCTACAGATGGTTCTAATATTTTTGCATTTATTGGTAATACTTTGTTTAAATAATTATCTAATTCAAAACTAACTTCATGAGGTGTGAAAAATTGTGCTAATCCTTCAACACCTAAAATTGAGCCATATCCGCTATAATTATCTTTGATAAATTCTTTTTCTTCACTCGAAATTTCCTCCAGAGGTTTACTTATAATAGATATACACTTACGATTTTTCATCACTCTATCACGTTCGTTTTTATCCACAAACAACACTCTCCTTTCGAATTTCAATTTAATATAATACTTTTATTGAAATTCTTATAAATAAAAAAGAGCCTTTCGGCTCAAAATCTTGTAAATACATTTTGCATTGATATTCCTTGTGAAAGTGCATGACGATATGCTTCTGCTCGTGTTTTAAAACCTTTTATTTTTAATACGTGTAATGGTTCATAAGAATGATTATAATCATCATCTAATACATCAGACATTTTGCAAACTAAAAATATATTATCTAATGCTTCTTCTAATTCCTCATATACCACGCTATCAAATTCGTATTTGTTTTTTAATTTTCCAATTAGTTCAAGTTTAGAGAAATCAAATTCATCTGCGTTAAAATGTCCGTTGGCTTTATCAATATAACCGACTAATTTATTAAATAATTTATCCAATTGTTTCATGACGGAATCAACTAATAAAGCAGATGCGATGTCGATTGGATCAGGAAGTTGTGATACAATTTGTTCAAAATTACCAGTTTGAATATCCAATGTTCTATAATCTCTTAGTAAATCATAAAAGGTTTTTTTGTCAAAAACACAAGGTGCTAATCGAATTAATTCAGTTA
>JAFQOI010000122.1 GCA_017403285.1 bacterium
CTGGATCTCAAAGCAATTAAATTATCAAATAGACTGCATACAAATACCAAATGGGGACTCGTCCTTTAAAATCAACCACATTTATTATATGGATGATTTAAAAATAATTACGGAGACAACAGAGCAAATGGAAATGGCCAATGATATATTATTAAGAATATCCAATGCAATTGGATTAAAAATCAATGATAGTAAGAGTGGATTATTGATTAAAGGAAACCAACCAGTACCACAATCACTCCAATCATATCCACTAGTTACTAACTCTAATCCATACAAATATCTTGGAGTAGAATTAGGAGATAGAGTCAATAAAGATCACTATACTGCTAGGGTGATTAAAAGCATCGAATCCACGATAGATAAAATAGTCAATCAACAACTCAGCACAATGAATGTTATACGTCAAATAAATTCAGATGTTATCTCTAAACTACGATATGGAAGCTCAGTAGTACCTTGGAGAATGGGTGATCTCGACAAACTTGATGCTATTATCAGAAGAAAACTATATGAACATAATATATACAGCAAAATGTTACCATCAGCTAGACTATATGTCTCAAAGGAACATTTAGGACTTGGGTTAATGAGCTGTAGGAACGAATACACGAAAGAATTATTTAGGGTTTTGCTGAAATATAAATGGGAATCAGACACACAAATTAACGAATTAATTGAAGTAACAAATTCCTCACCTGAAGGAATCTGGCATAAAATGATTGTCAGCTGTAGAAAAATCATCTCTGAACAAGAAATTAAAGACATTATAGAAACGAGAAAAAATGAGGAAAAGAATAAAATAACCAAAGCACTTGATGACATGCAGGCAAAATTTGAACAAAATTATATCAACAAATGGAAAACTTCAAAAGTCGGCTACATGAATAAAGTGGAATCAAATGATGTCATTTCTGAACCATTAATTGCAGCATGGAGAACTCTTAACATTAAAAAAGATGCATACTTGCAGATTCTAAAGATGCAAGAAGAAGCCATGTTCACTGGAACACGGAAAGCACATATCCTTAACAATCCCTCTGCAAAATATTGTAAATATTGCCCAAACACAGTTTGCTCTATCTCCCATATATTGCTTGGGTGCCCAATTACAAAAAAGGCCCAGATTTCAAGACATGATATCGTATGCAGAGAATTATACTATGCTTTATATAGAAAATACCGGCAACACAACAATACAACCTGGGCAAAATACATTCCAAAATGTACATATTTCCCTGATCAGGAAATTACATTATTATATAATAAAGAAGTCTTACCGCGCTCAACTGGTAATTATCCAAAAAGACCAGATTTATATTTAGAAATTGGTGGTGAAACAGCATACATCTTTGATGTCTCAATTGTTAAGGACTGCAAAGTTAGGGAAACATATTCTCAAAAGGTGGGAAAATATCAGCAACTATCTCAGAAACTCCATGATGAAAAAGGACTGAAGAAATCTTACATTATACCAGTAATCATTTCAACAAATGGATTACTGAACAAACATACAGTTCAGCGTCTCATTGATTTGGAGATCAATATAAAGTGGCCTCCAATCATACGAGAACTTCTCATTCATCAAATGAAAGATATTATGTTTTATTTAAACCAACACATTGATAGAGTTGAGATTGAGCCAGGAAACTCAATCAATAGAACTCAACTTCAGGCCCAACAAGGGGGTGTATCATAGAGGATGAGAGAGTCATATCTCCGTCGTGATATATCAGAAAGCAAAAACAAATTGTTTTAATTCTAATTTAGTTAATATTTTTTTATAAATAATTAATAAAATATTTTATTGTTTTTAATTGACTTATGCTTTCTTCGCAATTTATTTTTTCTTTTTAGTTTGTTTTTATAGATTAAATGAAAATTAAGATTCAAAAAAAGAATTTTTTTTGAATTTCTGAAAAATTTCGAAACATTTCAAAGAAAATCAAACAAAATGAATTGAAAATGAAAGATGAGAAAATTGAATTGAGGAATTCAAATTTTTTTTGAGATGAAATATTTTTATGAAAATTATTGATGAATAGAAATCAATTAAAATATATCTATATTTTTTAAATAATACAACAATAAATATAACTTTGGGTTCTAATAACGATATCATAATTTTGATAAGTATTTTGTTTCATTTTTTTCAATTAAAATGAAATAAAAAATTTTCGAAAAGTGTTTTTCGAAAAACGGGTTAAAATGATTTTTAATAACAAGAAAATCGTATCAATGAAAATTCTTTTTCA
>JAFQOI010000123.1 GCA_017403285.1 bacterium
ATACTGGGGTTGTCAGAATTAACAACAAGAGATTCTTTTCCTAAAAATTATAAAGCAATGTTGGATTCATTAGCTAAACAAGGTATAACTGATATTAAACAACAAGATCTTATAATTCAAAATATTGTTGATTTATGTCAAAAAAAAGTTATTGATGAGAAAGCTTTTAAATTGTTTTGTAAACAAATTAAAAAAAATAAACTTACACAAGACGAAACAAATTACTTAAAAGAGTTACAAGAAAGATTGTTTCAAAGTGATATGAATTCATTATGTAGACGATACCCTGAAGCTCATAAAGAGGCCGAAAATTTAATAAATCAAGGCTTACTAACTATTGATGATGTTGTTAATCATATGGGATTTTAAAACCATATTATAATTTTTTATACTATAACCCTAAACTAAAAATTCTAGACTATCTTTGTTTGAAAGTCTTATTTCATCAAAGGCTTTTTTAAAATCTTCCTTATTTTTCACAAATACATTTTTAAAGGTATCAAAGTTTTGTAGGGTGCATTGCAATGCACCTTTAATTTTACTCCTTTCGTGCGTTACAACACACGCTGCTTATTTTTTTTTTTCAAAATTCCCAAAACGGACTTTTTGCGTAAAATAACCATACTAAGTGTCCAGTCCTAAAAATAGGGTTTGAGCCAATAATATCTTGAAAAATTTTTCTTGCGTAAAATAATCATTCTATCCGTCTGAGTATCAAATGAGTAGTTACGTCAGTTTTCGGGACAGATAGATTGGTCATTTCCTACCCCCAAAACTCAAACACCAAGCCTATTTGCTTAAAAAAAACACTTTATCCGTCAAACCAAACTACTCATTAAAATACATTCCGACCAAACTGGACAAAAAAATACATTCTCACCCTCACCACTGTAATTTAACATACAGAACAAGATTAAATTAACTATGAGATGGAGATGGTATAATTTAACAAAATATATTGTCCAATGCTGTCCAATATAATAAAACGGCACGGTCTTGACAAATTAAGGATTTATGTCATAATATAAATATAGTTGTCCAATACTGTCCAATATAGGAAATAAAAATGCGAGCAGCTCTTGTTCTTAATATAATAGAATCTTACTTTAAAAATGAATCTTCTTTTATGGATGCTGTCCAAGAACTTGTCCAAGATGAAAGTAAAAAAGGCAATGATGATTTTGTAAATAAAATTAACGATATTTTAAAAAATAAAAAAAATACGAAAAAATCAAATATTAAAAACAGTTTTTTGCAATCAACGGGACCAATTTTTAATCTAAGCAATGCTAATACTACTACGTTATTGCAACCACCAAAAGACAAAGACTCTTCATTAAGTTTAATGGAAATAATTGACCCAAGTATTTCATTTAGCGACTTAGTTCTTTCTGAAAAAATGAAAAAGACAATTGACCAAATAATAGAAGAAACGAAAAAATCTGTACTACTTGAAAATGCTGGAATCCATCCAACAAAAAGAATATTGTTTTATGGACCACCAGGTTGTGGCAAAACTGTTATGGGACTTGCTCTAGCAAAAGCTTTAGGCAAAAAAGTTGCATATGTAAGATTGGATTCATTATTTTCATCTTATTTGGGGCAAACCAGTACAAATTTACGAAAAATATTTGATGCCGTAAAATCTGGCGAATATGCTTTATTTCTTGATGAATTTGATTCAATAGGTAAAAAACGTGATGATAGTCAAGAAGTAGGAGAATTAAAAAGAATTGTTATTACGCTTCTACAAAATTTAGATTTATTACCTCCGGATATATTAGTAATAGCCGCAACAAATCATCAACATCTTTTAGATCCTGCCGTTTGGCGTAGATTTGATGTCGCAATTGCTGTTGATGAACCGACAGCTGAATACAGACAAGAATTTATTAATAAAATGTTGCAAGAATATAAAGATTGCGTAGAAATAGATTATCCACGCTTATTAAAATTCACTGAAGGAATGAGTACCTCAAGACTAAAAGATTTAGTTAATCAGGTTATCAAAACATATTTGCTAAGAGATAAAGCAAATAAAATAACAATGGAAGATTTTATCAATAGCATATTTGTAATTGAAAAATTTGATAATTCAAAAGATGCATTGATAAATTGGGCATTCCAACTAAGCAAAAAAGGACTTTCATTAAGAGAGCTTGAAAATATTACAGGGATACCAAAATCAACACTATCGCATCGTTTTAAAACCATGGAGGTAAAATAATATGGCACCACAAAATCCAAAATATTCACACTTAATTATCAAAGAAGGAGATATTGAAATAGTAAAGTATGACCCGCAGGGAAGAACTAAGCCGGTTCCAAGGGATTTTGGTGCACACGGTCAATTACTTTTGGATGGGATGGAGCATATTATTACAAAACATTCAACTGTAACATCTTCTTTAGGGACTAATAAAGTTGCGTTTGAAATAAAACTACATGAAAGTCAGAAGTTTCAAGACAAAAATAGGCGAGAATTTTTAGAAAATAATAAAATTCGTATAAATGCTATAAAAAATCAAAATCAAGCAATTGCATCAGCAGCTATTACAGA
Source organism: bacterium (assembly GCA_017403285.1). Lineage (GTDB taxonomy): Bacteria > Cyanobacteriota > Vampirovibrionia > Gastranaerophilales > Gastranaerophilaceae > Avigastranaerophilus. Next base: position 2,561 of record JAFQOI010000123.1, read on the forward strand.
TTTTAATAAGTTTGAGAACAAAGTTAGAGAATATAAAAATACAAGTAAAAATAAATCTGAATTCCAATTTATTGATTCAATAACACCTATTGAAATTGAGGAAAAACAAATATCTGATATAAAGGAAGTGGCAAAAAATACTGCTTTAAAAGATGAAAAATTTGATATACAGGCAGTTTTTTTGCCGGAACTGTCAGCAGAAGAATATCAGGCAACTATTTCAAACTTTAAACAGAATATTAAAAATATTGGTGGAAATCTTATTCGTGAGCCTTATCAATTAACAAATGGTATGGTTGTTGCAAGATTTGAAGTTTCCGGTAAGGATATTGATACTATATCTGCAGACGATGCAATATACAGAATTGAAGAAACTGCATCTTATACTTTCGAACCAAGCGAATCAAAACTCACAGGTAATTTGGAATATAGTGTAGATGAAAATATAGAACCGGAATCATTACCTTGCGTAGTAGTAATAGATGGAGGAATAGACTTTTCGGCAAGTCCTCAAATTGAACCTTTTGTGGCGGAACATCTTTCTTATGAGCACAATGAATACAATAATTTCCAACACGGAACTGCTGTTGCATCAAGAGTAATTTTTGGCGAAAACATTGATGTACAATTAAAAACAGGGATTTTAACTCCGAAAGCACGAGTTATCGATGCTTGTATTTTTGATACAGAAACGCTTACTGAAGACAATTTAATTGAAAAAATCAAGTATATAGTAGAGCACTATCACGAAAAAGCCCAAATTTTTAATTTGTCTGTTAATAGTTCAAAAGCAATAGACCAAAATACAATGAGTTTGTTAGGATATGAAATTGATGCATTAATTCATAAATATAAAATAATATTTACAATATCAGCTGGCAACCATAATCTTTGGCAGTTTACGGATGACTATGCTAATATTTCAGATGACGATGATGCTATAATTGCAAGTCCTGCAGAAGCAACACTTGCGTTAACGGTTAGTGCTATAAATAATGAGAATGATCCTAACAGCTTAACCGGTAAAGATGAAATATCTCCGTATTCAAGAATAGGTCACGGTTTTGCCCAAAATGAAAAACCTGATATTGTTGCATATGGTGGAAATATTTCGATTGCAAATAAAACGAACTTTGGTATTACTGCAATTTCAAATAACGGACAATTTGTTACTACTTCGGGTACAAGTTTTGCGGCTCCTGTTGTTGCATCCAACGCAGCACAAATAATAAGGTATGTAAATAATGATAGTGGCATGGCACCATTATTAACTAAATTACTAATGATACATTCAGCTAAACAATTATGGGAAACAGAAGGACTTAAAGAAGAAGACAAAAGCTTTTACAAAAAATTATACGGCAATGGTATATGTAATATTGAAGATGCTTTGTTCTCAGAGGAATCAAAAGTTACATTTTTATGCACCGGAACAATGAATCGCTTAAATAAGCAAAGAGTAAAATTTTATATTCCAGAGCTCACATCTGAGAAACCAAGAAAATATCCATTTATTGTTAAAATAACATGCTTGTCTGATCCTATAACTGACTATCAAAAAGGAGAAGAATATTTAGGGACATTTATTGATGCAAGTTTACATAAATTAAGTTCGACAGGAAAAAATACAAATGCAAATCCAGCTAAGACAATAACTGGTCGTAGAAAGTGGCAGCCATATCAACATTTTGAAAATGTATTTTATACAGTTCAACCTGGTGACTGGGAACTATGGTTACAACTTTATACGAGATGGGATGTTGCTGATGATTTCGAAGTTCCATATGCTTTGGCTATAACAATCGAGGACCCATTAAGACAAATGGAATTATATAGTGCTATTCAAAATGAAGTTGAAAATCGCTATGACCTAATGATTCGACCAGAAACAAGGATTCAAATATAAAATAAATTTGAGTTTTATCTCTATTTATAATATATTCAAAGCAATAGGAGTATTTAATGGCGGAAGTAAAACAAAGAACTGCAGCAAAAAAGTTTGTTGAAGATTGGGCAGGGAAAGGCTATGAAAAAGGTGAGAGCCAAAAGTTTTGGATACAACTTTTGGGATTGATTGGGTATTAAGAGTATACCAACAAACATCTAAATTTATTCATATGTCTGGAGTAAGCTTTCTTTCTATAGTCAATAAGACTGGCGATGAAGGGAAAGCTATAAAAGTCAGAATAGGTTTGCATAAAGATGGCAAAATACAAATAGAAAAAGAACAATTGGTCGATTCGATTTCGTGTATTGTAGATATTACACAACGTATTTTAGATTGTTTAACTATGTGGTTAAAAGAGAAAAAAGCATAAATTTGACTTGATTTAATTCTGACTTTAAGCGATGTATACGACACGATAAAGGAGGTCGTATGGAAAAAGTCGGATTGAATATTACTCCAAAAGAGTTTAAGCAATTAAGCAAGTGGTCGGAAAATATTTATAACACAGTAGTTGTCATTGACTATTTTGTTGCTAATCAACCGGAGATTGAAGAATGCTATAATCTTGCGCCGGTAGTTAAGCACCTGCGCAATGATGCTGATGTTTTGAATGCATTTTTTATAGACCACGAAAAAGATGTTGAAATTTAAATGCTGTTTAAAAGGTGTTTAAAAGCCGTTTAAATAGCGTTCAAAATTATTATGTCCAAATGATACGATTTTAGACGCATACACTTGATGTTTATCGCTTAAAGAGTGATGAATTGTGTAGCTTGAAAGGGAAATACTATGATTGAAATCGGTAAAAAATATAGATTGAAAAAGCTAAAAGGTTGGTTTGAAAAAGATAGCGAAGAATTTACGGTTCTGTGTTTCGGCGAACACAATGTTGTTGGCTGCGTCGCACCGGATGGTGAAAGATATGTATTTGATAAAGATTTTTTGATTGACCCCGACAAGCCGGATGAGATATACGCAAATATTACAATAACAAAAGGATAAATTATGATTGAAAAAGATTATATGCTATACGGAACAAAGATTTTGAACTTAAGAACACAAGAAATAGGCTTGTTGATTTGCTTATGGGAAAACAAATTTGCCGATAAAACAGTAGATTTTGCAACCTGTGTGGATAAAACCGGCAGACGATATAACATAGAACTCGATAATATAAGAGGGTTTGACGATGATTTTGAAAAATAAATTAACAAAAGAAATATTGGATATTCCGTATTCTGAATTCAGAAAAAAGTTTGCCAAAGAAATTCAGGATGCGTTTGAAAGTTATCGCAAAACGCAACTAAATAAATACTCTTGGAACTTCAAAGATGACAATTCTTTGAAGTTTAATTTTTATTTTGAGCTTATTAGGAATTTTGCGGCTTGGCGGCAGAGAGCTAAAGCGTCAGCATGCCCGTTTAATGCCGTCAAACAAGAAAACCACTTTATATCAAATTGGTATATAGATAGAATGTAATTTTTATATTTGTGAATAAAGGTGCAACTATATATTA
>JAFQOI010000124.1 GCA_017403285.1 bacterium
AATGATTTACGTATTTGAGGGGTTCGAAGAAGATAAAAGGGTATTGGTAGAAAAAATGGATAACGAAATAACTATCACCACAAAAACAAATTCAAATGTTGAGCGTATAATTAAAAAATCTGATGACTTTATATCAGAAAATGAATTTGAATGTTATTGTGATGATGTAATACAAGAATTGTTGTTTGCAGATGATTTAATCTTAGTTAAGACGTTGAAATAACGTCTTTTTTTGATTTTAAGGTTCATTTTTTATATTAATTGCATATAATATATTAAGAAAACAAAAAGGAGCGATTGATATGAAAACATTAGATACATTTCAAAAAGGTGCTTTTAAAATGGGTTGTCAAATTTGGTACACATCAAAAGACGGTTTTAACGTGATGGATTTTGAATATATTAGAGTATATGCAAATGTAAAACCTGGTGAAGGAAGAAAAGTTTTAATTAAAAAAGCAGACGATATAGAATGGACTGTGTGCAAATCACAAAAAGAAGCCATTAGATGGTTAGAGGAAAATAAATAAAAAGACATTAAAAGAATGTCTTTTTTTGTTTATTTTAAAAGAATTTTTAAGTCGTTTTTATATTAATATTGAATTTAATTGAAGGAGTGATTTGATGGAATTTAAAGATGAGTCAAAAGTTCTTTTTTGTGATAATGAAAATGTTGAGTGGAAAGATGTTGTTGGTTTTGAGGGGCTGTATGAAATCAGTTCCAAAGGTGACGTTAAAACATTAGGTCGTGTTGTTTACGATAGTATCGGTAGAACCAGAAACATTAAGGGTAAATTATTAAAACCGAGTACTAACAATGGTTATTTAGAGGTTAGATTGACGGACGAAAGTGGAAAAAGTAAAAACTATTTTGTTCACCGATTAGTAGCTATAGCTTTTATCGAAAACCCCGATGAAAAAACATGTGTAAATCATATTGATGGTAATAAACAAAACAATAATGTAACTAATTTAGAGTGGACATCTTATGAAGAAAATAATGCACATGCCAGAGAACATAAGTTACAACATGATAATTATGAAGTTGTACAATTAACTGAAGACGGTGAGTTCGTTGCGGTACATTACTCATTAAGAAATGCTTCAGAAAATGTATTTAATGGTTTAAAAAGAAATGAAATTTGGAAAATGTGTGTTGGCGATAGAGTTAAACCTATAGGTGGATTTAGATTTGTTTATGCAAAAGATTATGATTTTGATTCAACTGTATTTTTTGCGAAGTTCAAAGAGAGTGCTAGAATTCCAAGTAGAAATTACCCAAGCGCAGGTTTTGACGTTTACGCTTGCTTCGATGAAGATTATATGATAATTGAACCACACGAAACGAAGTTAGTACCTACAGGTATCGGTAGTGCTTTTGAAAAAGATTACGTTATGATTTTAAAAGAAAGAGGAAGTACAGGAAGTAAAGGTATGGGAGAACGCGCAGGTGTTGTTGATTCAGATTATCGAGGTGAATGGTTCGCCTGTATTACAAATCACAACGAAAAACCAATAGTAATATCTAAAACAAACGTAAAATTACCATTAAAATATAATGACGCGATTATTTACCCATATACAAAAGCGATTTGTCAAGCTATACTTTTTGAAGTTAAAGATAAACGAGTTAAAGAGTTGTTATTTAGAGATTTTTACGTTTTTAAAACTGAACGTGGAAACGGAAAATTAGGTTCAAGTGGTAAGTAAGAAAAAATAGGTTTTGATTATATTATGTGTGAAATCAATTGAAAGGAATGATGTTAATGGAAAATGAAAAATTTTACGGAAATAAAAGTTTTTATTTTGTTGGTAAATTAAAAAATGTGGAAAATTTATTCAAAACTCAAGAAAATAAAAAATTCATTAGATTGAATTTGCCTTTATTCGATGAGGTATCAACAGTTTATTGTGAAGCATTCTCTTTTGGAATTAGTGATTTTGTTTATTCAAGTGTAAATGGGAAATGGACAAAAACACCATGGCAAAACAGAAACGATTCATCAGTGTTAAAAGGTATGCGTTACGGTGATAAATTCTCATACAATGGTAAAGAATTTTCTAATAATTACGATTTAATTCAAGCATTTAAAACAGATGTCGAAAATGGAAACGTCAAAAAAGATGATATGTTAGATGTACGAGGTAATTTGGAATTGCAAGTTTATAATGGTGAAGTTCAAAAACGTTATGTAATTAAATCAATCGCAAAAGCAAAACAAGATGATAAACCTCATTTCAGTTTAGTTGCAGAAGTATTAGTTGAAAAAGATAGTATAAAAGAAGTTGAAGATGGTGTTGAAATTGACGCTTTATTACTTGAATATATGAAATTAGACGGAGAAGATAAAAAACACCCACGATTAATTCAACAAAAATTAACTTATAAAATGACTAATAA
>JAFQOI010000125.1 GCA_017403285.1 bacterium
AATTTGATGTAGTTTTAATTGATCCGCCAAGAAAAGGCTCAACTCCAGAAGCATTAGAAAACGTAATTTCCCTGACATCTAAGTATTTAATATATGTTAGTTGTAATCCTGCAACCCTTGCTAGAGATTTAAAATATCTTATTGAAAAAGAGTTCATCCCTGAATATGTTCAACCTGTTGATATGTTTCCAAATACATCTCATATAGAAACAGTTGTTGTCCTAAAAAATTGCAATAAAAAAGAAGCCATTTAGGCTTCTTTATAATAAAATCCCATTTTCCCCAATTTAAGTCTGTGCCGCTTAATCTAATAATGCTTCCAATATGCTTGCGTTTTTAACTGCTAGTGCATTTTCTTTAACTCTTTGTTTATGAATGTAAGTTCTTAATGCTTCACGGATTAATTCACTTCTTGTTCTGTTTTCGCCTTCAGCAACTTCATCAATTCTTGTTAAAAAATCTTCGGGCATTGAAATAAGTACTCTTGCCATTATGTTCCTCTTTCTGTTTTCTTGTTTTCTTCTCTTGTATATATAAAAAAAATTTGAGAATAAAAATTGCATAATTTGTATATATTTTGTATTTATTCCGTAACAAAACTTAATATATTCGAAAAAATAAAAGTAAAAAATTGTAAAAGTCTTTGATATACAAGGGTTTTGGGACTTCATTAATTTTTGCGTATATAATAGAATATTTACTGAAAAAGATTAAGGATAGTATAATGATTAGAAAAATATTAATATTTTTATTTATTATTTTTGTTTTTTCAAATAACGCTTATGCAAAAGCAGACTTCTATGATTATTTAAAAGATGTTAAATATCAAGTTGAAAAGACCTGGAATGCACCAGTATATTACTTGAAACACACTTCCGAAGTGTATTTTAAAATTAATAAAGATGGAACAGTAAGTGATATAAAATTATCAAAATCGTCAAAAGTTCCTCAATTAGACACCAGAGCAGTTGATACAGTAAAAAAACTCCCTAAATTTAGTAAATTCCCACCTGATTATATAGGTGATTTTATTGAAGTTACGGCTGCTTTTACAAAATTTGTATACGAGGATATAAGAAATACGAACATATATCAGCAAAAAATTAATATGAAAAGAAACGAACTTGTTCCGGTCAATACAAAAAGAGTAAAAATTGTAAAAGTTGTTTATGATGAGTTCTTTACTAATGGTAATTCCAATTATCAAAACAACATGAAGGACCTAGTTTTAAATGTAGATATACAAAGAGCACTTGCTAATTAGAACTTTTTAAGTTGTGCAAATGTTGCATCAAGTGCTTTTGTGCCTTGAGAATTAAAATCAACAATAAGCATTGATGAAGAACCTATTTGTTTGATTTCTGTTATTTTGCCAACTCCAAATTTCGTGTGAAAGACCCTATCTCCAACATTGTATTCATTTTGTGTTGTAGTAGTGTTTTCATGTGCTTTTTTGTTTTCATTTTCCGTTTTTATTCTTTCAAGAAGTTTCTTCTTTACTGGATTATTTTCTAGTAGATTTTTAATTTCTTGTTCTTCAATTTTCTTGCGTTCTTCTTGTTTTTCTATGTTTTGTTTTGATTTAATTACAAAACTAGTATTGTGAGTTGATGTTCTTTTTTGTGGCGCTATAAAATTCTTTCCAAATGAGGTTACTGGCTTTATGCTACCATCATTATTTTCTTCTAGTTTTCTTGTTTTTATTGTATCTACGGCTTTTCTAAAAGTATATGAATTATCGCTAGATGTTTGATATGATTCATTGTAATCAAGCAAATTAGTAGGAATTTCTGATATAAATCTGCTGGGGTTATAGTATTGGTAATTCCCCCACATTTTACGTCTTTTTGCATAACTTAGGTATAAATTCTTTTTTGCACGAGTTATACCAACGTACATTAGTCGTCTTTCTTCTTCCATCTCAGAAGGAGATTCAAGTGAGCGATTATGAGGAAAAATGCCTTCTTCAAGTCCGGCTAAAAATACTGTATCAAATTCAAGTCCTTTTGCGCTGTGAAGAGTCATAAGTGTTAGTGCTTGATTATCGTCAACATAAGAGTCTATATCGCTAACTAAAGAAACCTGTGCTAGAAATTCCCCTAAAACATCTTCATCTTGCGGAGTAAATTCCTTCGCAACGCTTAAAAATTCTTGTAAATTATCTATTCTTGTTTCTGCTGTCGTTTCATCTTCATTATCTTTAATATCTTTAATATAACCAGAATTTTCGAGTACATATCCAATGAATGCAGATAATTCCATTTTTGTAAATGAGTTTTGAAAATCGACAATCATATTGTAAAAAGCTAATAATTTTGTTTTAACTGCAGCAGAAAAATCATCATATTCTTCTATATTTTTTAATATATCTACAAATTTTATATCCGTTTTTTCTGATATTTCTAATAATTTATCAACTGTAGCAGGTCCAATTGAACGTTTTGGTACATTAATAATTCTTTTTAAACTTTGTGAATCATTAGGATTATATATTAATTTTAGATAAGAAATAATATCCTTGATTTCTTTTCTATCATAAAATTTAAGTCCACCAATTACTTTATATGGGACATTATTTGCCATGCACGCCTCTTCAATTGCTCTTGATTGAGAGTTTGTTCTATAAAGAACAGCCATATCTGATAATTGTTTTGTTAAAGAAAGCCTTTTAACTTCCCTTACTAGATTTAATGCTTCATCAGATTCATCATTTGCTTGATATAAGTTTAATTTATTACCTTTGCCTAAGTTTGAATAAAGATTTTTGCTTATTCTTTGCTTGTTGTTACAAATAACGCTGTTTGCAGCATCAAGTATTGTTTCTGCAGAACGGTAATTTTGTTCAAGTTTGATTAAATGCGTCTTTTTAAACGCAGATTGCAAATTTAATATAATTCTATAATCAGCACCTCTCCAACTATATATTGATTGGTCTACATCACCAACTACACATAAACTTTTTTGGCTGGGAATTTCATCTTCTTCGTTGTTGTTTGTATATATAGATTTAATTAGATTATATTGACAAATATTTGTGTCTTGGAATTCATCAACAAGAATGTGTTTAAATCTTTTGAAATATTTTTCTCTAACAATCTGTGATTGTTCTAGCAATTTTACAGCCAAAACAAGCATATCATCAAAATCTAGCGCATTGTTATTTTGAAGTAGTTTTTGATATTCAGTATATATTTGAGCATAACGTTCTGTTCTGTAGTCGCGTGCTCTTGTTGAAAAAGTGTAAGCATCTTGCATCTTGTTTTTTGCATTAGAAATGACAGTTTTCAATAGTTTAGGCTGATATATTTTTTCATCTAAATTAAGGTGTTTTATCGCATTTTTTAATATAGAATTTGAATCAGTATCATCATATATAACAAATTTATTGTCATATTTTTTGCCATTTTCATCTTTATATTCTTCAATGTCAGTTCTGAGAATTCTTCCAGAAATTGAGTGGAATGTACCTATCCACATCTTTTTTGCATTTTCTTCACCTACCATTTTAGATAGTCGTTGAACCATTTCCTTCGCGGCTTTGTTTGTAAATGTAACAGCGAGTATCTCGTAGGGAGAAACTCCAGAGTTGATAAGATGTGCTATTCTGGTTGTTAATACCTTAGTCTTTCCACAACCTGCGCCGGCAAGAACAAGTATAGTACCTCTATCTTGAAGTACTGCTTCTTTCTGCTCCCTATTTAATCCCTCTAAAATATTTGACATGTATCTTTTATTTTTTTAAAATTGTGCTATTATAAGTATATTATAAATAGAAAATTTATTTAGACAAATTAGGAAAAGATATGTCAGACGAGAATAAAAACGAACAACAGATTATGGTTCCATTGGATGATGATTTAGATACAGTTAAAAATAATGATCCAAATGTACTTGATGCTTTGGCAATGGAACTAGCAACTATTCAACAATCAGCAAAGAAAGTTGCGATAATTGGTAGTAGAAATCTTCCGATTACACATCAACAAATCATAGAAGTGTTGTCTTATGCTCTTGTTATTCAAGGAAATACAGTTATAACTAGTGGTGGTTCTAGTGGTACAAATGCTGCTACTATACGTGGTGCAATGAAAGCAAATCCTGATAAACTTCGTGTTATACTTCCACAAACAATTGGTCAACAGCCTTCAGATGTTCAGGATCAATTGATTGGTGTTCCAAATATTATTGAACATCCTGATCGTTCTATGATGACTCTTGCTGATGCAAGCCGTATTTGTAACCGAGAAATTATTGATGAATGTCAACAATTAATATGCTTCTTATCTCATACATCAAATACTTTGCATAAAGCAATTCAACACGCAGAAGATTCTCACAAAGTAGTAACTGCTTTCTATCTAGATTGATAGGGTTTTGTTATATGAATAAATTAAAAAGTATCTTCACTTCGAAGAATATTAGTTCTATTTGTTTTTTTTTATTCATTTATTAGTATTTTTAATAATAATTTATTCAACAGTTTCTATTGCTAGTTTTGACCTTATTGAACATGATGATGTAGAACAATTTTTTGCTTGGTATGAATGTCCTAAAAATTTTTTAATAAATAGTTACCATGGAAGAACTATTATAAACTTAATTACATCTTCTCTTTTATCTATAATTCCAAATTCCCTGCAAATTCATCCAATTGTCTGGATTAATACGACTGGCGCAATATTTAAAGGCATATTTATTGCAATTTTATGCTATCAGTTATCTAGTTTATTGTTTTTATTTAATCCAAAAGATAAAAAATATTCATTTATACAACAAATATTAACTGCATTCTTTTCTATTGTTTTATATTCGATGTATTTACAAATCTTTCAAAATACTTTCCAAATGGAGTTATATACGGCTTTTTACGGATTTACCTTTCCTTTTATATTCTTTATTCTATTTTGGAAAAAATTTATCTTATTTTATTTAGATGATGAATATAATAAAAAAGACTATTTACTATATTTTCTTGCATTTATAAATGGTGCAACATCAGAATTTTTCTCTTTTGTTTCAGTGGCAGCGCTATTTATA
>JAFQOI010000126.1 GCA_017403285.1 bacterium
ATTGAGACCGTGCAACAATTGTGATTTGAGAGTATGTTCTATTCCTACTCCAAGCCGAGTTGGTGTCTCTTATTAGATTATTATAATTAGTTTATATTTTATATTTTTTTATATTTTATATTTCTATTTGATTTTCATTTTCTTTTAGTTCCATGTTATGTATTTTTAGCATATTTTGAGCTGCTGCCATTAGCAATTGTTCTGTTTTCGCATTTTCTAGTCCTTTTACATGGTATTGTCTGTATTTTAGTGTTTCTTTGTTGTATGCGAATCGTGGTTCTACATTCGGCATCCTGTCTTTGTATTTTTCTAGTCCTTCATGTGTATGCATTCTGTGTTTTAGTTTCATTGTGGAATCACTTACGTAATCGGTTATTACTTTGGTTGTCATTTTATTTGTTAAGCATATGTCGTTCATTGGGCAGTTTTTACATTTATTTCCATAGTATATTACTTTGTCTCTGTCTTCTAGGTGGTATATTTGTTTTTGTTCTAGTTTTTGTCCTTCGGGACATATGTAGCAGTTATTTTCTTCGTCCCATGTCATGTTTTGTTTTCCATATCCTCTTGTTTTCTTCTTTCTTTTACTTGGTCTTCTTAGTTTATCTTTATCTTTTGTTGCAAGTCCCTTGTCAGGTAGGTAGAGTGTTACTCCTTCTTTGTTTTCTATTGTGTCTACTCCTTCATAGGTGAAGTATCCGTAATCTGCCAGTAGGTCTATGTTTTTAAATTGTTCTTTGTATTCCTGAGGGGTTAAGTTTAATGCTTTTTGTATGTTTTCTTCTGTTTTTTCTAGCATGGGTACTAGTTGTTTTTGATCGTTTCCATCTGTTGTGACGTCTACGGCTATTATTAATCCGTTTTTGTTATCAACAACTATTTGTTCATTGTATCCTGTTTGCATTATTCCTTCTTTGTTTGGGCTTTTTCTTGCTTCAGGATCTGTATAGTTTACTGTATTGTCTCCTGTTTTTTCTATCATTTCTTTACATTTTTTTAGTTTTTCTACTTGTTTATATGCAGTTTGAGGATGTTCTATGGCTTGTCGTAGGATTTGTTTACCGCATAAGTTTAAATTGTTTTCATCAATTAGTTCATACATTTCATCATCATATTTACTGGCATCAGTTCGCATAGCTTCTTTCATAGGTCTTTTACGAGTATTATCTTTTGATTTGGTCTCTTTTGATTTGGATTGTTTAGGTTTAGGTTTATCTTCTTTAATTTTGAGATTTCGTGATTCTTTTAAAGCTTCTTTAATGCGTTCTTTTTCCATATCTTCCATCTCAACAGTTTTTTGTCCCTTGTTTTCCAATAATCTGTTTTCTTCTTCATCTAAAATTATTCCTTGTTCAACAATATATAATAATTTAGCAATGTCCTCTGCCGTTAAATTTTTATATTTATTAGCAGATGCCTTGGTTTTACTTCCATCCATACTGATACTTTCTAAATCAATTAAATTCTTATTATGTCCATAGTTTATTGTTTCAAGAAATACATCTTCAATTAAATCACGATGATCACGCTTAAAAGAAGCAATAGTACTGAAAACAGGTCTTTCAAAACCAGCCATATACATAAAAATAATATTTTCACGTATAATCGTTTCTAATTTACGACTACTATGAATACCATAAATCATACCTAAAACAATAACTCTAACAAGTACTGCAGCAGGATAAGCCTTCTGACCAGGATTATCCTTAAATTCACAATCAACATCACTAAAATCCATACAATCAACAAGTTTCCTAACAAAAAAACAAACATGATTATCAGGAATCATAGTACGAATATCCAACGGCAATAAAAAGGTTTGGTCTATATTATCATCTTTCAAAACCATATAAAAACAACCTATAAAATATATTTTACTATATAATATATTTATACAACATTATATATAAATATGCCGATTAATTATTAGTAAAAAATCAATTAAACTTTAATTCTTAAATGATAGAAAATATTGAAAATTATAAATTATTTATAAGAAAAATAGAGCAAGTAAATCAATTTAAAAAATAGTGAAGAATGATAATTGTTGCACACCCTCATCAAAATAAACAAATCACCAAAAACATAGCCCACAGCACAAAACATGGAAAAAAAAGCACATGCCATATAACTATAA
>JAFQOI010000127.1 GCA_017403285.1 bacterium
AAAAGAGTACACTGGGATAAGATGCTATTATTTGGGACAAAAAGTCAATTTTGCAATTCATTTATCCCTAAAAGATTATATGCTAGTGGTGCTATAACAAAAAGAGTGTTGCAAACGCAACACTCTTTTTTAATATAATACCCACCGAGCCGTGTACAACAATCCTTTAACCCTGCCCTAAGCAAGGTGGCGCCCTCATAATGTCTTTGTTGCTCCCAGCATCCGTGCATCCTTGACCGACATAAAGTCTCATTAAGAAAAAGAGCACAGGAGGTCTGCATCCCAACATTGAATATTGAGCTCCGTTTAAAAATTGTAGGTTGAATACATTATTGTATCACGCACTAAGCAGGAGCCTTTTTTGCCTTGCAAAAAGCCTCCCAAATCCTGCGCCCACCCGTTTGGGTGGTGGGGTTTTATCGTATGGTTTGTTGCAAGAACACAACTTTGTGGCTATGCTACAAATAGGGGGTGTTTCTCTTTCAATGATGATATACAATGCTTTGCATTTATTTACGGTAATGTGATGTGATAAGCTCAACGATAAATAAGAATTTGAAGTTATATTATGAATGTAATCGACAATTACGATTTATTTATAGAAAACACATATCTTTCAGCACAGAAAGTAGATTCTTTTATTCTCAATCTCATGTGCTTTTTCTTTTTTAAAATTCTAATTCATCTATACCAGAAAAATTTCCAAAAACAACAATTTTATCATTTTGTTTTGATTTGTAAAATTTCGCATAATTCTCATAGAAATTGTCAGCATCAGATTTAAGTTCAAACTGAATAATATAAACATAAGTATTACTTTGAGTGCTTCCACTTTTTACATAATGTGTTACTTTGTTTATTTCACCGTTTAGTTTTATTCCGAAATTTTCAATATCTTTTTTAATAGCGGCAATTTCGCTGTCATTATAATTATCAATTTCAAAATCATATTTCTCTAACTGTTCTTCAATGCTATAATGGATTTTCGTAGTACATGAAATTATTCCAATACACATAACGATTAGAATAAAAAATGATGTAAAAGCTTTTTTCATTTTGTTTTTTCCTTTCATAAACAATTTATGTTGATCTTTTATATGAATCAACCATTTTTCAACATTGGCATCTTTTGAATACGCATTAGAATGTAACACTTGTAAACCATATTTGCCTATTTAAAACTTAAATATTTGTCTCCTTTAAAGAAAAGCGTGCCAGTGTCACCTACTTCAAATCTTTCGGAAAAAGATTTATTAACTGCCATTTCAATAGTATCATCATTTCCCAAATCAAAGGTAGCATAATATCTATAGTGTGTAAGTGTACCCATTCCACCAGTACCACGACGAACTTCTTGCATTCGCTTTCCGATAACAGTAGCTTTCACTTGCGTTGCTGACAATTTGCGTTCATTAAACATACCGGCACTGAAAACTCTAAACAAAACAATAATGCCAACCACAATCAAAATAACACTTGTTATGATTAAAAATGGAATCAATTTGAATCACCTCTTCAATTGAATTTTAATAAATAGCACCCATAATTTTTCAGACTTATATCTCCCTTAATTTTCGAAATTTATAGAAAACACATATCTTTCAGCACAAGGAAGTAGATTTGATTTTTTAGCTACTGCTTCTGACGATGCATTTTCGCAATAGGAATAGTATAAGAAGCTTTGATTCTTCTTCATATAGGCAATAGCAGTTTGACACAAATAAGTACCAAAACCACGGCATCTATATCTTTCATCTACAAATATGTATGCAACATCCCATATATTTTCATATTGCCTTTTTAGTGTTACATAGCCCACTATTTTTTCATCAATTATCATATAAATGATTTTATTATTTTCCGAATCTTTATTCACCTGATTTTCTATCATTTTTATATGATTTCCATCTTGACCAAGGAAGTCGTTTTCAAGCTGATATTGCATTCGTTCCTCTATGTATCTTGCTATTTCACAATGCGCAGATTCTTTTTCATTTTCGTTTGAATGATAGCTTTGTATATACTCAATATCACCTATTTTATAAAGTCTTGATAACTCTGACAATAGTATATCAGACTTATATAAAGCAACGAAGCATCCGTTTGAGAAATAAGCACTGTTTTTCATATTTTTAATAGTGCTTAGTATCTCGGTTACATCCTTTTGCTCCCAGTGTATTTCCAAAGTTTCACTTCCATCAGGATACTTTAAATAACACAAAAAATCCTTATTTGATTTTTCTGATACATAACACTCGATTTTATCTATATTAGTGCTTTCGATAATAGGTAAAGTCAAGCAATAATCAAATATACTTGTCTTTAATATTTCAATAAATTTTTCTTTTTCAATAAGTTTCATACTAATTTAAACCTTTATTTTTTCGCTTAATTCTAAAATTTTACTTGATTTATCTTTTCCGAACTGCACAATCATATCAAGATTTCTTTTTGTCATAGCAATTCCTATTTTTTCTCCATTTGAGCCATAAATATATGCCATAGAAGAATATGTAATAGTCGGCAACAAAGAATGTTGCATCATTTTGATTTCCTTTAATTCGATTTTCTGTATATCCTCCCAACTAATACTGATTTTTCTGCATCTAATAGATTGCTCGTTCATCTTTACAATTTTATATGCATAACTGTATATTGCAAAGCAAATAAGATAGAACAAAATGCCTTGTGCCGCTACAAATATAAACACCCAAGGCTTCTTTTCTTTTGGCAAAGAAAGAATTACTAATAATTCTATCAACACAAACATCACCGGTGCACTTATTGTGAATGCAACTAATTGTTTATGTGCAAATGCTTTGTAATTCAAGATTATCACCTCTTTTGCTCATATATTATCATTAAAATATATTTTAACATAATAAACTATAAA
>JAFQOI010000128.1 GCA_017403285.1 bacterium
CACCACTGGTTTTTCCTCAATTTTAGGTTCTTCAACAAGTTTTTCTTCCTCTTTTGGTTCTTCTTTAGGTTGTTCATGTGCTTTTTGTTGTTCAAAAATAGCATTTTTAACAGATTCATCAATGATATTTTTTAAATCTTCTAGCGTTATATCTTGATTTAACGATCTAGTGCTAGAAAAATATTGAGATGGAACAGTTAAAATAGATACTTCACCGATTTCTAATTTAGTTATCTCTCTGTGTTTATTAGGTAACATTCTTTCTTCTTTACAAATAAAACCAAAACTAACTGAAAGTGGTACACCATTTTCTCTATAACTTTGAACCGTTGTGGAAAAAATATTTTTTTCATCCAATTGTACGTCGATTTCTACACCAGTTGAGGTGCTTCTTGCTTCAAACTTATTACTAACTACTTGTGTTGGTTGATGATTTAACAAAATCAACGTTTTATCTTTTTTTAGACCATCGATAAAAACTTTTGGAGGAATAGATTCTGTTAAAAATCTATTATTTGTTGAAAATTTTTTTGATTGTCTTGTATCAATAGACAATGTAATTTTATTTTTATCATATTCATTCACATCAATTACAAACTCTCTAAACTCGATATTGTTGCTCATCTTATCACCACCTTTCCATCAAAAAAAGAGTGATTAATCACTCTTTATCAATAAATTTAAAAATAAAACCACCCACTGTTTTACGTGGTTTACTTTTATAATGTTTATACCACTCTTCTTTATTTTCATTTAGTCTATAAAAATTACAACAACAAGATACTGCTGATTGACTCACGTTCAATTCACGAACAACATCCATACAACAATCAAAGACTTTAATCAATTTTCCATTTTTGTCGTATTGAGCAACTTTTTTAGCCTGTTTACTTTTACAACCAAAATTAGGGTTATCTTTACCACAATTTCTACCTTTTAAGGTATTACTTATTTTTTGTTTAGTTTCTTCAGCTAACTGTTTACCATATAAGTAATTATCTTCACCACAGTTTTTACCCTTTCTTGATTCACTGATTTTTGCTTTACTTTTTTCTGTATGATGTTTTCCGTACATCGGATGATTTTCACCCTTATTTTTATTACTCGATTTTAAAGCGTCACTTAAATGTTTGCAATGTTCTTCAGTTCGTTCGCAACCTTTTAAAGACTCACTCAACTTTTTATTCCTACGTTCTTTTTCTTCATCAGTGGCATTATCCCACCAAGTTGGTATGTTTTTATGAGATTCAATCATTTTTCGTTTAATTTCTTCCATTTCTTCTTTTGTTTTTCCTGCATAAGGATTCCCATTACTTCCACCTGATGATACATTATATCCGTTTTTACAAACTAAACTATCGTAAAAATTAATATAATATTTTTCTAATAAATTTAGTTCTTGTAAATTTAAGTCACTGTGTAAAACTTCTAACGCAAAATTTTCGATACCGTATTTTCTAATAGCATTATGAAACGGAACATTATAATCATATAATTCATTTTCGTTTTTACTTGCATTTAAATGTTCTTTGTGTCTGTTTTTCATTTTTCTAGTACTTAATCCAATATATTTTTTACCATTAACGAGATTTGTATAAACATAAATTATTCCTCTTGATTCCCAAAGTGGTGATTTAACGTCAAACAACAAATTCATATCTATCACTCCTTTTATATTTTTATTATATGCTAACTATATAAAACAATGTTATAAAAGGAATATATAAATTAATTTATTTTTCTTATATCGAGATTTAGAAATTGATTTAAAGAATTTGATAGATGATAATTATCCCCATTTCATTTTTATACCGATAAATAGGGAATCGGTTTTGGGTAGTTTTAAGTATGAGTAGGTATACTTTAGTAGTTTAAAGTCATACTAAGGACTAGTAAACTTCACCCACAATACCTTCTTCAATTTTATTTTCCCGACAATATGTTGATAATAGCATCACGTTAATGACATTAAGTTCTTCATCATTACAGATTCTAATTGCTTCATGTTTGTTCATTGCTTTAACTAAAACATTACCACGTTGATAAGTTACAACAACGTAAAATTTCATGAATTAATATCTCCTATCATTTCGTTTTTCCTCTTTTTGTGGTAATGAAGAAGTTAAAGATACAATTAACAAACAACAAGCAATACCTAAAGTCATAATGTCGAATCCAAAAACAACCAATAAATATCTTAAAATAAATAAAACAGATAAACCTAATGAAATGTTTGCTATATGATTTTTTATATACACATAAATTAAACCTAATGCCATAAACAAACGTGAAGCAAAATCATTTTTATTCATCCTTATCATCTACCTTTACCTTTTTTATCTCCTTATTCTGTATATTTTTTTCGTTTTCTGGTTGTTCGTTCAATGTATTTTCACTACCACCTTTAACAGCTAAATCAGGTGATGAGATAATTTCTTTATTATTTGCATCGAAAACAACACCAGTATTAGGAATAAATAATGTATCATCTTTTTCTGAATAAAGAATTGCACCTAAAGAGAATCTATGGAAATCTGTTGGAAGTGGTTTTAAATTTTCTTTTTTACGTGCTTCATTTGTTGAAATAATTCCAGCTTCCATTCCAGTTCTTAATGTTTCATATCTTTCTTTTGCAGTTGTTTGTAATATTGCATCAGAATTTATTTTAAAAAATTTTGTATTTTTTTCTTTTTCCAATAACAACGATTTATTTAAAGCCGATTCTATAACACTCAAATGTGGTAAAATTGAATATTGTAAAAATCTAATATTTGAACTTTCAATATTTCCATATGTATTAGCACTTGAATCTACCATCGATTCAGGTACGCCAAATAAGGCACACATATCCGCTTGAGTTTTTGTACGTGAAGCGGCTAAACCTAATTCATTTGGTGAGAATGAAAGTTTTTCATACTCCATTCCTTGTTCTAAAATTAATAATTTCCCTGCGTTTTGCGATGAAGCGTACATCTTATCCCAACTATCACGCAATCTTTGTTGTGCTTCTGCGGATAAATTTTTATCAAGTTTAACAACAGAAATGGGTGACGATCCGTTGTTCATAATATTTTTATTTAATTCGATTTCATTTAAAGCTAATTCAATTGTTCTATATCCTCTAGCAATAACACCTTGCCCAGTTAATCCACCATCTTCGGATGATTCAGTTAATACCATCATATCTTCTAAACTTAATTCAACATTACTATTATAAATTTTAAATTTAACATCTTTAATGATGTGTGGTTTTTCTTTATCTGAGAATTTAGAAATTCCAACATTACTAGCGTCAATATTCCATAATGATGTGATTATATTCCCTTCTTTTACAATTTCCACATAAGCATTTCCATGTAATATTAAATCTTGAACTAATTTAGACTTAAAATTTACACCTGTTGAAATCATATTTGGTGCGTCATTTAACAATTTCAATCGATAATCGTTTGTTATTTGTTCAACAGTATCTTCATCAATTCGTTCGTATAATTCAATTGGTAAATTTTTTATTGAATTTACAATTAAATTAGTACAAGCTAATGCAACTGGAATTGACAATATTTGTTCGGAAGTATATAAATCATCTGAAACACCTGTTAAAAAACCATGCAAACCTATATTTAAGGCTCTTGTTAACGATCTTTCTTCTATATTTTCACTTTTTTTATCATTATTTAACAAAAAATCCCAAAAACCACCCATAATTAACCTCCTTTCTAAAAGAAAATGAATCCTCTAGATTCATATATCGATTCACTTTCTACTTCATCAATTGTCATCGAACACATACTGTTTATTAATGCATCCAACATATCTATTTTTCCATTTGATTTCTTTTTATTAACATAAAGATTTAAATTCGTATCTTTATCTAACATTGCATTATTAAAATTTATCTCTAATAAAGGGTTTTCTTCGTATAAAAACTTTTCTTCTAACACAATTTCTCTCAATCGTTTAGTTCCAACGTGTAAATATGTACTATGTTGTCGTTGTTCTCTCATATCTGCATATGGTAAATTATCTTCAAGTTTCTGAACAGTTGACATTGCGTTATATGGATCGTAAGTTACACATTTTATTTTTACTCCATATTTTTCTTCTAATGATAGAATGAAATTTTCAACAAATCCATAATCAATTATTCGATTACCACAAGGGAAACAAAAACCTAATCGACTATATCTGTCATAAGGAACTTTTTCTTTTAATTTTTTCTCATCCTCTTTATCAGTCGGATAAAATGCCCACGCTTTGCAAACGTATTTTTCTAATGTTTTGTCATAGGTTGTCATTGATACCCCAACGTTATCGGTCGTAAGTGATAAATCCAAACCGATATAAACTTCTTTTCCTTTCCAATCGTATGAATCTATCGGTATTTTGCATTTTCTTAAATCATCTAAAGAGATGTAAACTTCTAATTCATCACCATCAAGGAAAATGTTCATATGTTTAGTTTTGAAATTACTCAACGAGCCTTCCATTTCTA
>JAFQOI010000129.1 GCA_017403285.1 bacterium
ATCAAAAAATAAAATTAAAAAGACAACAAAAGAAGGAACTTCAAAAAAAGTTAACAAAACTAAAAAAGAAGTAAGTGATAAGTAATGAACATAAAGAAATTTTCAATTTATTCTTCTATAATAACAGCTGTAATTGTTATAGCTTGTATTGTATGTTGTTTTATTGTAATACCAACACCATTTACATTTGAAAATGAACCAAAAAGTATAACAGTATATAATTATAATAAGTCCTCAAAGGGAGAAACAGTAACAAAAAACGGAGCGTACTCTAATTATTACAATACGCTAGTAAAAGAGTTTCAAAAAACAACAACATTTACAGTGTTTGAGAGAATTGTTTCAGGAGCAAATATTTATAAAAAAGCTAGCCAAGATATAAAACAAACAAAACCAACCTGGTCATCAGTAAAACGTGGTGTTACTATTGAAATTTCTTTTCAAGAAAAGGAAAGTATAGTTGTTTTTGTAGATGGTGACTCAAAACTTATAGAATATTACGGGCTAGCAATGGTTGTACAACCATCGTCTAATGTGCATGAAGTTTCATTATACTTTAACACAAAACAAGATGGTTCTTATACATCATCACCTATATTAATTCAAATGAAAACGGAAAAATTATATAAGTTAATAACAACAATGGAATTTAATTAATAAAAAACACATCACAATATGAAGTGAACCCCATTTTTGCACCGCAAAAATAAAACCCACTTCAAATCAATACCTCCGTATGGTATAATTACCATATAGGAGGTATTTTTTATGGCTAGTAAAGGACAAAAATTTAACAAATATACACCAGAGTTTAGGGCAGATATAGTTTCTCAATATTTTAATGAAAATAAGTCTTGCAGATATCTTGCTAAAACCTATGGCATTTCAGAAGAAACAATTAAAACTTGGGTTAAAAAGCATAAACACGGCGATTCATTACTTTCAGACAATCGTGGCAGACCTAAAAAAGATAAAGAACAGGACTACAAAGAAATGTATGAAATCCTAAAAAACTACCAAGCCTTCCTAAAGGCACAACGAGAGAAAAAGTAATATTTATCAACGCTAATAAATATAGATATAAATTACAAAATATGTTCTCTGTGTTAAACATAACAAAGAGAACATATTATCGCTATCGTAATAGCGAAGATAAAGATTACTACGACTATGTTCTAATTAAAGAAATCTTTGAAGATTCCAAAAGAACTTATGGTTATCGTAGGATACAGGATGGCTTACTGGATAAATATGGTGTAATATTTAACCACAAAAAAATCGCTAGAATTATGAAAAAATACAATCTAAAGCCAGAATACATAAAACGAATTAGACCAATATTTTACAAAAGAATTGAATCTAATGTTAAGCCTAATTTAATTAAAAGAAACTTTAATGTCGAAAGCCCAAACAAAGTTTGGACTACCGACATTACTTACTTAATATATAACAACAAAAGATTGTATCTTTCAACAATCTTAGACTTGTACGACCGTAAAGTTGTAGCATATAAAATATCAAAAAGAAATGACATCCAACTTGTTACAGATACTCTAAATGAAGCTATCGCAAAAAGAAAAAATGTGCATGGACTCATCTTGCATTCCGACCAAGGAGTCCAATACACATCTTACGAATACAAAGCTATTTGCGAATCCAATGGAATACAAATTTCTATGTCTAGAAAAGGTACTCCAATTGACGACTCTCCAATGGAAAGTTTTCATGGAATTCTCAAAAAAGAAACTTTGTATAATAATGATATCAAAAACATTAATGAATATCAAGTTCTTGTTGAAGATTGGATTGAGTTCTACAATACAAAAAGATTAAAAAATAGGAAGAAATCTAAAATTTCTTCCTAAGGGTTTTTATTTTGAGTGACCCCTACGGGGTTCACTTCAATAAGTGATGTGTTTTTTATAATGTTTCACGTTAAACATTAAATCTAAACAATATTACATCTCCATCTTGTACGATATAATCTTTACCTTCAACACGCACTTTTCCTTTTTCTTTTGCACTTACGTAGCCACCACAAGAAAGTAAAGTATCGTAAGGAACAACCTCTGCACGAATAAAACCCTTTTCAAAATCTGAATGGATTTTACCAGCTGCTCCTGGAGCTTTTGTTCCTTTTGTTATGGTCCAAGCTCTACATTCTTTTTCTCC
>JAFQOI010000130.1 GCA_017403285.1 bacterium
AAACGTTCAATAACAATATTTTAAAGATTATTGGGCGCAATCATAATGAAAATAGTATTTATAAATCAATTGATACTATTACTAATGCAGAAATTGAAAATATAAGCATTGATTTAATTTATGGTTTACCAACACAAACGCTAAGTTTATTTAAAAACGACTTAGAAAAAGCTATTTCTCTAAAAATAAAACATATTTCCACATATGGTTTAAAAATAGAAGAAGATTCTTTCTTTTATAAAAACCCTCCTGACAAAATACCTAATGATGAAAAACAAGCACAGTGTTATATTTATTTATGCAAATTTTTAAAAGAAAATGATTTTGAACATTATGAAATAAGCAATTTTGCAAAAAAAGGATACCATTCAAAACATAATCTTTGCTATTGGGAGAATAAAAACTATTATGGTTTTGGGCTTAATGCCTCAGGATATGAAAGTTCTATCAGATATAAAAATATATCCGATTTTAATGAATACATAAAAAATCCATTATCAAAAGAAGAAGAAATAACATTAAGTAAAGACCAAATAAGGGAAGAAGAAATTTTTCTATCATTAAGATTAAAAAAAGGGATAAAAAAAGACAAGATATCATCAAAATATAAAAATATTATAAAAAAATACGAACAACTTGAACTTTTAGAAATACGAGATAATCATTTAAGATTAACAGATCAAGGCTTTCTTGTAAGCAACGAAATAATGTCAGAATTTATAGAATTTATTGATTAATTCGCCTTCGAAACTTGCTGCATGCCTGTTTTTGCTCCAGAAACAGCAAAAGTCAAAGGAAGGATTTTAGACGTAATACTTGAAATTATTTTAGAATCTTTAAACAAGAAATTTGCAGCCACGCAAAGGTCATCTGAATGTACAAGATAATCTTCTGGTTTAACTTCATGCTTTACATTTTCTTTAAAAATTTTGTTGTTAAATTTATTTATTATGGAATTACCAACTTCCATACCACCTACTAGCGAAAGAATAACAACTATACTTCTAGGAAGTGTTGCAAGTAGAGGATTTATAACCTTTGCTATTTTTGAAGAAGAATTTATTTGAGGAAGCTTAAATCCTGTTTTTTCAAAAAGTGGCATAGTAACTGACAAAACTCCCATTGGGGCTAACACGCTACCAAAAAATTGTTGTAAGGCTTCTCTAAATTTTGGTTTTCTATTTTCCTTATTTTTATCTGCCAATAGCCCTCCTGTGAGCCCACCAAGAATTGAACCCGTACCAAGCATAACAAGTTGAGGTTCATCATAACGAAGATTTCTCAATAACGTATTTGGATCTTTCTTTTTAGCAAGAGCATAAATCCCACCAACTGCAGCAGCAATACCTGTCAAACTACCGAGAATAGAGGCTATTTTTACTTTTGTATCTACCTTTTTCCCCTCTGTCTTTTCAAATTTATCAGAATTATTTTTAGTCTGCGAAATAAGATTTGAAGTATATGCATGCTCTGCAAATGCTTTTTGTTTCCAAGCATTTTCATCCATTTTGTTAATGTTTGCAGTTAGTATATTCATTTTGCCTCTTGTGAATTCAAGTATTTTAAAACCCGTCAATAAAATTTATTGTCATATAATTAAATCTTATTTACAATAAAATTATGATTGATACACACTCACATATTAATTTTAATGAATATAAGCAAAATTTTGAAGAATTTGTAAAAAATCTCAAAGAAAATGGAATAGAAAGGGTAATAATTCCAGGAGTTGAACCTTCCACTTTCAATGAAATCATTGACTTATCAAATAAATATGAAATTTTATATGGTGCAATTGGTATACATCCATCTGAATGTCTTTCTTACAATGATGGTGTTGAAAAAGAGATATACAAACTTGCAAAAAAGCCCAAAGTAGTTGCGATTGGTGAAATAGGACTTGATTATTATTGGGCAACAGATACAAAGAAAGAACAACAAAATGTTTTTAGAAGACAACTTGAAATAGCACAAGAACTTCAACTTCCTGTTTTAATACACGACAGAGAAGCACACGATGATACCTTCAATATTGTCAATGAATTTCAAAATCTAAAAAATGTTATTTTTCATTGTTTTTCAGGCTCACCAGAATTTGCAAAAAAATGCGTAGATAAAGGATTTTATATAGCCATTGGCGGGGTAGTAACATTTAAAAATGCAAAAGATTTAAAAGAAACTGCAAAAATCATACCAATTGATAAGCTTTTACTAGAAACTGATGCGCCATATCTTGCACCAACACCATTTAGAGGAAAACTGAATTCACCTGTATATTTGAAATATATCGCACAAGAAATTGCAAAATTAAGAAATACAGATATTGAAGAAATAAAAGAAAAAACAACAAATAATGCAAAAAGGATATTTAATTTCTAATGGCAAAAGAACGTCTTGACAAAATACTTACAGATAAAGGATATTTTGAAACAAAAAGCAAAGCACAAGCAGCAATTATGGCTGGTGATGTAAAAGTTGACGGAGTAACAATCACCAAGGCCGGTCAACTAATCGAACCAAAAGAAAATATGACATTTGAGATTAAATCAATGCCTTTTGTATCAAGAGGTGGATTTAAACTTGATAAAGCAATAAAAGCATTTGAAATTAATTTAAACGGAAAAATTTGTCTTGATGCTGGAGCATCTACCGGCGGATTCACAGATTGTATGTTGCAAAACGGAGCAGAAAAGGTTTACTCTGTTGATGTTGGGTACGGACAACTTGCTTGGAAGCTAAGAACTGATTCTAGAGTTAAAGTAGTAGAAAAAGTTAATATCAAAAATTGCTCATTGGAAGATATTTATGATGAAAAAGAGAAAAAGGCCAATTTTCTCACTATGGATTTATCTTTTATATCAATAACAAAAGTAATGACTAATCTTATTGCGCTTGCCGATGAAAACAACTTTGAAATTGTTTCACTAATAAAACCACAATTTGAAGCAGGTAAAGACCAAGTTGGGAAAAATGGTGTTGTTAGGGAAAAAGAAACACATATTGAAGTAATCAATAACATAGTAAATTATGCACAATCACTAAATTTAAAAATAAAAGGGCTTTCCTTTTCGCCAATTAAAGGACCAAAAGGAAACATAGAATATCTCATCTATCTTTCAAATACAGGCGAAAACATTGAATTTTCAACTGAAAAAATCGTTGATATCGCTCACGAAAACACTTAATTATTGATTTACAGCGAAATCAAATTTTTGTTGAACTGGTTCTGCTTCAAACAATTCTCCAACGCTGCAACCTATTGCATCGCAAAGTCTATCCATATTTTCATATGAAGGTTGCGTTCTACCACTCGCCCAAGAATATATCGTTTGTTGAGGTAAATCTAAAACTTTAGCTAGTTTATATAAACTCCAGCCTCTTTTTTGTTTCACCGTTTCTTTTATTTTTATTTTCATCTCTCCTCCGCCATATTCAACAGATACGTATAATATTATACACTTGTTACAAATGTTAATATACTATATTTATTCTTTTTTCATCTATTTGTACGAATATTTTTTATGTTTTTCATATAGAATAAGTAGCGGAATAAATTCATACGTTTAATTTATTCCAATTGAGGAATATTATTCATATAATTGTTTTAAATGGAAAAATTTTTCCAAAAAGGGTATAATTGATTATAGAAATTTGTTTTTTCTAAAACAAGAATGAGGACAAAAAAATGAAAAAGACTTTTATACTTGTTGTTCTAATGGTGCTTATTGGGTATTTTTCTGCGGATTCAGTTCAGGCTGCATATACGAAACAAGAAAGCAAAGAACTAATACAAGCAGCAATTTCAAAATATAAAGAAAAAAACTATCTTGGATGTATATCAGATTTAAAAGAATATACAACTAATGACCCATCAAGCGCAGTTGCTTGGTACTACTTAGGAAGCTCTTATATGAATGTAGCAATGAAAAATGATGCCAGAACGGCTTTCCAAGAAGTAATATCATTAAACACTGTTCCTCAATTAACATCATACGCTGTACAAGCACAACTATGTATGGAAGATGCTACAAAATGTCAATATAGAAACTTCAATTTTGAACAAATTCAAAAACTAAGAGAAAATCCTCAAGGCTTCTTTAGTGAATTGTTAAATGCAAACAAAGTCCCAGAAGTTATTAAGGATGAAAATATTGTTGAAATAGATAAATTAATAGATGGCGAATACACAGGGAATATACATCCTGATGCAAAAGCATTTATTGACCAAGAAAGAGTCAAAATTCAGCAATCTAAGATGAACGCTGCTAGAACTAAATCTACTAAAAAATCTACTAAAAAATCTACTAAAAAATAATGATAAAATCAGAAGTATATAACTTATTATATGTAGAAAAAGATTACTCCAAGATTAAAGAATTACTTCAAAATTCAAAAGAATCTTGGAGTTTTAATGTCCTTGCAAAAATACATTTAAATGAAGGAAATATTGAAAAAGCAATAGAATTATACGAAATAGCAAATAACAATCAATGTCTTGGATATTGTCATTTTCTAATAGGCAATGAAGAAAAATCAAAAAAAATTCTTTCGCAAATAAGAAATTATTCTTCTTTTACACATTGGATATTATTTCTTATAGATTTAATTAATAGAGAAAGAAAACTCACACCAACATATATGCAAATTAGAAATTTTTATGAACAAGATATTGAAATGCTATATATGCAAAAACAATATAACAGAATACAAAAAATTATCAATCAAAATGTATATTTAGAACAATTTAACAGAGAAGTATACAAATTCAGCGCTAGAGTTCTTTTTAACAACAATTTTAAAGATGAAGCAATAAAATTTCTCAAAAAAAGCTTAGACATATGTTATAAAGACCCAGAAACACACTATTTACTCGGAGAAATATATCAACAAAAAAATGAAAAATATTTAGCCATAGATGAATATAAGAAAGCAATTGCCGTAATCGGTGGATATTTACCTGCCGAAAAAAGGCTAAAAGATTTGCTATACTGATTGTATTATTTATATTATAATGTACAATGAGAATATATGAGTCTTATTAGGAGAAGTAAAGCATGTTTGAACGTTTTACGGAGAAGGCCATAAAGGTGATAATGCTTGCGCAAGAAGAAGCAAGAAGACTAGGTCATAATTTTGTTGGTACAGAACAGGTTCTATTAGGTTTAATAGGCGAAGGAACGGGCGTTGCTGCAAAAACATTAAAGGCAATGGGTGTTACCTTAAAAGATGCCAGAGTTGAAGTAGAAAAAATTATAGGCAGAGGTTCAGGCTTTGTTGCAGTAGAAATCCCTTTTACGCCTAGAGCAAAAAGAGTATTAGAATTGTCTTGGGATGAAGCAAGACAATTGGGACACAATTATATAGGAACAGAACACCTTCTTTTAGGATTGATTAGAGAAGGAGAAGGCGTTGCTGCAAGAGTATTAGAAAACTTGGGCGTTGACCTTAACAAAGTTAGAAGTAACGTTATAAAAATGCTAGGGGAAACAAAACCAGCGCAAACAACATCTACATCAAGTTCATCATCTGGAAAAACAAAAACTCCAAGCCTTGATGAATTTGGTACTGACTTGACTCTTGCCGCACAGGAACAAAGATTAGACCCTGTTGTAGGTAGAGAAAAAGAAATTGAACGTGTTATTCAAATTTTGGCAAGAAGAACAAAAAATAATCCTGTTCTATTAGGTGAACCAGGTGTTGGGAAAACT
>JAFQOI010000131.1 GCA_017403285.1 bacterium
TGAAAATTCTTTTATATATTTTAAATCAATATAGAAATTATCATTATTTAATGTGAATAAAATATATTGATTTTCCGTAACCAAATTAAAATTGAATGCATATAATTTTTGTTTTTCTATTGTTTGAATGCTGTGCGATTTAGAAAGGTTTTCTGCATCATTATTTTCAGATATTAATTTTAAATAATTGAATCCATTTTCTTTGTCTTTATTTAGTTCAATAACATTGTTTAAAGCATTTATATCAACAATACTGATTTGATTTGTTTCGTTTTTATATATTTCCTTTAAAATCGAATTGTTTGCAGAATAAGGGATTTTTTGAATTAAATCCTTGTCGAATGTAAAGATGTTTATTACTGCATCAGTGTGAATTGCAAAGTAGTTATTATTTGAATTTATAATAATAAACTTATTGTTTTTTTTAGGTTGATTTGGTTCAAATCCCAATAATGGACATATATCAATTGCTTTAATTATAGTTTCTTTGTAGTTGAAAATGCCAATTATACCAACAGGTAATGTTTCAGGCGCATTTAAGGTGGGAATGTTAATTACCTCAATGACATTTGTAATGTTAATTGCATATTGCTTATCTTGTATAGAAAAAACAATATAACTGTCATCCGCTTTCATTCGAGTATTTTTAGTTGTTATGGGAAAATCATTGTTCATTTTAAATTAAACCTATATAATAAGTATACTATAAATCAACGATATTAAAAACTGAAAAACGATTTATAATAAAAATATAAAAGGAGAATAAAATAAATGACAAATAAAAATACAAGTTTAATGCAGAGTTTGACTAGAAAAAATATAATGGATTCAGTTCTTCTCGGTGTTGTAACAATTGGTATTGTATGGGCTATAACATCAATCGTTGATTCTACAATGATGATAATGTCAGTTGTAGGGCTCTTGATTGCATATTTTATTTTTTATCAAATTTCAAGAAATAACTTGATAAAATCAGTTGAAAAATTAGTTGATAATGAACTTAAAGAATTTCAAAAAATATCAGTAAAAGTTCTTCAATTGAGTGAAAAACAAAGACAATTAACAAAACGCTATATAGAAATGTTAAATGAAGTTGTTCAAACAACAAAAGTTTATAAGAATAATGCATTAAAATCAAAAGAAAAAACTCAAGGAATTGCGCAAAAAGCACAAGAAACATTTGAAGAATCAGGTAGAGAATCTAGAGCATTAGATGAAAATATTGCATCAATGAATAATCTAAAGCAAAAAGTACAGTCTATTGCTGAATTAATTATTGAGTTAACAGATTATATCAAACAAATAGGTTCTACCGTTAATATTGTAGAAAATATTTCAGAACAAACAAATATGTTGGCATTAAATGCTGCGGTTGAGGCGGCAAGAGCAGGTGATTACGGTAAAGGTTTTGCTGTTGTTGCTGGTGAAATCAGAAAGCTTGCTGATGAATCAAAACAGGCTACTACAAAAATTACAACACTTGTTTCTGAAATTGAACAAACAACTTCTTCAACTGTAATGGCGACAGAAGATGGTACAAGAGAAATTGAAAAATCACTAAGATATACTGCTAGCATAAGTAGTAATATTTCTTCATTAGTTAATAAAATGAAAGATCTGAGTATTAATATCAACGATGTTTTAACTAGTGCAATTGAACAGCAAACTATAACAAATGAAGTGCTTGAAACTGTTGAAAATATGCAAAAAGGTATTTCTGAATCAATTAATACTCTTGAAGAAAATATTGAAAATATTAGAACATTCTCAGAAATTTCAACAAATATTAAAGATAATATTGTTAACTAACGGGACTTTTTATGAACTATAACCCCGAAGAATATAAAGAAATACTTAGTATATTTAAAGCGGAAAGCGAAGAAATAATTCAGTCATTAAATGATGGCTTTATGGAGTTGGAAAAAGACCCAGAAGATAAGACTCCGATAAAAAAATTATTTCAAAGCGCTCATTCGATTAAAGGTGCGGCTAGAATGCTTGGTTTTAATGGTATTCAAGATATTGCTCACAAATTAGAAGATATTTTGACTTTTTGGAAGAAAGATGGCATCAAAATCGATGCTGATTCTTTTGATATCATTTATGATGTTTGTGATTTTCTTTTGGATGCAGTTTCAAAGTCTGTTCAACAACAATCTGATTATTATGATATTAATTTTGCAAAAGTTTTAACTGAGTTAGATTCCTTTATTCAAGCAAAGAATATACGCTCAAGTGAAGTTAGTGATGAAACATCTTCCTTTGATATCAACTCTCAAATAACTGACATTAATGCTGTTCTTTTAGAACTATTATTTGTTCTTGATAAAGGGAGTAATGAGGAAAATATTGAAGAAATTATAATGGTAATTTCTGATAATTTAGATATTCTTCATAATTTATTCCAGAAAAGTGGCTTTGAAGAACTTTCAAATCACATATCTTTAATAATAAGCCAGTTATCTTCAAGTATAAATAATCCTGAAAAACTTGAAATTATAAAAGAAAAAATAATAGAACTAAAGACAAAAATTTATGATACGTTAAATGTGAGTTTTATGCCAATAAGTAAGCCTCACAGTGCTGATGCTGAAAACATTGAGGATACAAAAATAAATGATGATAAAGTAGAAGAGTCTTTTTCTTTTATACAAAAGAATGTATCGAAAATAAAAAATGATAAAAAATTTTTTAATCAGCTTAAGCCTAAGTTTGAGTTGATAGAAAGTAGTGTAGAAAATCAAAATGTAAAAGACATTATAAATAAGATAGTTTCTATTTTAGAATTATTGCATAAAGATAATAAATCAATTGATAATGATTGTTATATGACTATTTTGCAAGGATTATATTTTGCAAAAAAAATAAATTCAGATAATTCTTCAGCAACACTTGGTAGTTTTAATCTACTTATGCAAAGACTTAATGTTGTTGAAGATATTCTTTTGGGACCTAAAAAATCGGAAATACTAATTTCATCAAAAAAATCTGATGTTAATTCTGTTCAATCTCATCCAGATATAGACATAATTAAGAGAAATCTCAACTCTTATGAGTTACAAGAAATTAAAACACTAAGGGTTGACTCTTCTAAAGTTGATAATTTGATTTCTCAAACAGGAGAGCTCCTTATAAATGGAATAAAAAATAGAGAGCATTTGCGTGAACTTTCTGATATTAATCTCAAATTAATACAGTGGAATAGTGAAGGCAAAAAAATTGTAAATTATCTTAAGTATCTCGAAAAAAGAGGATTTTTCAGCTTAGAGTATGATGAATCGTCTTCTCTTTTTTATAAAAAAATCCAATCTTTTTTGCTAAATAATAATGATGTAATAAATGAAATACAAAATGATTTTGGTCATTTGTATAATATAATTTCCGAAGATGATAATAAACTTCATCAAACGGCTATGGAAATTGAAAATATTGCAAAAGGTATTAGAATATTGCCTTTGGCAACCATCTTTCATTCTTTTCCGAGAATGATTAGAGATATTGCAATAGAAAATAATAAAAAAATTGATTTTGTTGTCTCTGGTAGTGATACAACTGTTGATAAAAAATTAATTGAAGAAATAAAGATGCCGTTAATTCATATTTTGAGAAATGCTGTTTCTCATGGTATAGAAGCGCCAGAGGAAAGAGAAAAAAATGGTAAACTACCAGTTGGTGTAGTTAAACTTTCTGCAAAACAAGAAGATAATAATGTTATATTGACAATTGAAGATGATGGTTATGGTATAAATCTTGAAAAAGTAAAGAAGAGTGCTATAAAAAGAGGGCTTTTACTTACTGATGAAGTTGACAATTTTTCTAATGAACAATTGATGAAACTATTATTTCTACCTGGATTTTCTACCAATGAGTCCATAGATGAAATATCTGGTAGAGGTATTGGACTAGACATTGTAAAAACAAAAATAAATAATTTAAATGGTGATATACAGATTGATTCTGTATTAAATAAAGGGTGTCGTGTAACGATAAAATTGCCGCTTGCAATGTCAACATTGAAAACATTTATTATTCTTATAAATGAACAAAAGTATGCGATACCTGTCAGTGCAATTAAATTTGTCAAAAAAATCAAAAAAGAAGAAATTTTTATTAGGAATAACGTAAGTTATATAATTTATGATGGGCATTCTATTCCTATACATTCACTTTCCAATGTTTTTGGCGAAAAATTCTTAAATATACAAGATGGTGAATTGACAATAATAATTGTTGAAAATCAGGACCAGCAAGTTGCTTTTATAGTTGATAAATTGTTAGGTGATCAAGAAGTATTCCATAAAAAATTGGTCCCTCCTATTGTAAAAATCAAGAATATTAGCGGTTTTACCACACTTTCAACAGGAGAAATTTGTCTTATCATTAATCCTTATGATCTCATCAAAAATACGACATCAACAATGGATGATCATTCTTTTATTTCAACTCATTTGAATGATAAAGCAGATTTTGAAAAATGTAAAAAACTAAAAGTTTTATTCTATGATGATGGAAACATTAATTACATAAGAGAGGACTTAATTAACGAGTTTGAAAGTATTGTATCTTTTGACAATGTATACGTTTTATATGATTATCTTCAAAAAAATGATGTTGATTTGTTTATTTCTAAAATAAATTATCAAAATGATGAACTAATTAGTTTATTTAAGTTCATTAAAAATGATGAAAATTTAAATAAAATCAAAATTGTTGTATTCTCTGATATGGCATCTTTGGACTTAAAAACAGTAATGAGACAGTTTAACCCAGATTTATATGTAAAAACAGAGGATTACGACAAGGAACATTTCCTTATTTCATTAAAAGAATATATTTAAAAGTTTTTATACTGGTGTTTCAGTTTTTTCTTCAACTTCTTTTATGTATTCATATCCAGACATATCAGCAATTTTTCGTCCCCATTCGTCAATGATTGCTTCAAGTTCTTGGTCGTGTGAAATAGGCTCTCCAATAGATACAACAATTTCTCCTTTGAAAGGAATCCAATTGTATTTTTCGCATCCTGTAATAGAGATTGGTAAAATGTCTGTTTTCATTTGTTTTGCAATAACAGCAACACCCTTGTTTATTTTTTCAATTTTTTTGTTTTTTCTTATTCCGCCTTGTGGAAATATTCCAAGTTTCCATTTGTTTGTCTTAAATACATTAATAGTGGTTTTAATAGTTGAAACTTCTAATTTTTCTCTGTTTACGGCAAAAGCACCCAGTCCATCAATTAAAAAGGCCAAAAATTCATTTTCAAAAAGTTCTTTTTTTGCCATAAAAGCAGTGGGCTCTTTAATTGCTTCAGCAACTAAGAATGGGTCAAAATAGGAAATGTGATTTCCTGCTGCAATATAGTTTCTATCTGTTGGTATATTTTCTCTGCCAATAAATTTTATCTTATATAATATAGGAAGTAGAGTTCTGGGCACTAGCCAGCGTCCAAAAGCTTGAAATCTACATTTCCCTTCTGTAAAATCAGATACTTCTCTTTTTGTATAGTTTTTTTTCTTTTTATCCATTTTATTTTTCCTATGCAATTATTGGAGTATATTCAAGTTCTGCTAATTTGCTAACTGTAGTTGCCCATTTTTCTACTATTTCTTCAATAGAACCTTTGCAGGAAATTGCTGGTCCAACGCTGAATTGTATATCTTTTTTCTTAGATTTTGGATTTTCTTTTATTAATATTCCAACAGGCAAAATATCTATATCCATTTTTTTTGCAATAGAAGCAAAACCTGTTGTAAAATTTTCAAGTTTTCCGTTAGTACATCTTGTTCCTTGAGGGAATATGCCCAAGTGCCATTTTGTCTTTTTTACGGAAAGAGCAGTCTTAATTGTGGAAACTTCTACTTTTTCTCTATCAACTGCAAATGCACCACACCCATCCATTAACAACATAGACCAAAATTTCTCAAATAATTGAACTTTTGCCATATATGCAATAGTCATGTTTAGTGTTGCTGCAATAGAAAACGGGTCAAATCCTGTTATATGGTTGCCTGCAACAATATATTTTTTCGTTCTATCTATATTTTCAAGTCCTTTAGTTTTCTTTAGATTGTATTTAACTCTTACGATATTTAAAATTACAATGTTGCAAGCAATGTATTGAAAAATTTTTCTAAATAAATTGAATTCTTTTGGTGTTCTTGTTGAAAATTTTGATGCCATATTGACCTTTTCTATTTTATCTACAGTGTAATTATAACAGAAAAAAATAATATTTTACTTGAATTTAGGTTATGTTTAATTTATAAATAGCTCATAGACAATAAATCATGGTAGGTAATAAAGAGGAGTAAAAACTATGGTAAATGTTGCAATTAACGGATTCGGAAGAATCGGTAGAAACACTTTAAGAGCAGCAATCAGAGAAGGTATCTTTGATAAAATTAATTATGTTGCTATAAACGATCCTGGTTTAACACCAGCAAATGCTGCACATGTTTTCAAGTATGACTCAGTTATGGGTAAATTTGATGGTACAGTTGAAGTTGTTGAAGATGGTTTGGTAATCAATGGCAAAAAGATTAAATTCTATGCAGAAAAAGATCCTGCACAACTTCCTTGGAAAGAATTAAATGTAGACGTAGTTGTTGAATCAACTGGTTTCTATACAGATGCAGAAAAAGCTAAAGCACATATCACAGCAGGTGCTAAAAAAGTTATCATTTCTGCTCCAGCTAAAAACGAAGACTTAACTATCGTTTTAGGCGTAAATGACAAAGAATACGATACAACAAAACATAACGTAATTTCTATGGCTTCTTGTACAACTAACTGTTTAGCACCTGTTGCTAAAGTTGTATCTGAACAATTTGGAATCGTTAAAGGTTTAATGACAACAGTTCACTCTTACACAGGTGACCAAAGAATTTTAGATGCTGGTCACAAAGATCCACGTCGTGCTAGAGCTGGTGCTTTAAACATTGTTCCTACAACAACTGGTGCTGCTAAAGCTGTTGCATTAGTTCTTCCAGAATTAAAAGGAAAATTAAATGGTTTTGCTATGAGAGTTCCTACTCCTGACGTTTCAGTTGTAGACGTTGTATTTGAAACAGAAAAACCTGTAACAGTTGAAGCAGTAAACGCTGCATTAAAAGCTGCTGCTGATGGTAAAATCTTATGCTATAGCGAAGAACCATTAGTGTCTTCTGACTTTATCGGTTCTTCTCAATCATCAACAGTTGATGCTGCATTAACAATGACAATGGGCGACAATATGGTTAAAGTTGTTTCTTGGTATGATAACGAAATGGGTTATTCTACAAGATTAGCTGAAACAACATTAATGGTTGCTTCAAAACTATAATTGATTGAATTAATCATATAAAAACCACCCTGATAAAGGGTGGTTTTTTTTGACTTCTGTTTTTATATCCTGTATCTTATTTTATATAATTTGGAGTTTAAATGAAAAAATTTATTTTTATATTTTTTGTTTTAATTTTTGTTTCTTTAGTTATTTTACTTTTGATGACAAAAAACTTATCTTCAGATACAAATATGACAAAATATTACTATCTTCGTTGGGAGAAAACTTTTACTAGAGAATATACTCATTCTTTAAAACAAAAATATCCTAAAATTTTAAAGTATAATGATTTGATTTCAAAGAATTTTGAGACGGTAATTATTGATGAAACAAAAAGGGATTTGTCTCAAATTGACAAGATATATCTTTATTCTCCATTTGAATTTAAACGCAATAAATCCGGCTTAATTGGTGTTTGGGAGAAAGAAACAGGGATAAAAATCATTCCTCAAAAGTATAAATATTTGATGCCTTGTAAGCCTATGATGTACGGAATGTTTTTTATTGCAAAAGAAAAAAACATTACTAAACTACTTGCTTATAATGGTGATGTATTATTTGAAGCACAATATGATGAATTTGAGCCAACGTATTATGGTATTCAAACTGAATATAATGATAGATATGGAATGGTTTCTTATGAAGGAGTAGAAATTCTTAAGCCAGAGTATGATGAAATTGTTGCGCAAGAACACTTTTGTGAATCTGGCGGACGTTATTATATAGCGAAAAAAGATGATTTCTATACTGTCGTCGATAACAAAGGAAACACAATTATTCCACTTCAAAATGAATATGAAATTCAGCGTATGGATGGAGTGTTTTTTCAAATTGAAAAAGACTACAAAAAGGGTGTGATTGATTCTTTTGGTGATATTGTTGTTAAACCTTTATATGACCTTGTAAAAGTTGCTTATACTGAAAATTATAATGATAGTTATTTTACTGTTTGTAGTGAAAACAAATGTGGAACTATAGATTTGTCTGGGGAACAAGGTCTTCCATTGAAATTTGATCCTCAAATTGTAAGACTTGGTAAAAAAAGTTATGCTGTAAGTTCATCAGATACATTGATGAGAATTGTTAATGATAAAGGAAG
Source organism: bacterium (assembly GCA_017403285.1). Lineage (GTDB taxonomy): Bacteria > Cyanobacteriota > Vampirovibrionia > Gastranaerophilales > Gastranaerophilaceae > Avigastranaerophilus. The sequence goes on from JAFQOI010000131.1 coordinate 8,424, forward strand.
AAGAGTTTCTTTTAAAAAGTATCCAAGTATTCATAGATTTACACATAAATATGCTCAAATTAATGATAAAGGGCTTGGAGTTATTAATTTGAAGGGAAAATTAGTCATGAAGCCACGACAAGATATTGCCTTTATATCAAGTGCTTCTGATAACGGATTGTTTCTTGTTTTTAGTAATGGCAAATATGGGGTTATACATAAAAACAAATTTATTGCTGAACCTATATATTTGAAAGGATATTTCTATAAAGGCCACGTTATGCTTCTGACAAAAGAAGGCAAAAAGAAATATTATTATATTGCATCATTTAAAGATTTCCTCCGACATAAAGGAAAACTTAATAAAATGCTAAAGGTTAGAGCAAAAAATTTTACCAAAACAATTGATCCAAATTGTTTTCTTATAAAGAATGAAAAAGGTGAAGAAATTCAACTTTGTAAGAGTAACAATGATGGGCTTTTACAAAAATTTACAAAATTTATTTATGCTTGGTATAAAAAAGTTTTTTTAAGATGAGTCTAAAAATAGTAGTATTTTCAAGTCCTTTTTTTTAATAATAAAATCAAATATTCCTAAACAGAGAAAATAACGTAAAATTTTTCCAAAATTAACGTCCAAAAGTGTATTAAATACAATAATTGTTTTAAAAATTTTCATGTTTGGTATACAATGTTATGGCTATATATAAGAGGATTTATAATCGTGGGTTTAACATTTCAAGAATTAATATTAAATTTGTCTAAATTTTGGTCTGATTATGGCTGTATAATTCAGCAACCATACGATATAGAAAAAGGTGCAAGTACAATGAATCCTGCAACTTTTTTGCGTTCATTAGGTCCTGAACCTTGGAATACAGCAATGGTTGAGCCTTGTCGTAGACCTACAGATGCTAGATATGGTGAAAATCCAAATAGATTAGGACACTATTTTCAATACCAAGTTATTCTAAAACCGTCACCGAAAGATTCTCAAGAATTGTATTTAAAAAGTTTAGAAGCAATGGGTATTGATTTATCTAAGCATGATGTAAGATTTGTCGAAGATAACTGGGAATCACCAACATTAGGTGCTGCTGGAGTTGGTTGGGAAGTTTGGCTGGATGGTATGGAAATTACTCAATTTACATATTTTCAACAAGTTGGTGGTTTGGAAATTAGACCAGTTGCCTTAGAAATTACATACGGACTTGAACGTATTGCAATGTATTTGCAAAACGTTGATTCTGTTTATGATGTAATGTGGAATAAAGAATTAAAGTATGGTGAAATATACTTACAAAATGAAATAGAACAATCAAAATATAATTTTGAATATTCAAGTGCAGAAAGATTATTTAAAATGTTTGATTTGTTTCAATCTGAAGTTGAATCGTGTGTTGAAGCAAAGATAGTTCTTCCTGCTTATGATTATGTATTAAAATGTTCGCACACATTTAATTTGCTTGATGCAAGAGGTGTTATAAGCCGTGATGAAAGAATTAATTACATAAACAGAGTCAGAAGAATGGCTGCAATGGTTGCTCAACTATACGTTGAACAGAGAAAAGAACTTGGGTTCCCTCTATTGAAAAAACAATCATAAGAAGTATAGAAAAGGAAAAATATTAATGGCAGATGATAACCAGAAAAACGTTTTTAAGAACGTATTAGCAAATTTAATTAGGAAGAAAAATCCTGATGAATTTTTGGAACAATCAAAAGAAAGCAAATTGAAAAAAACACTTGGTGCGTTTGATTTGCTCATACTTGGGATTAGTGCAATTATTGGTGCTGGTATATTTGTTATGATTGGTTCTGCTGTTGTTGGTACTAATGAGCACGTTGGCGCGGGACCTGCACTTGTTATTTCAATTGCCCTTGTTGGTATTGCATGTATTTTTCCTGCTTTGTGTTATGCAGAATTTGCTTCTATGATACCAGTTTCTGGTAGTGCATATATTTATACTTTTGCGACAATGGGAGAGTTGCCTGCTTGGATGATGGGCTGGATTTTAATGCTTGAGTACGCAATTGGTACAATTGCTGTTGCTGCAAGTTGGACAGGATATTTAGTGCAGTTTTTAAAAGGATTTTCGTTTCTTCCAGATTGTGTTAAAAATCCACCTGCTTGGTTAATTATGGATTATAGTTCTGCAGTTAATGCTGGTGCTAATGTTCCTCACGTTTTAGGTATTCCTATTAGTATGAACCTTCCTGCAATGTTCATAATAACTGTTATTGCAATTGTTTTATTTAAGGGTATGCAAGAATCTGCCAACTTCGCAAAGTTAATGGTTTTTGTTAAATTACTCGTAATTGGGTTATTTATTGCTGTTGGTTTTTATCATATTGAACCATCTAATTGGCAACCATTTATTCCTTTTGGTGCAAAAGGTGTATTAATTGGTGCTTTTGTTATGTTCTATGCATATATTGGTTTTGATGCCATCTCAACTGCAGCAGAAGAAACAAAAAATCCGCAGAAGAATTTGCCAATAGGTTTGATAGGCTCATTAATTGTATGTTCTATTTTCTATTGTTTAGTAACAATTGTTCTTACAGGTATGGTTCCAATGGATAAGATTGATCTACAAGCACCTATTGCACACGCTATGAGTTTTGCTGGTGTTGGTGGAAAAGGTCTTGATATTATACAAGGTATTATTTGTGTTGGTGCTTTGGCTGGTTTGACATCAGTTCTCATTGTTCTACAATATGGTACAACAAGAATTTTATATGCTATGGCTCGTGATGGATTTTTACCTCCTGTGTTGAAAAAAATTCATCCTAAATTTAATACACCTTGGGTTATTACAATATTGTCTACACTTTTAATTTTGATTGGTTCTTTATTTATGAATAAAGATGTTGCCGCTGAACTTGCAATATTTGGTACTTTTGCATCATTTATTATTGTATGTATTGGTATTTTAATTTTAAGAAAAACAGAACCTGATAGACCAAGACCTTTCAAGGTTCCTTGTTGTCCTTGGTTCCCAATTTTGGGTATATTGTTCTGTTCAATATTTATGTTGTCAGCACTTACAGAAGTTAAAACATCTGCGGCACTTTTTCCTCTATGGATTGTAGTTGGTGTTGTAATATACTTCTTATATGGTTATAAGAGCAATAGAAGAGAAGTCGCTGCAAAATTAAAACTGATTGAAGAAGAACAACCTAAAAAGGTTCCAACAGAAAATGTTTAGATTCTTCAATAAGAGTCTAAAATATTTGATTATTGGTGCGGGTTCTACAGGTGCTACATTTGCTTGCTTTCTTAAGGATGCTGGAAAGAATGTTACACTGATTTCAAAATATGAAAGTGTTATTTCTATTGCAAGAAAAAATGGCGGTATAAAACTAAAATCAAATGTTAAAGGCGATAAGACATATAGGGTAAATATTAAAAAAGAAAATCAATATAAAGATAAAGCAGATGTTATTATTCTTTGTATAAGAACTCCTGATATGTTGTCGACGATTCCTTTTATTGAAAAAGTTTCACATAAAAATACTGTTGTTTTTTCTATTTCAAATGGTTTTGGAATAGGACATGCTTTAAAAAATAGATTTAAAAATTTAAATATTTTGGATGCTAATTTCGTTGGTAAATGCAGATGGTTTGATAGACAATCTGGTGAATATTTACAATTAAGAGAGTATTGTGAACTTAATTTTTCGCCTTTTGATGATTCTATTGATGCTAAGTTGTTAAACACTATAAAGGATGATTTTACTCAGGCTGAAATGAGAACAACATTAATGTCTAAGAAGATGTTTGATGAAATTTCTTTTGAACGTTTAATTACAAGGTCTGCATTTGAAGCAACTTGTATTTATTATGATATCAATGCTCATCAAATTGTTGATGAAAAAAGAGCGTTGTTTGAAAAATTGTGTTCTGAATTACTTGTTTTAGCAAAAAAAATGAATATTAATGTTCGTGATGGTTTTCTTCAAGAGTATTATGATAATTTTGAATTATATAAAGAACGTGATGATGCAAATGTTTATTCTTCAATATTGAATGACTTCAAATTGAATCAAAAGTCAGAAATAGATTTTTTATTTTTTATAGTTATAGAACTTGCAAAAAAATATAATGTTGAACTTCCTAATTATTTTATGATTGCAGAGAAATTTAAAGAACATAATACTTTAAGCGCATATTTTAATTGCTAAGTTTTTCTTTTATTTGTGTTTGAAGTTCTTTGTACCTTTCAACTTTATTGTTGATTTTAATTGCTTTGTTTATTTCCTTTAATGATTCATCAAATTTATTCGTGTCGTAAAAAATAAGACTTTTGGTAACATAATACATATCGTTATTAGATTCTATTTCAATGGCTTTGTTTATAAGACTAAGTGCTTCATCAAAACATTTTAATCTTCTTTTTGTTTCTGCTTCAAGTGCAATAATAACTGCGTTATTGTTGATAACGAAATTATTATATTTAAAGTTTTTATTGAATATTTTTTGTATAAATTTAAGCATACGTGTATTTTATCACATATTTGAAAGTTGAAACAATGAATGATTTTATATTATAATTCGGTAGAAAAGGTTGAAATACTGTGAAATTTAAATGTTGTGAATCTTTACTTCATAATTTAGTTATAAATCCAAAGGATATATATTTCTGTTGTTCTACATTTGATAAGAGATTGGAATATATTCCAGAATATCATGGTGGACTTTTAGACTTAGAATATTATAAAAAAATAAGAGCAAAATATATAAAAGATTGCAAAAATGGAAAGTATCCTGAACCTTGCAGTCAGTGTCCTTTTTTTGTGGAACAAGAATGGGACGAAACGCTTGGCTTTACTACAATTTCTGTTTCAAATAGAACAAAGTGTAGTTGTAATTGTATTTATTGTATTATTTCTGGCGGTGGAGATATTGAAGCTAAGAGAAGATTAAATACACAAGAAACTTATGATGTTAAACCAGTGCTTGAACAATTAAGAAGAAGTAATATGGTTATGGATAATTGCCAGTTTGTTATTGGTGGTGGAGAATGTAGTGAGTATCCTGAAGGTGAACTTGAATATCTTGTCTATTTTTCAATGATGACAAATGCTTATATTATTCTTTTAAGTTCAGGGTTCTTTTATTCTAAAGCGATAGAAAATGCACTTGCTTCATCTAAAGCACAATTAAAAATATCAGTTGATGCTGGCTCACGTGAGGTCTATAAGCAAGTTAAACAAGCAGATATGTTTGATACGGTTTGGGATAATATTGAAAAGTATATTCATTCACAAAAAGATAATCCTGCTTCAGAAGTGATTTTGAAATATGTCATAATCCCTGAAGTTAATGATAGTGTTGAAGAAGCAAAATTATTTGTTGAACGTTGTTTGAGTGTTGGCTGTGAAAAAATAGAAATTGCATTGGAATTTTTTTGGCTTGAAAAAAATCATATGAAAGAAGAAATTCCTCAATCTCTTGTTGATACGATTAGATATTTTGAATCACAAAAAGAAAATAATGTCTTTTTTGCAAATAATATTTCTTCTCATATTACCAAGTGGTTAAAGGAAAATTTTGTTTAAAAAAACTAAAAAATGGGAATATAATAAATAGCAGTTAAAAATACTGCATTTGGTTCATTAAAAGATGGAAAGGGGCGACGAGCCCCTTCCTCTTTTTTATGTTTTACCATTTTTTAAATATGAAAAATACAGCAAGTATTATCAGGGCAAATCCTACAAGATAGTTCCATCTGAATTCTTCTTTTAAGTAAAGGATGGAGAATACACTAAAGACAACTAAAGTTATTACTTCTTGTATGGTTTTTAGTTGCGCTGCTGAAAAATACTCGTGACCAATCCTGTTTGCTGGTACTTGAAAACAATATTCTAATAATGCGATAAGCCAACTTACTGTGATTACAACCCATAGCGCTGTGCTTTTGAATTTTAAATGCCCATACCATGCAAATGTCATAAATATATTTGATATTGTAAGTAGTATTATTGGTAAAAATTGTCTAAACATAGGTTTATTATAATACAAAAAAGAGAGTCAATAGACTCTCTTTTTGTATTTATTCTTCCTTTTGCTCATTGCTGTAATTTACTTCGCTTCACTGTCGTAAATTTCGCACTCGCTAACCGGACTTTGTCCGTACGGAATTTCGCTACATCATGCCGCCCATTCCGCCCATGCCTGACATGTCTGGCATAGCAGGTGCTGCTTTTTTCTCTGGAATGTCTACTACAGCCGCTTCTGTTGTTAATAGCATACCAGCAACTGATACTGCGTTTTGAAGTGCACTTCTTGTTACTTTTGCAGGGTCTACAATACCTGTTTTAATCATATCTACATATTGATTAGCCATTGCATCATAACCTTCTGTTGTAGGTAACTTTTTAACTGTTTCTACTACTACTTCACCTTTAACGCCTGCATTGTCAGCAATTTGTTTCAATGGAATGTATAGTGATTCAAGTAAAATTCTGAAGCCAACTTTTTCATCATCGCTTGCAAATTTTGCTGTTTCAATTGCTTTTTCTAAATCTTGCATTACTCTGATAAAAGCAACACCGCCACCTGGAACTATACCTTCTTCTTTTGCTGCTCTTGTTGCATTAAGTGCGTCTTCAATTCTTAGTTTTCTTTCTTTTAATTCAACTTCACTAGCCGCACCAACTTCTATAACTGCAACACCGCCAGAAAGTTTTGCTAATCTTTCTTGAAGTTTTTCCTTGTCGTATTCTGAATCTGATGTTTCGATTTGACGTTTGATTAATTTTACTCTTTCTTCTATTGAACGTTTTGTTTCATCGCCAACAACGATAGTTGTTTCATCTTTTGTAACTGTTACACGTTTTGCCATACCTAACATTTGAACTGTTATATTTTCTAACTTAATGCCAAGTTCTTCTGTGAATAATTGTCCACCAGTTAAAATAGCGATGTCTTCAAGCATTGCTTTTCTTCTGTCGCCAAAACCTGGTGCTTTCACTGCAACTGCTCTTAGTACTTTTCTCATTGTGTTAACAACTAAAGTTGCCAATGCTTCACCTTCAATGTCTTCAGCGATGATTAATAAAGAACGACCATCTCTTGCAACTTGCTCTAATACTGGAACCAAATCTGCAATTAGGTTGATTTTTTTGTTTACACAAAGAACATAAGCATCTTCTAAAACTGCTTCCATTCTTTCTGGGTCTGTAACAAAGTATGGAGAGATATAACCTTTATCAAATTGCATACCTTCAACAACTTTTAAGTTTGTACCTGTTGATTTAGATTCTTCGACAGTAATAACTCCATCGTGACCAACTTTTTCCATTGCTTCTGCTACTAATTTGCCAACTTCATCGTTGTTGCCAGCAGAAATAGAAGCAACTTGTGCTAGTTTTTCTTGAGAGTCTACAGATTGTGACATTTTTTTGATTGTATCAAGAGCAAGTTCAACTGCTTTGTCCATGCCGCGTTTCATTAATATTGGATTTGCACCTGCAGTTAAGTTTCTTACACCTTCTCTTACAATTGCTTGTGCCAAAACAGATGCAGTTGTTGTTCCGTCACCAGCAACATCATTTGTTTTTGAAGATACTTCTTTTAATAATTGTGCCCCAGAATTTTCTAGTGGATCTTCAAGTTCGATTTCTTTTGCAATAGTTACACCATCGTTAACAATTTGAGGTGAACCAAATTTCTTTTCTAATATTACGTTACGACCTTTTGGTCCTAATGTAACTTTTACAGCATCTGCAACAGCATCTATACCTTTTAAAAGCCCATTACGTGCTTCTTCATTAAAAATTATTTTCTTAGCCATTTATTTTCTCCTAAAAATTACTCGATTATGCCTAATACATCTGAAACAGACATGATTTTTAATGTTTCATCTGTAACTTTAACGTCTGTACCTGCATATTTAGCAAAAAGAACAACGTCGCCAACTTTAACATCCATTGGTTCTCTTTCGCCTTTTTCGTTAACTTTTCCTTGTCCAACTGCAACTACTTCACCTCTTTGAGATTTTTCTTTTGCACTGTCAGGAATAAATATACCGCCTGATGTTTGTTCAGCGTCTTCGATAACTTTAATAACAATTTTGTCGCCTAATGGTCTTATTGTCATAATATCCTCCTTTTAAGTCTAATATCTATTAACCTATATACTCTTTATACAATGCATTTTTGATTTTCTTTTAAATATTAATGAAAAATTAATTATTTATATTGTCTTATTTTGCCTTGAATTTTTTCAATTAATCATTAAATAAAATCTGTAAGTGTTCTTATTAAGAAATATTAACAATTTAAATCCAAAATTAAAGTTATCACAAAAAATGCCGAATATAAAGATATTGGATGAATGAAGGAATCAAGATGAATAAAGATTATTTAATACCAACAAGTAACGTATCAGAAGGCGTAGAATTTTTATTAAGAGGTGCGAAAAAACGCCGTTCAATGGCGATTGCTAGTGTCAGACAGGTAAATACGAGTATAGTAGCAAACTTGAAACTAGTTGCAGTTAAATAAGTTAAGAGGAATAAGAAAACCGCCTTTATCGGCGGTTTTTTTTATGCTTTTCTTTTGAATCTTCAGAATCTGCTTGTGGTTTCTCTGGTTTATTTATTATTATTAAAACCTCATCATCACTTGCCATTTTTAAATTGTTTCTTGCAATTGCTTCTAATGTCATATCAGAATCAAAGTTCTTAACTTCTGATTTTAACTGTTTGTTTCTATTTAATTCTTCGTTTCTTTTTTCTTCTAAATTTTTTATTTTTGAATTGAAACTAATAAGTTTGTTTATGTTCTGAGCGGCACCATAAAAAAGCTCTACAATACAAATAATAAGTACGACAGTAAGAAGGGAAAGTTTTATTTTTCTTCCTTTTTTATTGTTTTTTTTATTTTGTGTCGATTTGTTGTTTTCCATACTATAAATTATATATCGTAATTACTTATTTATACAACAAGCAGGAAACACACGAATTTTCAATATTTTTGCATTGTGGTATTTCTGTCTTGCATATATCGATTTTTTCTTTGCATCTTGGCTCGAATGGGCATAATTTGAAATCATCTTTTACTGATGGTGGTTGACCTTCTATTGATTGCAGATTTGTTGAATTAAAATCTGGAAGTGTTTTTAAAAGTGCTCGAGTATATGGATGTTTTGGATGCTTGAATAATTCGTACGCATCTGAATTTTCTACAATTCGTCCAGCGTACATAACTGCAGCAGCATCCGCTACTTCATATACTAAAGAAAAATTATGTGAAATTAAAATAAAAGATGTAGAGTTCTCTTTCTGTATTTCTTTTAAAAGGTCCATAATTTGTGCCTGAACAGTTACATCTAGTGCGGTTGTCGGCTCATCGGCAATGATTATTTTTGAGTTACACGCAATTGCCATTGCAATAATAACACGTTGTCTCATTCCTCCAGAAAACTCATGAGGATATGCTTTTAATCTATTTTTTGCATCTGGAATTTTTACTTGTTCTAATACTTCTACTGCAACCTTTTTTGCATCATCCCCTTTTAACCCTTGATGCGTTTCAATAATTTCAAGAAGTTGCGAACCAATTGTAAATAAAGGGTTTAACGATGTCATAGGGTCTTGAGGAACAAGTGCAATTTCTTTTCCTCTTATTTTTTGCATTTCTTTTTCTGATAAAGATAATAAATTTTCCCCCCTATAAAGAATTTCGCCAGAGGTTATTTTTGCATTTGCTGCAAGTAATCTTAAAACAGACATTGCGGTAATGGTTTTCCCTGAGCCAGATTCTCCAACAAGTGCAAGCATTTGCCCTTGTTTTAATGAAAGATTTATATCGTAAAGAGCTTGGTATTTTTTACCATCTGATAAAAATGACAAATTCAGATTTTTTATATCCAAAATATTCATAAAAAAATCTTAGCCTATGTTTTTATTAAAAGCAATTGGTAAAAATTATATCTCTATTTGTCCTGTAAAAGAATAATCTGCGGAGCCAGACATAAAAATATCGTAGTTTGGATTATCTTTTGTTCCTTGCCATTCTATTTCTAGTTGTCCTCCAGGTAAATTTACTTTTACTTTGTTATCTAACAATCCGTTTAGAATTCCTGCAACAACACTTGCACACGCTCCAGTACCGCAAGCAAGAGTGATGCCGCAACCTCTTTCCCATACGTCAAGATTTATTTCGTTTCTGCTTAAAATTTTAATAAATTCTACATTTGTTTTTTCTGGGAAAAGAGTATGGTGTTCTATATCTTTTCCATATTCTAAAGCAAGGGCTTTTGTGTCTTCTTCCGTGATTATTATACAATGAGGATTGCCCATGCTTACCGCATTTGCAATAAATGTTTTTGTGTCTAATTTTATTTCAAAATTTAAATTTTTTTCTGTTTTTACTGGGATGTCTTTTGGCTCAAGTATTGGTTTTGACATATTTACTTTTATTCTTCCATCATCAAGTATTTTAGGAATCATCGTTCCTGCCAAAGTTTCAATTGAAAATTCTTCTTTTTTTACAATTTTTTTGTCGTACAAATATTTTGCAAAGCATCTTATGCCATTTCCACACATTTGAGGAATTGAACCATCATTATTATAGAAAATCCATTTTGCATCTGTATTTGTTACATTAGGATCGACAATAAATAAACCATCAGCTCCAATGCCAAAGTGTCTATCGCATAATTTGACGGCAAGTTCTTCCATTGTTTTGCCTGTCTTTTTATATTCTTCATATTCTAAAATTATAAAATCATTTCCTAGCCCATTCATTTTTGTAAAATTAATTGTCGGCATTTTTATCTCCTAGTTCTTTTCTTTTTTTTCTTTTTTGGTTCCTCAATGATTTGCCTTTGAGGTGTTTCAATTTTAACATCTCTTGGCTCGTATTCTTTATTAAAAACTCTAGTTGTTAGTGCGTCAATATAGTTATTATTTAAATGATTATAATCAAATAATATAGCACCTTTTGTCTTATGTTTCCTTGTTTTATGTATTTGAAGTAATAAATCATCAATGCTTCCACCCATAAATGTTACAAATATTCCTGGGTATATTTGAGTTTCAGGTCTTGTGTTTTTTATTACATCTTCAATTAACAAATCTGCAGTATTTCTATCTCCAGTCAATATTAGAGGAGTTAATCCATCAACATAATTGTTAATTGACCAAATTTTCCAATTTTGCATTTTTGTGGCAGTGCTTTTTTCTAAATCAGGAAATATTACCGCAGTTAATAATATATTCTTTTGTGCTGTTAGATTTTTCGCTTTTATAAGAAATTTAGTTATTTGATTTTGTCTGTATAAAGTCCAAGTGTCCCAAGCAGGCGTCCCATATTTTATATTAATTGGGTCAATACCATATCTTGATTGGAATTCGTTTCTTGCATTTTCTGTATAACCCCAATTCATTGCTGCATAGTTTGAAAAAGAAGGGTCAACTGTTTGTGGGTATCTTATATAGTCAAGATTTATCCCATCAGGTCTATAATTCGTAATTATTTCATCAAGGATATTCAACAAATAAGTTTGTACTTGTATGTTAGATGGGTCTAAAAAGTATCCATTATGTTCTGATAATGAGGAGACAGGTATTTGACTATTATAGTTGTATAATCGCTTGTTTGACCAATGAGGATATATGCTCAAAATCTCATTGGTGCTAGTTTCTGGGTTATTATTCCCTACATAAAAAGTTTCAAACCATATATGAATTTTCATATTGTGTTTGTGTGCTTTTTTGATCCAGATTTCTAATGGGTCAAATCCAATAAATTCTTCACGTTGAGAAATAACACCACATTCTTCTAAGTATTTACTTGGATATATTGTTTTTCCGTGAAAATATGTTTCTAAGAAAATATCAGTTATTCCTGCATTTGATAATCTTTTTATCGTTTTTTCAATATCTGATTCACTGGTTTCCGTTGGTCTTAGCCATATTCCTTTTTTTTCTTTTTCAATGTACGGAATGGCATTTTTGATTGCTTCGTTAAGCGTTTCCATTGCTGAAGTAATCAGTTGTTGGGTCTTTTCTGGTCTTTTTTCTGCTTTTCTTAAATAATTTTTTGATTCATTTAAATATTCTGTTGCCTTTTTATCATTGTATAGAATATCTATTTTTCTATAATATTCAACGATATCATTGACTTCTTTTATTCTTTCCTTTGCTGCATAAAGGAGACTGTCTGGTGTCAAAAAGACTTTTATCTCATTTTTGAAATAGTCAATATAAACTTTTGAACCAACTTGAATATTTCCTATAATCCATTTTTTAGCGTTTCCGTGCCCAGATATAACAAATCCATCTTTAGGTATGATTGAGTCTGCACCATTTAGGCTAACAACCATATTGTTTTTGACAATTGCTTCTGTTCCAAATTCATTTGTGCCTGTGCGTTCTCCATATGTTGGAGTATATATTATTAATTGATTTGGTCCTCGCAGACCAGGATAACTATTTTTTGCAGTTGCTTTGGTTGGGTCTATAAAATCAATTTCTTTTTGTGTTTCTTGATATATTTCACCACTTGGTCTAAGTGGTTGTTTTGCATTTTTTACTAAGTTTAAAACTTTATCATTTAATGCTAACTCGGAAATATTTGTTGTTTCTTGTTTTTTCTTCTCAATATTTTGTTCTACAGGCTGAGAAACATTATTTATAAGTTTATTATTTAATGGCAATGTGTTGTTTGCCAAAGCATAATCATTTAAAAAAAATAAAAGTAAGAATATCCCTAAAAGTCTTCTCATAGCATATATAATAACATAATTAAAAAATAATTAAATATTTAGAGATGTACTATTTTTTGTATTATTATTTTAGTAGGAGATAATAACCAAATGGAATATAAAGATTATTATAAGATATTGGGAGTCGAAAGAAATTCGACAGAGGCACAAATAAAATCTGCATATAGAAAACTTGCAAGGAAGTATCATCCTGATGTAAACAAGGATCCTGATGCTGGACAAAAGTTTAAAGATATAAATGAAGCATATGAAGTTTTATCTGATAAAGAAAAGAAAAGCAGATATGATAGTTTAGGGGCTAATTGGCAACAGGGCGCAAACTTTACACCGCCCCCTGGATTTGAAGGTTTTAATTTTGGCAATTTTGGACAAAGTGGTTTTTCGCAAAGTTTTTCAGGTGGAGATTTTTCTGATTTCTTTAGTTCCATTTTTGGCGATTTAATGGGTGGGGCAAAAAAAACTGGTGGACGTTCATCTAGAAAATCATCAAATCAAGGATTTTCATATGAAGATTTATTTTCTAGCGCGGCTCAAAGGCAGTCTTCTGGCTGTCAAAGTGGAGGCTGTTGCTCTTCTAAAGAACAAGAAAACCTTGATATCACACAAGATTTAAATATTGTTGCTAAAGATTTAATGAGCGATAAACCAATTAGTGTAAAAATGAATAATATTGAAAAATGTACACAATGTTCCGGCGTTGGTTCTTCTTGTCCTGAATGTGGGGGTACTGGCATTATTAGAAAAACAAGAACACTGTCAGTAAAAATTCCTAAAGGTGTAAAAGAAGGACAAAAAATCAGATTGAAAGGTGAAGGAAAATCCGATAATTATGGTAGACGTGGAGATTTGTATTTCTCTATAAAATTTAAGGATTCTGAGTATACAATAGACGGCGAAGATTTAACAAAGATTGTTGAAATCACTCCTTCGGATGCTGTTTTTGGTTGTAAAAAAGATATCAAAACTCTTCATGGGGTAATAAGTATTAAAATTCCAGAAATGACAGGTAGTGGTAGAATATTGCGATTAAAAGAGTTAGGACTGCCCAAAAAAACAGGTGGATTTGGTAATTTAAATGTGAAAATTTCTATTAATATTCCATCTGAAATTACTGTTAAACAAAAAGAACTCTATAAAAAACTTGCAGAACTTGAATAATGTTAATTTTTATAAAAAAAATACTAAAAAAAAGCATTTTTTAACATTCAGTTTCTTTATCTTGTTCAAGAAAAGGAGTATGAATGTCTTTAATTTCTTTTGCTGGATTATCTCAAAAACTTGCACAAATATTTATTCTAAAAATAAATCAAGTTCTAATGGTGAAGAATATGTATTAAGTTCTACAAAAAAAGAAGTACAAATTCACATACTTGATCAAAAATTAGATAAAGGTGAAATTTCAAAGGCTGAATATAATGCACAAGTTGCTGCTATTAAAAATGCTCCAAAAGTTGTAAGTGTTGGCTCTGATGCAACTGTTCATAAAAATACTCGTTTATCTAGTGTTGATAATCTAAAACAAAGTGCTGAAAAAATTCAAAAATTTGAAATTGAAAAACTAAAAAAACTACATGAAAATGGTGATATTTCTGATTTTGCGTTTAAAACAAACATGTATTTGTTAACTACAATGCCAGATACTGCACAATCTTCTTCTTTTAACGTTGTTGCGTAAATTTTTTAAGTGCTTCAATAGAACGATTTGCAAGAATTTCATTTTTTAATTTTTTATTTTTTCTTGTCTTTTTATCAAGTTCTATTGGCGCAATTATTCCCCAATTAGAATTTATTGGTTGAAATGATGAATGTTCTTCAAATGTTATATAGTGAGTAAGAGCGCCTAGCATAGTTTCAGAAGGAAGTTCAATTAGGTCTTGCCCTTTTATATATCTTGCCATATTTTTCCCTGCTAAAAGTCCTGATGCTATGGATTCTGTGTATCCTTCTGTTCCGGTTATTTGACCTGCAAAAAATATATTCTTGTTTTTTCGTGATTGTAGTGTTGCATTTAAAACTTTAGGACTGTTTATAAACGTATTTCTATGCATCACTCCATATCTAACTATGTTTACATTTTCAAGACCAGGAATTGAATGAATAAGTTCTTTTTGGCATCCCCATTTTAAATTTGTTTGAAAACCAACTAAATTATACAAACTAGCACTTTTATTATCTTGTCTTAGTTGTACAACCGCATAATTTTCTTTACCTGTTCTATCGTCAACAAGTCCAACTGGTTTTAATGGACCGAATCTCAAAGTTTCTTCTCCTCTTGATGCAATAACTTCTATAGGTAAACAAGATTCAAAAAATTTAGCATTTTTTTCAAAAGATTTTAGTTCTATTCTTTCAGAATTTATTAAAATTTTATAAAAGTTTTCATATTCTTCTTTGTTCATTGGACAGTTAATGTAATCCGCTGTCCCTTTATTGTACCTATTTAAATAGAAGGCTTTATCAAAATTAATAGATTCTTTTTCTATAATTGGTGCAATTGCATCGAAAAAATACAGATAATCCTCTCCAATAAAATCTAATATTTTTTTTGCTAACAAATCAGATGTTAATGGACCAGATGCGATTATTGTTGGTTCATCATCATTTATTTCTGTAACTTCTTCTCTTATAATATTTATGAATGGATTATTTTGGATAAGATTTGTAACTTTTTCGGAGAATAGTTCTCTGTCGATTGCTAAGGCTCCTCCGGCAGGCACTTTGGATTCGTGAACAATATTCATCAAAACGCCATCTAGTTCTTCCATTTCGTGTTTCAATAGTCCTGATGCGTTCGTAATGTCATATGAGCCAAGACTATTTGAACAAACAAATTCTGCGAATTTATTTGTTTTGTGCGCTCCAGTTGTTTTTATGTCGCGCATTTCATATAAATCAACGTAAATATTTTCTTTTGCAAGTTGGAGAGCCGCTTCTGAGCCAGCAAGTCCGCCTCCGATTATTTTGACCTTTTTCATTTTTACCTTTTTTTATTATTATCCCACAAAAAAATGAGGAAAATTCTTAAAATAGTGGTAATATATATTTATGGCTCAGAAAACGATTGATTTTTATATATTCGATAAAGATGAAGTTTCAGGTACGCTTATTGAAAATTACCTGAAAAATGTGCAATTTCCTTATCAAATACACAAATATAATGAGTTTGATAAGTCCTTGTTAAGCAAGGATTCTGACTCATTTAAGTATATCTTTTTAAATGTATCTCAAAGTGATAGTGTTATTTTTGACACTGTTCAGGAATGTGCGTTAAATCCTAAAAATATATTTTTTATGATGAGTGCTGAACCATCTACTGATTTGTATATTAAATCTTTAAGAGTTGGCGTTAAAGAATTCTTAAAAAAACCACTTGAAAAGGATACTTTTATCTCTGCCGTGTACAATAATTTTAATAAAAATATGATTGCGCAAGGTAAGATAATTAAGCATGGTTCAAGAATTCTTTCCGTTACATCTCTTGAAAAAAATTGCGGTAAAACATTCTTCTCAATTAATTTGGCTTCAGAACTTGCTTTTTTAAGTACCGAAAAAGTTCTTCTGATTGATTTTAATGATAATTTAAATAGTGTCACATTTACTTTGGATTTAGATCAACAGTTTGACACTCAGTATTTTGTTCAGAATTTAACAGAAGAAAATGCACCCAAATTATTGCCAAAACTTTATAGATATAATAAAAGTAATTTATACATTATGTCTGGGTGTATGTATAAGGCGAGTGTTGGAAAGTCTATATCCGGCGATAATTTACAAAATTTCTTCGATATAGTAAAAAAATATTTTCGCTATATTGTTATTGATGTTAATAGAGATATGAAAAAGACGTCTCATTCTATATATGGAAATTCTGACATGATTTTCTATGTTGTTTCACCTAATGTTGCTGCTAATTCTAGAAACAAAAATGATATTGATGCAAATTTCGATAGACGAAAATTTAAAGTTGTACTCAATAAATACAGAGATAAAGACGAGAATAGAGTACCTGAATTAGAAAAAGTTCTTGCAAGAGAAATATTTTATAAGGTTCCAGTTAATTTGTCTGTAACCGTCGGAAATGGCAAGGGTAGAACAATTAGAGAAATTAACGAAAAGCTGGATATATTGAAAAAATTCAATAAATTGGCTAGGTATATTATTGCAAGAGTGTAAAATGGCAGTTAAAGATAAAACAAAGACAGTTAAGAAAAAAACAGTTCGTAAAGTAAAAGTAAAAAGTGATAGATTTGTAAATGAAATTTTTTCCTTTAATGAACTTGCAGATGATTTTATTTTAAAAATCGTCAATAGCACTACTAATATATTTCTTATTAGTTCTCCTGATTGTGACAAATCAATTATCAGTGCATATCTAAAAAATCATATTGCCAAAAAAACTTCATCTACCGTTATGGAGAATATTGATGTTGATATTTCTTCTTTTCTTTCCAGATATAAACGTTTGATTTTTCCAGAACTCAGTATAAAAGAGGTTGTTCATATTTTTGAGTATATTTTGTCAGGTTTTGATGGTTTTGCTGTAGGGATTAATCTAAATTCTTATGATAATCTGATTGAAAAGTTACAAACGCTTATTTCTATTCAATATCCTAGTCTATCACTATCACAAATAAATTGTTTAATATATGAAGCACATCCTATTTTTATTTACTTCTCAAAAGATGAAGATGGATTGTTTGTAGTACAAAGTATTGATGAAGTTTTGAAAGTTGGTACTAGTTTGATTTTAAATAATAAATTTTCTAACAAACAACATGAAATAAAAGAGGTTAAACAATTACTGGATGTTAAACAAGAACAAGTACTAGAATTAAAGCAAGAAGGTAATTCTGTAGAAGAAATTTTCGAAAAACGTGTTGAAATACCAGTTGAAGAAGTCTTAAAAGTTGATACTTCACTAATTGAAACAAAAAAAGAATTAAAGAAACCTAATAAATATAAGCTTTTAAAAGAAAAAATAAAGAACAAAAAGAGGATAGCTTTTTAATATAAATCATACATATATTGGAAATAATTTAAGTACATAATTAATAAAAAATGAGCAAATCCCCTTCTTGAAATCATTGTTGTTTAACGGATTGAGGTCTTTTGTTGATCTTTGTATCTAGATAACAAAATACACCTTTTGCTATACAAATATAAATCCTTGTATTGATGAGTGCCCATGCTCGAGCATGTACTATGAATATATGAACAAGATATTTACAGGGAGTGAGCGTGTGTATATGAGAAGAAACATCGAATTTGGAAAAAAGATAAAGTTAGTTTTGGTGGATGATAATTTTGACCATCTAATGGGGATTAGGGAACTAGTTAGTATGGAAGGCAAGTTTGAAGTTATTGCAACTGCTACAAATGCCAATGTTGCAATCAATCTTGTTAAGAAGTACCAACCAGATGTTGTGTTGATGGACATCAATATGCCAGAAAAAGATGGCTTGACAGCAATTAGCGAAATTGAACGCTTGAATTTGGGGACTAAAATCATCGCTTTAACAGGATATGATGATCCTGACTTAATCTTTAGAGCTATGAAAATAGGTGCTAAAGGTTATATTCTTAAAACAATGGCGTCTGCGCAATTAATATATGCAATTGAAGAAGTTATGCAAGGAAAAGTTTATCTTCCATCAGGTTTGTCTTCAAGATTTTTTGAATATTTCCAAAAAACATTCAAAGAAGATGCTGCAACTGCTTCTTCGCAAGAAAATTTACTTCAATATTTAACACAAAGAGAAGAAGAAGTTTTGGAACTTTTAACTCAAGGTGTTACATATAAAGGAGTTGCTTCTCAATTGTTTATTAGTGAAACAACAGTTAAAACGCACGTTAACAATATATTCCAAAAATTGCAAGTTAACGATAGAACACAGGCTGTATTGTATGCAATAAATAATGGATTTTTAAATAGAAAAAAATTAAAAATTGCTATATAATTAGTCTATGAAAAATAAATATAATACACTTCATCCATATATTTTAGATAATTCAATAGATGAATATCATAAAGAGACCGTTAACGGTCTCTTTCGTTCGATTTTAGAACCTGTAATTTCAAATCAAAAATTTCAGTCTTGTATTGTTTTTAGGCTTTTGGATGTTGAGAATAAAGAGTCTTTAATAAAAAGGCTGTCTTTCTCTAATTCTCAAATATATTCTTTTACAGATAATTTAGATGAATTTGGTTTTGTTAATATTGAAAAATCTGATATATGGGATAACACCGAATTTGTAATAATAATTGGTGCTAGATATTCTGCTTGTCTTGTTTGGGATTATTCTTTGTCTAATAGAAAAGAATACACACCTGTTTGTTATTTGCATAATTCAAGTATTATTGGTGAAATTGCTAAAAAAATTGCGGAAAATTCATCTTTAGATTTGAAAAATGCTTTATTGCAAATTGTTCCGGATAGGCGTGAAAATAGGCTTTTAAATACGGCAATTAATTCTATTGCATCAATATTAAATGCAAAAAATGAGGAAGTACAATTTTCAAATATTGAAAAAGAACATATTTTGAAATCTGATGATAAACTTGAAACGGCGACTATTGTTGCTGATAAAGCGAGATTTATTGCTCATGAAATTAAAAACAATTTATCAATTATAAATTTGTATTCTAAGATTTCTCAAAAAAGAATTGAAAATGTTCAAAGTGATGATGTAACAATGGCGTCATTAGTAAGAGCACTGTCAAATATTGTAAATGCTTCAGAAAATATTTCAGCACATATAAATGATTTAAGATGTTTATCTTCACCATATAAAACGGAATTTAATATAAAACAATCAATTCTAACGGTTTCTTCACAATGTGAAGAAAAAGCAAATCAAGCAGGGGTTAGTATCTCTTTTAATGAGATGGTTGATACTGTTGTTGTTGCCGATAGGGTTAAATTTGAATGTGCTTTAATGAATGTCGTATATAATGCAATTGAAGCTTGTTCTAATGGCTGTTTTATTTATATTAATTTTGAAAAAGTAGATAATCGTATAAATGTAAACATTAAAAATAATGGTAAAAAAATTCCTGAAAATGAAATAGATAAAATTTTTGAACCAAATTTTACCACAAAGCCTACAGGTAATGGTCTTGGACTTGCTATTTGTAAAAAACAACTAGAATTAACAGGCGGTAATATTAATCTTTTATATTCAAATGATGAAGAAACTTTGTTTGAAATATCACTTATCGTATAATATTTTTATGGATAATGTTGTTGTTAAAAAATATAAATTAAAACGAGTTGACGTTAAATCAGAATATAAGATTGATTATGAAAAGGAATTAAATCCTCAACAATTAGAAGCAGTTGTTCAAAAGGACGGATCTATTCTTGTTATTGCTGGTGCAGGTAGCGGGAAAACTAAGACTCTTACGTATCGTGTGGCAAGACTTATAGAAGATGGAGTTGCGCCTGAAAATATTCTTCTTTTGACATTTACAAAAAAAGCGGCACAGGAAATGCTTTCTAGAGCAACAATTGTCCTTGATTCTAGATGTGAAAAAGTTGCTGGTGGTACTTTCCATTCCTTTGCTAATATAATTTTGAGAAAATATTCTGCTTTACTTGAGTTAAAAAATAACTTTACAATAACAGATAGAGTAGATGCCGAAGATATTATTAATCATATACGTGCAAAGGTTATAAACAAACAAGAAAAAAGATTTCCTAAAAAACATACTATTCTTGATATTTATTCAAAAGCTGTGAATAAAAATACTCCTTCAGATGAAATAATTGCTTCGGAATACAAGCAGTTTGAGCATTGTACTGAAAAAATTAATGAAATAATTCGTCAATATAACGATTATAAAAGAAGTAATTCCATCTTAGATTATGATGACTTACTCTTATATTTACGAACACTTTTACAATCCAATTCGGATATAAGAAAAAAACTTTCGAACCAATATAAATATATAATGGTAGATGAGTACCAAGATACAAATACTATACAGGCTCAAATTATAGCTTTATTGGCGTCTGAACATAATAATGTTATGGCAGTAGGTGATGATTCACAAAGTATTTATTCTTTTAGAGGTGCAAATTTCAGGAATATACTTAACTTTCCGTCTTTGTTTGAAAATACCAAGATTATTAAATTAGAGCAAAATTATCGTAGTTCTCAAAACATTTTGGCTTTGGCCAATGAAATTCTTCTCAAAGCAAAAGAAAAATATACTAAAACTTTATTTTCAGAAATTGAAAATCCAATTAAACCAGCGATAATCAGTGCATCTGATATGAAAACGGAGTCAGAGTTCATTGTTCAAAGAATTTTGGAACTTTCTGAAGATGAGAATATTCCATTGAATGATGTTTGTGTTTTAGCAAGAAGTGCTAGAATGACGTATAATCTTGAAATTGAACTTGCAAAAAAAGGAATACCATACAAAAAATTTGGCGGAATGAAATTTATTGAAACCGCACATATTAAGGATATTATTGCTCACTTAAGAGTTATATTAAACCCTTCTGATATTATTAGTTATACGAGAATATTACTTCTTTTAGATGGAATTGGTGCTCAAAGCGCAAATAAGCTTTTGCCAGTTTTGACTTCTTCAGATTATCAAATAAATGCTAAATTGCCTGTTAAAAATCCTGAGGCAGTTATAAAACTTACACAGTTGATAGATGATGCTCAAAAGGATTTGTTTAATCCATCGCAAATGGTCAAAAATGTTCTTAATTATTACCATCCGATATTAATGGATAAATATGATGATTATACAAAGCGAGAAAAAGATCTTGAACATTTCTTAAATTTAAGTGAAAAATATACAAGTCTTGAGGATTTTTTAAGTGATTTAGCCTTAGAACCTCCAGATAGTTCTGTTGATGATGTTGAAGCGGGTTCTGTAAAAGACGAATATTTGACACTTTCGACAATACATAGTGCAAAAGGGCTTGAATATAAAGCAGTGTTTATAATTGGTGCGGTTGATGGTCGATTCCCATCTACGTTTGCATTTAATTCGCCTGAAGATTTAGATGAAGAACTTAGACTTATGTATGTCGCTGTTACAAGGGCAAAAACGTACCTTTCTATTACATATCCTATTGATATGTTTGACTATTCTACTGGTATGGTTTTATCTAAACCATCAAGATTTCTTGATGGAATATCTCAAGAAATCTTAGAGAAGTGGATTATTGAGTAAACAATAAATTATTGTTGTTCTGATATTAGTCTATAGCCTTTATCAACTAATGCTTGTTTTATTTCTTCAAAGTGTTGTGAGTTTTTTGTTTCCATGGAAACTTGTAAAAAACAGGCATTAATATCGGTGTGTCCTCCACCTTGATTGTGTCTTACTCTTATTATGTTTGCGCCATATTGTGCAATTGTAGTTGAAACATCTCTCAATTGACCCGGTTTATCAAGAAGTTCTATTGTTAGATGTGAAAGTCTTCCTGTTGTTAATAAACCTCTATTTATAACTCTTGAAAGTATATTTACATCAATGTTTCCACCAGATACAATACAAACAGTTTTTTCTGAATATGGGACTTTTCCAAACATAGCGGCTGCAACACTTAGTGCTCCAGCACCTTCTGCCACAATTTTTTGTTTTTCCATCAAAGAAAGAATAGCAGATGCAATTTCATCATCAGTTACAGTTACTATATCATCAACATATTCTTTGCAAAGTTCAAAAGTCAAATCTCCAGGACGTTTTACAGCAGTACCATCCGCAAATGTATGAACAGTTGGAAGTTCTAGTACTTGCTCGTTTTTGTATGATTCATACATGCTATCAGCCCCTTGCGCTTGAACACCATAAACTTTGCAAGATGGCTTTAATTGTTTTATTGCATATGAGATACCAGCAATTAATCCACCACCACCAATTGGAACAATAACTGCATCAATATCAGGTAACTGTTCTAGTATTTCAAGACCAATTGTGCCTTGTCCAGCGATAACATCTTCATCATTGAATGGATGTATAAATTCACCTTGAGTTTCTTCCTGAAACTCACAAGCGGCTTTATATGCATCATCATAAACTCCATCTATAAGTTTTATATCTGCTCCATATTTTCTAGTCGCTTCAACTTTTGAAATTGGTGCAGTTGCTGGAATGAAAATAGTTGCCTTTATTCCACTCTTTTGCGCTGCTAGAGCAACTCCTTGCGCGTGGTTTCCTGCGGAACAAGCAATAATACCTTTTTTCTTTTGTTCTTCGGTTAATTTTGATATTTTATAGTAAGCCCCTCTTAATTTGAAAGACCCTGTTACTTGTAAATTCTCAGATTTTAGATATAACTCTTTGTCTTCAATTATTGTTTTTGATTGTATTAATTCTGTTTTTCTTGCTACTTTATTTAAAACTTTTGCTGCATCATATATTTTGGCTATGCTTAACACTTTGTTTGCTCCCTTTTTTATTTATTTTATAACAGATAAACTCTTTTTTGTTTTAATTTTTATAGAACCAGTCTTTTAGTGATTCGTAATAATCGAGTTTAATATCATCTTCTTTGCATTTATTTTGTATTGTCTTTATCATTTCTTTCATATTATCTGTAATAGTATGATTGTTGTTTTTGTACCAATTCATTTCTACATCTAAAATTATTGATTTTATTCCAAGTGATAACGATATATTGTACCATTTTAAAATTTCTTCAACAGAGTCATTATATTCTGGAATAATAATATATTTGGAAATCACAGAACTTTTCGGATTTTTACTTGTCGCTTTTACGTATTTTTTCATATTTTCAAGGACTTTTTTAAAACAATGTACGTTCTTAACTTTTCTGTAGACCTCATCGCTTCCAGCATCTGGAGAAATTACAAGTCTAGTCGATTTCTCTTTTAAAACTTTTTCGATGGCTTTTGAATATTTAATTCCACTTGAGTGAATTAGGTAATTATCTATATTGTTTTTTACGAAAAGACTTATTATTTTTTCAAAATCTTTCATTAAAACCGGTTCCCCTCCAGCAAATTGCATATAGCCTTCTGGGATATTTTTTATCATTTTTTTATCGCATAGTTGTTTTAATATGCTATAAATTGATTTTTCTTTAAAATTTTCAATATTTTTGCAATCACAATATACGCATTGGCTATTACAGTTTATAAATGTATTTATGTCTATATATCCAAAAGCCAAGTCATCATTTTCTGTTTCTGTTTTTGTTATAAACAGGCACCCCTCACATTCTTGTGGGATATCTCCATTCCAAAAACGTTCTTTATACTCTTTTTTCTTTTGAATAACATTGTCGATGCTAAAATTATCATATGTTATCAATATGGGCATACCTACAGTCTTATGCGCAGATTTACAACAAACTCTAATTTCGTTATAAAAAAAATTAATTCCACTATCAATATAAGGGCATTTGTATCGTTGAGGCATCGTGTGTATCCATCAATAAAGTAACTATTTGATTATATAACAAAATTTAAACTTAATGAACTATAACTTCAGTCTTCTTATAATTGTAGGCATTAATCTATCCCAAGCGGCTTCTGATGGGTGGAGTTCATCTTGTGCGATGTATTTATCTTCGTTCAGAAAATCATATTTTGCTGTATCAAAGTTGATTACGATAATTCCTTCATCTTCCAATTCCGTCCATCTGTCTGTGTGGAAGTTTGCAACCCCCATTCTTTCTGATGTAACGCTAGTATTATATACGATAGTTACGAATTTACAGTTTGGATTTTTCTTTTTTAGTTCCTTTTGGCTTTCTAAAATATGCATTTTAAGAAAATCAAATTTTTCATCATCACTTTTTAGTGTGTAGAAAAAGTCGTTTGACCTTCTTGCAATAGTTGTTGTTTTAAAATAATCCAGTGGGACAACGGAAAAATTATTTTCAATTAATGTATTGTTCTTTTTTATATATCTTAAATATTTGTATTGTGCGTATTTGTCAAAGTAGTTTAAATATAAACGTCTTAAATGATCTGTTATGAATATATATATAACGTATTCTGCATTTTCTACCTCGTTATTAAATTCATCAAAGTTCTTTATTTTATACAGAACATGTTGTATTCCATGTGCAGGATATGCAAGATTTAGCGTTTTTCTTCCAGTCATAGTCTGAATTTTATCTGGTAGCGTTTGCCCGTCTTTTAAATCAACTCCAAAACCGAACGAACAACCCATTATAATAACTGATTTTTTTGTTTCGTCAATTTCTCCGAACAATACCCCTCTTTTTCCAAATGTATCTTTTGGATTTACTGGAAAAACTTGATATCTATCTGAAGCAGTTAAACACCAGTCAGCAACAATAAATGTTATTATTGCACAAAAAGAAATGACTATACTCTTTATAAATACCTGTTTTTTATTCGTTTTCATTGTTTTTTCCTGTTTTAGCAATCACAAAGTTCTTTTAAGTGTTCAAGTTTTGGGGCTATTTTTTCAAAAGATGGTAAATTGATGTTTAGTTCTTTTGCTTTTTTTAAAGTATCAAAGAATTGGAAATAAAATTCAGGTATTGAATGAGAGTTTATATCATTTTCTGCTCTTGAACGCATATCTGGAGCAGCAAATGCATAATCTTTTGAAACTTGTTCATAAAAGTCATTGTTGTTTATAACGCCTATTCTTTCACCAAATGTAACTAAATCTTGTAATAATGAATACATTGTTTCAGAGGCTTCTTTGTTTTCTAAAATTTCCCCCATGTTTTTTTTGTACAAAAGTCCAGTTATTTCAAAAGGTGCAATTAAACAATGCTTTTTAAATGATTCATTTAATATTTTGTTTTGTTCATAAACTTTTATAGGAAGTGGAACATTTTTAACAATGTTTTCAAGTTTTTTGTACATTTTCTCTTGTTTTTTGTAATCTTCTTTTGTGCTTGCGCCCAAGTAAATCCCACTAAATGTTCCAATTTGTTTTATTCCTAAAATTCCATCTTTTTCATTTCTGAAAAATGGACCATAGGCATATCCTGTTGTTATGTTATGGTTTGGTAATTGGGTTTTTAAAAATTCTGTTACCCCAAAGCCATTGCAAACAGGGATTATTAATGTGTCTTTTTTTGCACATTTTTCTATTATAGGAATTATTGATTTTAAGTCTGGTGTTCTTGTGCAAATAAAAATATAATCAACTTTTTTTGTATAATTTGTTCTTTTTAAATTTATATTTGTAAAAACTTCTTTCTTTTTATTTAATAAATCTGAATAAAAGTTAATTCCCTTTTGGTTTGTTATCCTGTTATATTGATTATCCTTTGCTATTGTTACAACATTCTTTTTTGCAATTGTTAAAAAAGCAGCGAGTGCAAGCCCTAGTCCACCAGCGCCTATTATCATTATTTCTGAACTAAAAAAAATATTTTTAAATTTGCTAAACATATAAAAACCCCAAATTTATTGTTCGATTTTTATATATTCTAGCATAATTTGTAATTGTAGAATTAATTTAGAACTAAAAATCCTAGATTTAAATAGGCAGCGAAACTAATCCAAAGTAAATAAGGTAATAGCAATAATGATGCAATTTTAGAGTGTCTAAAAAATGTTATTATTGTCAAAATTAAGAAAATATACATTAAAACAATAATAATATATCCAAATAAAATGTTTTTTAGTCCAAAAAAACAGGTGTCCATGCAAAATTTAATCCAAGTTGGATTAAAAAGAATATTAGAGGTATTTTTTTGCTCTCATTTTTTCTACTCTTTAAAAATAAAAATAATGAAAAAAACATCATTATGTATAAAACTATCCAAACCGGAGTAAAAATCCAATCGGGAGGATTTAAAAAAGGTTTATTTAAACTGTCGAACCAATCCATGTTTTCCATATATTTATGATGAATTATTTTTTTCATGAAAACATTAGACAAAAGTATTGTTTTATTCTTTATAAAAAATAAAAAAGAGGGTTTGAAAACCCTCTGAAAGAATACGCCCGGAGCGATTCGAACGCTCGACCCACTGCTTAGAAGGCAGTTGCTCTATCCAGCTGAGCTACGGACGCCTATGTCATTATTAAAACATATAAATTTATAAATACAAGTTATTTTTTTATTAAATATTTGTAACGAAAAAATAAAATACAGCAACTTTTTCTTAATAAAAGTTTTTATAAAAATATATAGGAGAATTATGTACATGGGCTTGGGCGAAGTTCAATCAATAGGCGTATACAAAAATCTTGATAATCAGCTCGGATTGAAGACATCTGGTTATGGTAATCCTAAAGTTGGTACATCTGCTACTGGGAAAACTGGATGGGTTTCTGAAACTGGGACTTATGAAGGCTTTGACTGGAAAAATCTAGATGGTTTAGAAAGAGAATTAAGACCAGTTTGTGATTGTACTCTTGATTTTAATGCTTAATTATTGATTTAAAAAATTTTTTTAAATATAATATTTAGTATGAAAAATCTGTATAATATTGACGATTGGGCAGATGTTTCTTATTCCAGACTTGGAGAAATCCTAATGGAATCGGGAAAAATTAATTTGTTTCATTTGTCAATGGTTTTAGATATTCAACGTTTTAATAAGATGCCTATGGGTGAAATCTTGTTGGCTATGAATGTTATTCAAGAAAAAGACTTAATACAGGCTCTTTTAATTCAGAAATTAATTCGGATAAGAAATGGTAATGTGTAGAAGAATAACATATTTTATACTAATGGCATTATTTTTGCTCTTTAATTCGAGCAGTGTTTTTGCAAAGGAATTTTCTTTTGCACAGATTAGTGATGTCCATTATAGTCTTTCTGATTCTTATCCTGCTAAGTATTTGTATTTCTTGAAATCTTCAATAATCAAAAAAAATCCCGATTTTGTTGTTTTTCTTGGTGATAATGTAGCAAAATCTAGAGAAGAAGATGTAATTGGTTTTATGCAGTCTATATATTCCTTAAGACTTCCTTATTATGTTGTTCTTGGTAATACAGATGCTCATAAATTATCTGGAATTGAAAAAGAAATATACCTTGATATAGTAACTACGTTTAACCATAATCAAAAAGAACAAGAAACAGATTATTATTTCCAACCAAATAAAGATGTTATTTGCGTTGTGCTTGATGTAACTCCAAATTTTGCTCCATCCAAGCATGGTGAGATATCTGATGAGCAAATAGCGTGGTTGGATAATCTGCTCTCAAAAAATTCAAAAAAAATGTTTTTTATATTTCATCATTGCCCTCTTGTTCCACCGAGAGTTGAATATCAATTGTCAATGTTCAATGCTGAAAAATATAGAGAAATGTTAGATAAACATTCAAATGTTGTTTTAATTTCGTCTGGTCATTATAGACAAAGTGCGATTTCTCAAGATGAAAAAGGAATAAGACACATTTCTGCTCCAGCATTTGAAGAAGTGCCTCATTCCTATCAGTTGATTAAAGTTATCTATGATAAAAAAAGATTTAGATATCCAAAAAACATTGAAGTTTTAGTGGAAAATGTTAAGGTTTAGTTTGTATGTAGTTTCTGCTACATGTAAAAATGGCTTTTAGTAGTCCAATGTTGTTTTCTGTATTAAATCCTGAATTTTGCAAGAGTTGTTTTAGCCTTGCTTCCCAAAATTCATACATTTCTTCTTTTTTTACATCTAATATTTGTGCAATTAAACTAACTTGTTCCCAGTCTAAGGGGATTGGTCTTGCACCTCTTAAAATATCTACCATTTCGAGTCTTTGTTTTCTTGGAAATGATTTCAAAAATTGAACTGTAGTTAAATTTTTCTCTTTTTGTTTCTCTTTTATAAACTCGGTTGCTTCATCTATTAATATAGGATCTTGAGGTATTTTATATTCGACAAATTCTTCTGGTGATATGTCCATAACCGTTGCAATTCTTTCAACAGTTGTTGTTCTCGTTGAAAAGGGAATGGTTTCATCTATAAGGTTATATACATAAGAAAGAGTCACTCCAATCATTTGTGCAAAATCTTTTTTGTGAAGATTATTGTTTTCTAAAAAGTTGTATAGCATTTCGCTACTTTTCATTGTTACTATTGAATCTTTTTTATTCGCCATATTAAAATCTCCTGTTTTTTAGTATAATTATATTTCTGTAAGGGAATTAAAATGGTAAGCAGATTATTTCCATAGGATAATTTTTATAAAAGAAAAGGCAGGCATGAATGAAACTTGTAATATGTTTGGGAAATCCTGGTGATAAATATGCAAAAACAAGACATAATATTGGTTTTATGTTTGCCGATGTTCTGTGTGAAAAAATAGATGCACGTTTTAGCGTTGAATCAAAATTTAAGGCACATATTGCAAAAGGTGTTTATAATAACGAAGCGATATGGATTGTAAAACCTCAGACATTTATGAATTTATCTGGTGAATCTCTTAATTTATTAAAAAGTTTTTATAAAATTGATATTAATGACTTGTTTTTAGTGTATGATGACATTGCTTTAAATTTAGGTGTATTGAGATTTCGTCCAAAAGGTTCCGCAGGTGGTCATAATGGCGTAAAATCTATTATTCAATATGCATCAACAGATGTTTTTCATCGTTTAAAAATAGGTATTGGCCCACAACCTCCATTTATGAAATCAGAAGATTTTGTTCTCCAAAATTTTTCTTTTGAAGACAGTAAACTTCTTCAAGAAACAGTAAATAAGTCTGTAGATTCTTTTTTGTATTATTTAGAAAATGGAATAGATAAAGCACAGAATATATATAATAGATAAATTTTATTTTTATTTTCAACTTGAATTGCTCTAAAAAAAAGAGGGCATTGGTTTGCCCTACTGTCTGGAATTAAGAATAGTTGGAAGTATGAAAAAGATAATTATATATAACGAAAGAAATGCTTTTTTAACAATTCGCCAGTCGGACTAAAAAAAATAGTTCTATTGGCTAATATAAAAAACGTTTATTAAGTGCTAAAAATACACTTAATGCCAAAACACAATATGTGTAAGGCTTTTTAAAAAAATAACAAATGTAAAAAATAACTATTGACAAAATATTTTTTCTATTTCATAATAAAAACATAAAATAAAGTGTATACAAAACACTTAAACAAAGAGGATATAAAAATGAAAATAAATTCAATTAATAATTTAAACGCATTTTCAACTCAATCTAAAAGTCAAACTTTTGGAAAAACTGCTGTACCATATCCTGAATATAAAAATGCTTATATTTATAGTTCAACACAATCAGCAGGTGTTATTGATAGAATATCAGAAAAAATTTCTAAATTGTTTCAACCAGAAGTTTCAAATGAAGCAAGTAGAATTAAATCTCAAATAAATACAGTTTTTGAAGATACTGCTTCAAAAAAATCACAATTATGTTTTTATGCATAGTTAGGTTATTCGTTAATAACCCATTTCTTTCTACTTTTCCATTGAATTAAGGTTAATATTAAAATAAAGCAGAATAATATATACGCGATAGCGGAGGCTTTTCCTATATTAAAGAATTCGAAAGCGTTTTTGAAAAGCCAATATACCAATACATTTGTTGAATTTGTTGGACCACCTTGTGTCATCAAGTAAATTAAATCAAAAACCTGAAACGAACTTATAGTTGTTATCAATAAAACAAATAGTATCGTTGGGGATAAAAGTGGTAGTGTTATTTTAAAAAAGGTATTAATTGGGTTAGACCCATCTATTTTTGCTGCTTCGTATATTTGATTATTTATTGATGAAAATCCAGACAGGCAGATTATCATATTGTAGCCAATTAATTTCCATACTGATACTATTATGAGCGCTGTCAAAGCCAATTTTGGGTCATAAAGCCACTGTTTGTTAGTTTTTAGTAGAATATTTAAAAATCCTATGTTAGGATCAAAAATCCATTGCCAAATCATTGCAATTACTATCATTGGGGTAATAAATGGAAGGAAATATGCCGTTTTGAAAAAATTTTGGCAAACTATTTTGCTATGTATAATTGCTGCTAGTATTATTGGGAAAATTGTGCCTAAAATTGTGACAGAAAGAGCATATACTATTGTGTTTTTTAAAATAAACCAAAATTCTGTTGATTTAACTAGTTCAATATAGTTTTCTAACCCAATATATTGAATCTTATTTATAAGATTCCATTTGCAAAAACTTAGAAAAAGTGAAGCTAAAGAAGGAAAAAAAATAAAAATCAGACATCCAATTATCGACGGCAAAATAAACAAAAGTGCCGTTCTGGTGGAATTATTTATATTTTTATTATTTTTGCTTGTTTTTTTCAAAATAAACTTTACATATATACTTTTTATGATGTAAAAAGTATAATTGTTTTTAATAATATAGACAAGGAAATTAACAAACATGATAAACACACAAGATTTGAGTGCTTTTGGAAAAAATGATATTCGAGGGATATATGGTGAAAATGTTAATGAAGAGCTTTTTTACTATGTAGGAAAAGGTTTTATTCGTTATATAAAAGAAAAATCAGGTTTAAATCCATCTGATATATGGGTTACAGTTTCAAGAGATGCAAGATTGCATTCTGAATCTTTGGTAAAGGTTTTAATCAAGGGAATTGTGCATACTGGTGCTAATGTGCTAAATTTAGACGTTGTGCCAACACCACTTGGATATTATTCTGAATTTGCTACATATCCTGAGAATATTGCAAGTGATGTAAAAATTTCAGCGGCATTGATTGTTACTGCTAGTCATAATCCACCAGAATATAATGGTCTTAAAATGACTTATGATAAAGCATCTTTAAATGAAGGTGAAATTAAGCTTGTAAAACAATATACTCAAGATGAAATGTACAGTGATATTTCGGCAGTAAGACATGGTGAATCAAGATTATTCAATATAATTCCACAATATCTTGATTCTGTCGCTTCAAAATTTCCACAAGTTGGTAGGGGAATAAAAGTTGTAACTGATTGTGCAAATGGAACTGCTGGAGTTATAGCGCCTGAATTATATAGAGAAATTGGTTGTGAGGTTGTTGAATTGTACACTGAACCTGATGGAAAATTTCCTAACCATCATCCAAATCCAAGTGATTTTTCAACGTTAGAAGATATAAGAAAAAAAGTCATTGAAACAAAGGCGGATTTGGGTATTGCTTTTGATGGTGATTCTGATAGGCTTGGTGTTATAACTTCAGAGGGTGATGTTATAACAGGTGATAAACTCTTGTATATTTATGCGCAAGATATTATCAAAGATTTGGCTCCAAGAGGGGAAAAGCCTGTTGTTGTTTCTGAGGTTAAATGTTCTCAGGTTTTATTTGATGAGATAAACAAACTTGGCGGATATTCTGTTATGGCAAAAACGGGGCATGGTTACATTAAATCAAAAATGAAAGAAACCGATGCTATTCTCGCTGGTGAAATGTCAGGGCATATGTTCTTTAAAGATAGATTTTATGGTTTCGATGATGCTGTTTATTCTGGTTGTAGAATAATTGAAATTGTTGCAAAAAATAAGAGAAATAATCCAAAATTTAAACTCTCTGATTTATTGCTACCTTTTGAAAAAGTTCACACTATGAATGAAGTCAGATACACTTGTGCTAACGAATTGAAAAAAGTTGTATTAGAAACAGTAACTAAAAAGATAGAGGAAGATAATTACATTTTTGGCACTAAAATAAATAATATAGTTAAGTTAGACGGATTGAGGATTATCTTCCCTAATGGTTTTGCTTTAATCAGACAAAGTAATACTGAGCCAGTATTTACTTTAAGATTTGAAGCAGATAATAAGGAAAATGCTGAGCATTATTACAATGTGATGATTTCTTTATTAGATGAATGTATAAAAAATCTAGTTGAAAGTGAGGAGAAATGAAACCTTCATTGATTTCCAAAATTGTAATATTTTTATGTATACTTTCTTTGATTGTGGGATTTTTCTGTATAGATAAAGATACAATATATGGAGTTGCAAAAGACGAAGCAAAAACAAAGAAAATAGTGAGTGCTACAAACAAAATAGCGGTAATGGAGTTGGAAGGAACTATTGCGGCTTCATACGAATCTAGCTTGTTTGGAACTGAAGTGTCAGCACCAGCGTTATTAAAATTATTAAAATCAGCAAAAACAGATAACACGATAAAAGGAATTATTATAAAAATAAACTCCCCAGGTGGTACTGTTGCTATGTCACAAAATATTTATAACCAAATTATGGAGACACGAAAATATAAACCGGTTATTGCTGTGTTTGATGACGTTGCTGCTTCTGGTGGTTATTATATTGCTGCTGCTACAGATAGAATTATTGCTCAAAGTGGCACATTGACGGGCAGTATTGGGGTTATCATGTCTTTTATGGATTATCATCAATTATTGTCTGATAAACTTAATATAAATTCTGTAGTAATAAAGAGTGGTAAATTCAAAGATATGGGGTCTGGTACAAGACCAATTACAGAAGAAGAAAAAGCGCTTATGCAGAATATAATAAATGATTCTTATGCTCAATTTATTGATGCTATCACAATTGGTAGAGTTAATAGAAATGACAAATATTCTGTTAAAAAGAGAGCATTGTCAAAGGATGTTCTTAGAGCATATGCGGATGGACGTATTTTTACTGGTCGTCAAGCAGAAAAACTCGGCTTCGTTGATGCCATTGGCGGAATGGATGTTGCTCAAAAAATGATTGAAAGAATGGCTCAAGAAAAATTTAACAATAAATTGGCAGCAAAACTTGTTGATTATAGAGCAAAGAGTTATTTCGCAGAATATTTATCTGCATTTAGTGAATATGGCGCAAAGAATACATTAAAGTTAACTGATTTTGTGCCACATAGTATGATATTAAGTAGAAGGCCTTTATATTTATGGGAATAACAACTGACGAATTTTTTGAGAATATTTATAGCATTATATTTTCACCCAAAGAATTTTTTGAAAGAAAGACTGTTAAAATTTCAATCAGGGTGGCTATAGCCAATGTTTTGTTTGTAGCATTAATTTCTAAATTGGCTATGAGTATTTTTGATGGTTCTATATTAAAATTACATTCGGCCTTTTCTATCGCTTGGGCTGTATTTTCTATTCTAGTTGTTTGGTTTTTAACGGCTTTGTTTTTTGAATATGTTGCAAAAATATATTCAAAGGATGCTGGTCTTGATAAAATTCTTTATTATACATCATTTGCACCAATTCCTTATATCTTTTTTGCTCCGTTAAACCTTATAAAACAAGCAGGAACATTTGGTTATGTTGTAGGTACATTGGTCGAGTTATCTTTATATTTATGGATAATTATTTTGTATGCGAATTGTATAAAAGTCGTATATGATATCAGTTTGTCTAGAGCCTTTATGGTTATATTTTTACCATTCGTTTCGGCATTCTTTCTTTTATATTGGATGGTATGTTTTTTCTCAAGACTTGCGTATATATTTTCCATATAGAGAAAAGGTTATGAAAAAAATAATATTCTTGATATTTTGTATATTTTTTATTCCATTATCAGTTATTGCTCAAGTTGAGAATTTAACTGCTATTGAAAACTCGGTATTTGGTACTGATTTTAAGAAAAATTCTAATGCAAAAAGAGTTGAAAGACTTGAAAAACATATATATGGTACAAAAAAAACAGGTGATTTAAATACCAGAATTCAAAATATTCAAGATGACATTGGTTTTTCAATGCCAGTTCTTCCGAAGCAAAATCAAGCACAAAGTGGAACTTCGTTAAGAGATAATTTAAATATTCCATTAAGTGATGAATTAATGAATATGCAAGAAGATGCTTCTGTAGATTATCCAATTGTAGATAAAATGGAAGAGGAAGTTTTTAATACAACATATAAAAAAGAAAATATATATAAAAGATTAGATAGGTTAGAAGAAAGGGTTTTCAATAAAAAAACGAATGCCTCTTTAAATGAGAGGGTAAATAATCTTGCTTCTGTAATTGTTCCTGTTAAATCTTCATCAAGAATGCCTAATAGTGGACAATATAGTGCTGACGAAATAAACGATTATTATTCAAAAAGTGGGTTAGAAACGGTTAATGATCAAACGATTGTGTTTCAACTTTCTGTTTTAGAACAAGAACTTTTAAAAAATAATTATGAAAATGAAAATATCGCAAGCCGTTTAAGTCGTCTTGAGAATAAAATTTTTAATAGAACATTTCCTACTGATAATGATGTTAGCAGGGTTCAACGATTAATGGTTGCATATGAAGCAAAGAAAAATAGTTACAAGTATGAGAATAATAGAAAAATGCAAAATATGGCTGCATTTTCTCAACTTGGTGGAATTCTTTTAATGCTTCTAGCAATTTTACTTTAGAATCCTGATGCAATGTCTTCAAATACATTTGCAGTTGGCGCTTTACCTATTGAATCTATAGTTGATTCAAAAATATCATTTATTTGTTTTTTTATTTCTTTTTTTTCTGTTCTATTTTCTTTTACTAATCTGATTGTATCAACACCTTTTTCTGCAATTTTGCTGCCAGTTGAATATCCTGCTAAGGAAATTGCAGCATACGTCATCCCTCTTGCTACATAAACTGCGCCTTGTGCAATTTTATTTCTTTTTACAAATGGATGAGATAGAATACTTTTTTCAATTATAGGCAGAATTTTTTCCGCACCTTTTTCAAATGCATACATAGATGCAATTCCGCTTGCTTGTGATGTTCCTGTTTTAATTTTATCGTCTGATTTTATGGTGTTGTAAATTCCCGATGCTATAAAAAGCGGGTATAAAACTTTTTTTAATTTTTTTGCAGTTTCCCCAAGAACGGCAAGAACAGGATTCTTTTTTGTTGCTAGTGCTCTAACTCCAGAAACTGACGATGTCGCTGCGTTATTTGGGCATGCTGTAGTTTTTGGAATATTTGTATTTGCAAAAAAATCGGCACTACGAACAGTTTGAATTACACCTACTCCGCTTTTGAATAGATTTTCTTCCTTTGCTCCGTATATAAAGTTTCTGCCTGCAAAAAATAAGCAGGATATACCATTTGGCATACTTTACCCTTGTACTTATACTTACTTACATTTATAAAAACATTTTTAAACATCAAATTTACTGAAAAAGATACTTTCGTTACAAATTTAACAAATGGTTAATATGTGTAATGTTTTGTGAGAGAATATAACCACATGGTAGGAGAGGAGAGAAAAAATGAAAGATAAGACATTTTTAATGATTCCCGGACCAACTCCAGTTCCGGAAAGAGTATTACTTGAAATAGCAAAACATCCAATGGGGCATAGAAGTAGTGAGTTTTCCAAGATTCTTGAGTCCGTTTACTCCGATTTGAAATATATTTTCCAAACTAAAAATGACGTATTGGTATATACATCAAGTGGTACAGGCGCAATGGATGCTGCTCTTTCAAACTTGATAAATCCTGGGGATAAGGTTTTATCTTTAGCAATTGGTAATTTTGGACAAAGATGGGCAAAGATTGCTAAGGCTCTCGGTGCTGAAGTTGATATGATTGAAGTTGAACCAGGAAAGGCTATAAATCCTGCTGACTTAAAACAAAAACTTGATGCAGACGTTAATAAAGAAATCAAAATAGTTACACTTACTCAAAATGAAACATCAACTGGTGTTACCAATGATGTTAAAACACTTGTTGCATTGATTAAAGAACATGGTGCACTTTCTGTTGTTGATGGTGTAACAAGTTTAGGTGCAATGGAATGTAAAATGGACGAATGGGGTATTGATGTTCTTATTTCAGGTTCACAAAAAGGATTCATGATACCTCCCGGATTGGCATTCTTGGCGGCTAGTGAAAGAGCTTGGGAAGTTCATAAAAATTGTCAAAGACCTGATTTCTACTTTAATTGGTCATCAAATAGAAAATCAGTTCTTGAAAATTCAACAGCATTTACTCCTGCTGTTAATCTTATTTCTGGACTTAAAGTTGCTCTTGAAATGATGAAAGAAGAAGGACTTGAAAATATTACTGCTCGTCATACAAAAATTGCTAAAGCTTTAAGAGCAGCATTAAAAGCAATTAATTTAAAACTTTTCGTTGAAGATGAAACAATTGCAAGTACTTCAATTACTGCAATTCTTCCACCAGAAGGTGTTAGTGTGCCAGATATTAGAAAAGTATTAAAAAATGACTATGATATTGTTGTTGCAAATGGTCAAAATGCGCTAAAAGATAAAATCTTCAGAATGGGAACTCTTGGTTTCGTTTCTGAACGTGATGCTATAACTGCAGTTGGTGCATTAGAAGCAACATTACACAAACTTGGACATAAATTTGAGTTGGGTAAAGGTGTTGCAACATTAATAGAAAATTTAAATAAATAGGGGATTCCAATGAAAGTATTAATAACAGATAAAATAAACGAAGCCGCAGGAAAGATTTTAGATGGTGTTGCTCAAGTAGAGTATATTCCGACTCTTTCTGAAGATGAACTAGCGGAAAAAATTAAAGGCTATGACGCTTTAATGGTAAGAAGCCAAACAAAAGTAACAAAAAAAATATTAGATAGTGCTGATACTCTTAAGATTGTCGGTAGAGCAGGTGTTGGTGTTGATAATATTGATATTGACGCGGCAACACAAAATGGTGTAATTGTTGTAAATTCGCCTGATGGTAATACCAATGCAGCAGCAGAACATACACTCGCTTTGATGCTTTCAATGTCGAGAAACATTCCAGCAGCAGCTGCTTCCACAAAGGAAGGAAAATGGGAACGTTCTAAATTTACAGGTGTTGAAGTTTTTGGAAAAACTTTAGGTATCATTGGCTTTGGTAAAATTGGTCAACACGTTGCTGTTGTTGCTTTGGCATTGGGAATGAATGTTATTGTTTCTGACCCATATACAACAAAAGAAGCGGTTGAAAAAATCGGTGCTAAATACGTAACAAGTTTAGATGAATTTTGGGCTCAATGTGATTACATTACAATTCATACGCCAAAAACAAAAGAAACAACATCTTTGATTAATAGAAATACTTTAAACAGGATGAAAAAAGGCGTTAGAATTATCAATTGTGCTCGTGGTGGTATTATTGATGAAGCAGCTTTAAAAGAAGCTTTAGAATCTGGACAAGTTCAAGCAGCGGCTGTTGATGTTTATGAAACAGAACCTGATATTACAGCATCTCCTCTATATTCTTGTTCAGGGAATGTTACAATGACACCACACTTAGGTGCAAGTACAACTGAAGCACAGTTTAATGTTGCTATTGACGTTGCGGAACAAATTAGAGATGTATTATCTGGTGGAAGTGCAAAGGCTGCAATTAATATTCCAGCATTAAAGTCTGCTGTAATTGAACCAGTCAAAGATTATATGCAATTGGCTGAAAATATTGGTGGATTAGTAAAACAATTATCAAAAGGCAATCTTAAAAATATAAACATTACAGTGAATGGTAATTTATCTGAGTTAAATGTAGCTCCACTTGAAGTTGCTGTTCAAAGAGGTATTTTCTCATCTTTTATTGAAGGAGTTAACTTTGTTAATGCTCCATTAATTGCAAAAAATAGAGGAATTAATGTTGTAACATCTAAATCTCAAAAAGATTGTACTTTCTTAGGTTCAATTTCTGTTACTTTGACAACGGATGTTGATGAAAATACTGTTACTGGTGCATTGATTGCTAAAAATATGCCAAGAATAGTAAAAATCAATGATTACAATATGAGTATTGAAGCAGAAGAACATATGTTGATGGTTCCTCACGAAAATAAACCATCAATGGTTGCAAAAGTTGCTGTTGCTATTGGTGAAAACAATATAAACATTAATAGAATGCAAGTTGCACAAAAATCAAACAAAAAAGACAATGTTTCTATAATGATTATTACAACTGATAGAGATGTTGATGACGCAACAATGAAAACAATAAACCAAATTGATGGTATACAGGATGCTCAATATATTAAATTAAATGCATAAAAAAAAGACCTCGAAAGAGGTCTTTTTTATTTTATTTTGCTTCGTGTTGTCCTTCTATGTATGCGGCTTTTTTACCTGCATTTTTTGATGCTATTATGCCCCCTAGCGTTAAAACAGCAGTACTTGCCGCAATCGCTGCTTTTGCTGGTAATGGAAGCGCATTTATTTTATTATATGCTTTTGTATTTGTTAAAATTGTTTTTAAATCTTTTCCTTTGATAGAAACTTGAGACAATAGGTTTCCTGCTTTAGATATGCTGTTTTGAAATAATTCTGCTGCTTTTTTGGAAAAATTTGTTGTTGCTGCAGCAATACCGGCTGTACCTACTGCAATCCCTGTTATTTTTGCTGTGTTTTTTATATTTTCCTTTATAATCTCTCCTTTAACATGACCTTTTTCATGTATATCAAATTTGTCATTTGTTAAAATATGAGTTGTTGAACCTGGGGTACCTATAGGTTTTTTTGAATGTTTCATTATTAAGTTTGCGCTTATCATTGCTGGCAAAGTTCCTGTTGCTATTCCTATTCCAATCATTGCTTTGTTCATACTTTATACTCCTTTTATTAATTAAATTTTTTGTTAACCCAATAAAACAACTCAATTTCTAAAATTGATGTAATTTGTTAAATTGTTAAAGATTGTAAAAAGGAAAGAGGGCTGATAAGCCCTCTTTCACATTTCGTTTAGAATTTAATTAACCAATTACTGGAGCAACAAATGTTCTTGTTGCAAGTTCTTTATCAAACATGTATAAACATTGTTTGTCGTTGCATACCATTTTTAATGTTTTTAATACATTGCTAACATTTGCTTCTTCTTCAACTTGTTCTTTTAAATACCAGTCAAGGAAAGAAACTGCTGCTCTATCTTTTACTTCATCTGCTACATCCATTAGAGCATTAATTTTAGAAGTTACTAATTGTTCATGTTTTAATGTTGCTTCAAAAACATCAACAGGAGAATCCCAATCAGTTTGTGGTTTTTCTATTTGTTGTAATTCGACTTTCCCTCCTCTTTCATGTACATAGTTGAAAAGCCCCATTGCATGTGCTCTTTCTTCTTGTCTTTGTACATCCATCCAGTTTTTAAAGCCTTGTAAATTCAATCTTTCAAAATAGGCGTACATTGAAAGGTATAAATATTCAGAATAAAATTCTGCGTTGATTTGATCATTAAATGCTTTTTCTAGTTTTTCGTTCATTATTTTATTTCCTCCTTTTTTTATTTTACTATACATTAATTGTAAATAAATAGCCTACAGCATTAATCCATAATATTCTATCATTAAGAGGGCTTTTTATGAAGAAATTATTTTATGTTTTATTATTTTTGTTATTGCTATTTTGTTCGTTTTTCTTTTTTAAAAA
>JAFQOI010000132.1 GCA_017403285.1 bacterium
AACATCAATGGTCCATCATACAGACTAAAGGATCAGATGCAATATATGACGGAAGATAACTAAAAAATGGAAAATAAGCTTGTAGGAAAACCTACACTCTTATTTTCCAAAAAACCTACATTTTTATATTGACATTTGCATCCACTGAAAAGTCTAGAAAATCATCCTGAATTTGACTGAAATCGTATGCGTTTTTCACAGTCCACAATATCTGACTTGCTCTCTCCTTATTTACCTCATTAAAATATGCTTCATAATTTTCCATGATACTGTGGATTTTTTTTCCCATTTCTTCCACTTCTTTTTTTTCAATAATTTTGCTCGAATAAGTTCTCCCCTTCGCATTACGCAAGTACACATGGAATGAAACTGTACCAAACTTTTTGCTACGTGCCAGATACGCCCAAACAGTGTTGTACTCCCTGTCTTTTGCCAAAAAAATATGCTTGTTGAAGTCTACAACGACCTTTCGGGAATCTAACAGATTTTTACAAGTTTCTTTTTCTTTTTTGGTTGCCATTGGGTTTGAAGTAATCTGAACTTTCAAAAATTCGTCGTACTCACTCTTTAATCCAAGCTTTGTAAACAATTCTTCGAGCTTCTCATCGGTATCAATTTGCCCATTTCCCGTCATAACCCTTTCATATTTAGCTTGATGAGTTATCGCCATTTCCTTTGAAAATTTAGGTGTTGTCAGAATCATAATCTCTTCTTCTCCACCTTCTTTTGTCATCTCAAACCAATGCAAACCATTGGTTTTCTGAGCCAACGCAACCGAAAAAACTATCTTTTTCCTTTCAAGTGCTGTTACCTTTGCTAAATCAGGTACGATGTACCCTTCTTTTAAATTTTCAATTGTTTTTAAAATTTCTACCATTTCTTTTTCTCCTCTAAATATTTGTAAATTTTCCCTTTCCACTGCTAGCTCCACTACCTGCTGTGTCATTCACAGTAGGAACAGGGTTGTATACAATCCTTACAGGTTTAGGATTTTGCTATTTTCTGTGAGTTTAACCTCACAGAAGTAGTAATATTACTGATTTGAGAACCTTTGTACTTCGAAGTCGTTGTTTTTCTTTACATTTTAAAGTATAATGCTTATTTACTTTTTCTGACGAATGCAAAAAAATCGACTGTCTTTTTTTCTTTTATACTGTCTATCTTTTTCAAAGCGACGTTCTGATAAATATCCTGCAAAAAAAATCAAAAAAGTGGATTTGCACTAAAAATTTGCAAATCCACCTGTTACTTTTTATTATTCATATTTCTTTTTGTACTTCATATAATACAATATTTTGTACATATCACTATTCTTTTGTACATTCTCCAGTTCTAGCCTGTTTAATATCTCTACTATTTTGCTTTCTAACTCTTCAGCCTTTTCACATTTACTAACTATTGTATTAACACACTCGGAAACTTTATTTTTCTTATCTTCTATATCATGCACCCGAAGCTTTACGTTAATTTTTTCTTCTCTTCCTGCGACCACATCTATCATATTTGATAAATAATCATTATATGTACTTTTCATATTTTCATTTTTATACTTTTGATATTTTGACTGAAATTCTGACTTAATATCTTCTATTGCTGCAACCAAATCATCATATTCATCTTCAATACTTAGTTCTACCAATATCTTATCAATTATAACATCTAGTTCTTCTGCTTTTTCTTCTTCCATTGCTTTTTTCTTTTTTTCATCTTCTGG
Organism: bacterium; assembly: GCA_017403285.1. GTDB lineage: Bacteria > Cyanobacteriota > Vampirovibrionia > Gastranaerophilales > Gastranaerophilaceae > Avigastranaerophilus. The sequence continues at coordinate 1,715 of JAFQOI010000132.1, forward strand.
TATTTCTACATCATTCCATTTACTATAGAAATTATCTATTGTAAACTTAATCCATTTGATATTATTGTAGCCTTCAATTTTTTCTTGCATATCACTATCAGATGTTAATATTAAATCTTTTCTACCATCCAAATATTCTTTCGGTATTCCTGTATTTTCTGCAGCCTTTTTATTCTCTCTGGTTTTCTCATATTTCATTATTCTTCTATATGTAGGCTCTGTGCAGATATTATCATAAAATCCTTCGTACGTTCCATTATATTTTTTCCACAGTTCCTTTAATACCCACATATTAAATGCCTTACTACAACATATTCTATTAGCTTCTCTTTCTTTTTCTTCTCTCTCAATCTCTTTGCCAAGCTCTTTGCTTCTTTCATATTCTTTTTCAGAAATCATTACTGCTCTCATACCTTATATTCTCCCTGTTTACTATTCAATATTACTTTTATTCTTTATCTCAAATCTTGCACCATTACACTTTTCATTGAAGCACCTAATATCTTTTTCACAGTTTCCTTTACTTACATAAATGCCTATTTTGCAAATAGGACATTCCAGTCTGAACAGCTTTTTTTCTCTATCTCCTGCTACAGCGTTTCCATTATCTTTTCCTTTGTCATTTTTCTTATTATTACTCTTTAATGGTCTGCACACAAATTGGTCTTTTAACAATTCCTTATCCTCTAGGAATTTGTAAAATGCACCTTCTTTATCACAAACGAAATGATATCTTCTTTCACTTGTTGTACTTTCTTGACTCTCGTCAGGAAAATATAAGCCATCTTCTACTAAGATTCCATATTCCTTACAGATTCCTTTTCCTGCTTTGTTAATATAGATTCCACCACCTGTAAACATTTTTTTATATTTCTCGTTTCCACTAATGCCAATTTTGCTTTCTGCAATTTCCATATCTGCATATATCATAATTCCATTCATTAAAGCAGTATAAATTACTAATGTATCCTGTTCTAAAAATCTCTCTGATAACATTATTTTCTTTGTTAATCGAGCTTTTTTAGTTCCTTTTTCGATTTCTTCGGTACTTATCAATCCGCCTGCTTCTTCTACCTTTATCTCTGCTCTCATTTTAGAGTTAAACTCTATGACTGGAGTATATAATACATTTTTATAGAACACTTCGTTAATCATTTTAAATGCATTTTCTAACTTCTTAATATCATCCGATTTATATTTATCTCTTTCTTTATCCTCTTTTTCTTTTGCAGTTCCCTCATATCTTGGATTCATCTTATTAACTAATGCTATATCCAACCCATAATCATTGTATTTACTCTTATATTCTTCTGCCACCATTTTTTCTTTTTTACTCATGTCCTACCCCCATAGTTGTATTTATAATTTACTATAACTTTTTTCCAAACATATTTCCACAATTTCACAGATAAATCTTCTTTTCCTATAATCAATCCTAGTTCTCCAATGTACCATTTTTCATAAATAAAAAAATGCGCAGACATTTAGCAGACACTACTCATTTTTTATACTCCCCTCAAAAAAATTAGCAGCAACAAAAAAAGGCTCAAACCCTTATATATTTTAAAGGTTTGAGCCTAATACTACTGCGGGTGACAGGAGTTGAACCTGCACGGTCGCCCGCCAGAACCTAAATCTGGTGCGTCTGCCAATTCCGCCACACCCGCATACCTTTGCGGTAATGCACGTTCCTTTTCATAGAACGTGCTC
>JAFQOI010000133.1 GCA_017403285.1 bacterium
TCTATGATTGTTGATAATAAAGATAAAATGAGAGAAATGTTAAGTGATAATAAATCTAAATTGTATTCTAAATTAGAGACAGGTGATATATTATATGTTCATGGACCAGGAAGAGGTGATCTAATTACAGGTCATGCTGCTTTATGGGATTCAAGTGAAAAAATGTTTTTTACAGCCGATAGAGAAAATAGCAAAGAAAAATTGAAAACTACACATTATACTATCAAACATCAAATTACAGATAAAACAGATATACAAAACCTTAAATTATTACATGTAAATTCTTCTAAAACGCAATCTGAGATACAAACTGTAATAGATAAAAATGTAAAAAAATATGATAACAGAGAATATGCAATAAAATTAATAAAGAGTAATGATTCAAAAGGTTTATATTGTTCTCAGGTTGCTTGGCTTATTTGGGATGATTTAGGTGTAAATATTGATGGTAGTTTTCTTGCATCAAGTTTTACAGTTAGAAATCTTGTTCCAAAAACTCTATCAATGACGCTTAGTTTAGGTTGGTTTAAGATTACAATTATAATTGTAGTATTGGTTGTAGTTCTAACATTGTTTACTTGTGATTTAGTATATCCATGGGATATTGTAATTGATGGAGATACTAGAGAATATTGTAGAGTTGGTAAAAAAGATCCAGGAGCATGGTAAAATGAAAAAACTTATAGCAACTATTTTTTGTATATTAATGATGTTATCAATTGTAGGTTGTATCTGGTTCAAGGAAGAAAGCTCTTTACTAGATACAAAAGTAAAGCGAATAACACATAATTTTAGTGTAAATGAAAATCAAGTATATTTTGGTTTTTGGACAGATCATTATAGTGATGAAAACTGGCAGATGTCAACATTCGTAATAGATGTAGAAAAAAAAGATATAATATCTCGGATTGTCTACAGCGAGAATAAAGGCGAAAGTATGGCAATATTAGTCAAACCTTTTGATGGAAAACTTTGGCTTCTTGGAGCAGAGATGAGTAAAAAGATCTTAGTTTTTAATCCTGAAACAGGGAAAACAGAAAGTGTAATAGAATATGAAGAAGCAAATCATCATACCTTTAATATTTTACCAAGTATGAATAAAGCCCTTGTTATGCATGGATATCATTATGAAGAAGGGTGTTCTGTAAGTGTAATTGATTTAAAGACAAAGAAATATGAGGGAATTGTATATGTTGATGAATTAGCACCTATAATACAAGAATATAATGGTATAGCTTATGGTTGTGGGAATGGATATTTATATGATGAATCAAAAGAAGGTTTTGGAACTTATGAACTAAAAAGTAAAAGGTTAGAATTTAAACCTGAAATATATTGTAAGCCACAAAGTGAATCTCCTAGAGAAAGAGAACGAAGTACTTTTTTGATATTACCAGATAAGTCTTTTGTGGTACGTGATAGAGATTATGGAATAACTATTCGTAATCCAGACGGAAATTTACAACATATTTATGCAAGAGGATACAAATCTGAAAACTATGATTTAGGTGATATTTTTTTTTCCGAAAAGTTAGATAGGATATTTGTTTATGCAGGTTTAGATCATAATTATGCGTATTTGGAAAGAAATACTCAAAATGAATGGAATTGGAATGATGAGCATTTTTTGGATTTTGATGAGGAATCAATTTCTAATACTTACTTTAAAAATGATGTTATTTTAGTTAGTATTCATGATAGAGATTCAAAACAGTATGTAGTGAAATTTTACGATGCAGAAACATTTAATCTTGTAAAAGAAGTTAGGTGGAACTTATTTACAGATGAAAAAACAATTATAGAAAAGTAAAACACAAAATACAAAATCACAAAATATGTGATGTAAAAAAGTTTGTTTTTATTTTTTAACAAAACAGATTGACAAATAGAAATTTTGGTTTGATAATGCACATAGTTGCAACAAAACTAAAAGTAGAGCGTTCTAAAAAAGGGAAGAAAGTGGAAAGAAGTATTTTTAGTAAAATCATAGTTATTTTAGCTATGATTGTGACATTGGGATTTGTCAGTTGTAAAAATGAGATAGCTGATGATTTTGAAATTGATAGTTATTCTCAATCCATAATTGATTCGTATTCAAATGTAGGAAAGGAACATAATATAATGTTAAATGATTTTTTTTCTACTTTTGAGGTCAATCCTAGAGCAATATTAAATGATGATTTGTACAATGAAATATTTAGAGAATATTTTGGTAATGATGTAAAGATATCAAACTTTGCAGGTTTTTCTTCAAGGTCTAATACTCAGTCTGATGTTAATATTGAGAATGCTATTGTATATGTCAATAGAATTGATTCATTGCTAGATTCAGAATCAATATCAACAGAAAATTTTATAAGAGAAGTAACTTCAATTGAAGTTGAAGCAATTGCTAATCTTTCAGATGACGAATTACAACCTTTTATGTGTTATGCAGAAGTTGCTAAAGCTTCTTGTGAATTTTGGAATGGTAATGTAGGTGATGTTTCTCCAAGAGCAAGTTTAGGGAAAAAAATAAAAGCTTGTATTGCTTCCGATGCATTAGGTGCATTATTTGGAGCAACTGCAACTGCTACTTTAATAGTTATGGATCCTTTATTGTACGGCATTGTTACCGCAAATCCACCTGCTTTCCCTATAATGGTTTCTCTTGGTGCTGTTATATGTAGTGCAGCTTCGTCAGCAGAAGGATATAGAACTGGTACAAATGTATATGTAATTCCAGAGTCTAAGGTTTTAAGTAGTTTAAAATCAAAAAAATATTAATTTTGCTGTCTAAAATATTTTTCTAGATTTATTACTAGTAGATATATTTTAGACAGAATTGGAGTTTTTATGAAAAAACTAATTACAACATTGCTTTGTATTTTTGCGTTATCAAATTTTATTATTGCACAAGAAAATGAAATTAAAATTGAAGAACCGAATTTTTATAATTTAATTTTGTATAAAGATACAGGATTGTCTCATTCTTTTTGTGATTATAGCGGAAACATTTTAAGTTACAAAGTATTAAACCAAAAATTATTAGAATGTCCAGACAATGAAACTATTGTAAAACAGGCTCAAGGTTGGATGATTGCAGACGGAGTTTTTATGGGGCTTGCCTTAACCAGTGGAATTATTTATACCCTGTATACAGTTTTTCCAGAATGGAATAACTCAGAAGTTATAAAAGAATGTAGTATGAGAATTTCTTTGACTTCTTTGTTTTTACAACTATTGTCAGGAACAATTTCTTTGCAGAAATATAATGAAGCTTGTGATAATTACAATTTATACATTCTTGGGATTCCTGTAAAATAAGTTAAATGGTACAAGGAGATTTTTTTTTGATTTTCTTGTACCAATTTTAAATAAAATTCAATTACAAAACATACTTTTGCTACCTTACAATAAACTGAGACAACAAAATAAATAATTCATTATTGTTTGCAACATTAAATTTAGTAAAAATAACAGCCATATCTTTTTTTACAGTTGAAATACTGATATTATATTTTTTTGAGAGTTTTATATATGTTGATTTATTTTCAATGAAATCTTTTAATAGGATAATTTGTCTTTCAGTAAGATTATAATCTTTTAAAAATATTTCTTCTCCTTGATTTGGTAAAGTGTTATTGGAATCAAAGGACTTTTTTGTTGGGATAAAAACTGATAGAATATCTTCAGTTTTTTTATAAATGTAGGCATAAAAAGTAGTAAAGAAAACAGAAATTATAAGTTCTGTAAAAAATCGAGTGTAGCTGATAGGTAATAAACAAAAAATTGTTAAAACCCAAATACCAATTAATATTAATAATTTTTTCTTTGTGTTAGTTGTAAAAAATTTATTCACAAATAAAATAACAAACATTGCTGAATATAAAAATGCTCCAAGAAGTTCATATCCTGTAATGGCAGTACAAATTCCTTGAACAA
>JAFQOI010000008.1 GCA_017403285.1 bacterium
AATAATTCAAGAAGAAAATATCGACTTGGTTTTATTGGAAGATGTTCAATCACAACTGTCAATTAAGACTTTTAAGTTGTTGGCTATGTTATTAGGTGCATTAATCGAAGTAGTTAATGAAAATCAGTGTGAATATATGATCATTCCACCTGCAACATGGCGAAAAATATTAAATCCTAAAAAGGGAATGAAACGTAAAGAACTAAAAGAGTTATCAAAACAATATGTGCGTGATAGATTTAATTTGGAAGTTAATGATGATGTTGCAGATTCAATTTGTATGTTATGTTATTTCGTTGAAAATTATGAGGAGGAATGAGGATGAAAAATATTTGGTTGTATCATGGGGATTGTTTAGACATAATGAAGGAAATTCCAAATAAGAGTGTGGACATGATTTTGTGTGATTTACCTTATAATCTAGTTGCTTCAAAGTGGGACATTTTAATTCCATTTGACAAACTATGGGAGTGCTACAAAAGGATTATCAAAGACGATGGTGCGATAGTTCTTTTTGGAACACAACCATTTACAACTGATTTAATTAATAGTAATAGAAAATGGTTTAAACATATTAATTATTGGAACAAAGAAAACTGCGGAAATTTTGCAATTGCAAAGTATAGACCTCTTGCAGTAATAGAAGAAATTGTTGTTTTTAGTAATGGTAAATTGACTTATAATCCGCAAATGATTCAAGCAGAAGAAAAAAATAAAAGACCTAGAAAGAATAACAACAAAGTTAAAGAAGATTCTACACAAGCAATATCATCGGGATATAATTGTATTTCCAAAACTCACAATGAAAATCTAAGATTTCCTAAAAATTTATTGACTTGCAACAATAGAAAGGGAGAATTAAATTCAACAAAAAGACTTCATCCAACTCAAAAACCAGTGGAATTACTAGAATGGTTAATCAAAACATATAGCAACGAAGGTGAAGTGGTTTTAGACAATTGTATGGGAAGTGGTTCAACAGCTATAGCCTGTGTAAATACCAATAGAAAATTTATCGGTATTGAATTGGATGAAAAGTACTTTGAAATTGCAAAAAATAGAATTGAAAATCATGAGGTGATAAAATGATGGGGTGTTTGGTTTTAATCGGTGGCATTGCTTTAATGGTAAAAATTTTATTAGATGTTGAAAATGATGACTAGCAATTGCTAGTCTTTTTTATTTGTTCAACAAAAACCAAACTAATACAGAAAAATATATCACAAAAATAGGCGAAACTAATAATATAAATCATAACAGTTTAATCTTAGTTAAAAATTAGTCGTGTCTTTGCACGAAACTGTCGAACCAACACCTCCAATACAAGTAAATCAAACTGTTTTTAAAAACCATTAGTAAACGTTGACGAGGTTTTGGAGTCTTACGTTTACTTAGAAAGGAAGATGAGAAATGGTTAATTTTTACTTGTTTGTTAATTCATTACTTTCTATTAAAGGTTTAGAGATTTTAATGAAGTTATTTGTGGTTAGTTTAGTCCTTGAAAAGATACTTAATCGATTTGATATGAGCAAAGAAATAAACGAAACAATTAGAAAAACTAATGTTCACAATAAAGACGGTTTATATCCAATGGTTAAAAAATTAAATACTGATTATTACAACGTCATTATACCAGATGGTTTGAGCTTTGAGCAAGTCAAAAAATTAGAACCAATCTTATCAACTAAATTGAAAAGAAATGTTGAAATACAAAACGTCAATTTTAAATACAGTTTAACATTTTCAAAAGAAAAAGTATTTGAAGAAATATATCCAATGGAATTGATTAAACACAACGACAAAGATTTAATTTTTCCAATAGGTTATGACATTGATCACAATTTAATTTGGGTTAATATGAGCAAAAATCCTAATTTACTATTGAGTGGTTTAGTGAATAGTGGGAAAAGTGTTTGTATTCATAACATTATTTTGCAGACATTACATAACTATAATATCACTTTCACACTAATTGACATGAAAGCAGGAATCGAATTATTTTCTTATGCGAATTTACAATGTGTTAACGATTTTGTTTATGAACCCAAAAACGTAGTTCCTGCGTTATTGAAAGTTGAAAAAGAAATTAACAATCGTTTGATAAAAATACGTGATAAAGGTTATAAAAATACCATTGAATATAATAAACATTGTAAAGACAAAATCAATTATCATTTAGTTATTTTTGAGGAGTTGATGGCATTAGGAAAACAAAAAGAAGTCATGGAAATTCT
>JAFQOI010000134.1 GCA_017403285.1 bacterium
CAATGGCATTATCTAATTGTCCACCAGTTAATGAAATGTTTGCATCATTTGTAATGTCTCCATCAAGATGGTCTGCATTAGAAGTTAATGTTCCTGTTTGAACATATATTTGATTTGCAATAGAAGCGTTTGCAGTAACATTCCCATCAATTATGGTTGTTCCAAATCCAGTTATGGCATTGTCTAATTGTCCGCCAGTTAAAGAAACATTTGAATTGTTTGTAACATTACCATCAAGATGGTCTGCATTTGATGTTAATGTACCATTGATAATGGTAATATCGTTTGCAATAGATGCATCTAGCGTAACATCACCATCAATTGTAGTTGTTCCATCTCCACCAATGGCACTTGTTAAATGACCAGTATTCAAAATTATAGAACCATCGTTATCGGTTGAATTCGCTTTTAAATTGCCTGCGCTTATTCCTAAATTTGTTCCATTTGCTATGTTTAATGTGCCACCAGTGACTCCATCAACCAAAATGTCACCACCGGTTTGTATGTTTAGTGTTGAATTATTAGTTATATTTCCAAAGTGTTCTCCTCCAGTAATATCTAACTTACCAGATTCAATAATTATATCGTTTGAAATGTTTGCACTTGTTGAAGAATTGCCAGTTGTTGTGATTTGACCGGAACCATTAATTGTTGCAGTGTTTGTTAAATTTCCAGATATATTATCGTTTGCCATTAATTCTGTATCATTAGTGATTGTTCCGCCAGTGATAGAATTGTTTAATTCTCCACCTTTTAATGCAACAGTGCCTGCGTTAGTTACACCACCACCAAGATTATCAGCAACGGTTGTTACAGTACTGCCAGAACCTACATTGATTGATTGGTTTATTGACGATTCTAATGTAACATTACCATTGATAGATGTAGAACCAGCACCATTAATATTACTATTTAAAGTTCCCCCTGTTAAAGAAACTGTTGAACTATTGTTAACATTGCCATCAATATTATCAGCATTTGAAGTTAAAGTCCCAGATGAAACGGTAATATTGTTGGAAATAGAAGCATTCGCAGTAACATTGCCATTGATTTCAGTTTCACCACTGCCATTAATGGAATAGTCTAATTGTCCATCGGAAAGAGTTACTTTATTTGTATTATTTATTTCTGATTTTAAACTCGATGCGCTTGAGTTTATGATACCACTATTGTCAAATCCTCCAGAAGACTTTATTTCTGCATTTGTATTTAATGTACCACTGTTTGATATATATCCAGCGTTTATTGCAATATCATTTGTAACAGTACCTGCGTTTAAAATCCTTACACCATCATTTACTGTATCATCTGTGCCAAAACTTAGTGCAACACTAGAATCTGTAATTGAAACTGTTGAACCATTTGCAACTGTTAAGTGAACAGCATTAGCAATAGAACTGCCATTTTCTAATGTTAAAGTTCCACCAGTAAGATTGATGCTTCCTCCTGTAGCATTTATTGTACCATTTGTATTAAAGTCTGAAATTTCTAGGCTACCTGTTGATAAGTTTACTCCTCCATTCCAAGTGTCACCATAGTCTAAAGTAACGTTTCCACCAGCGATTTCTAGTGTAGTACCAGTTGAAACTGCTAAATTAACAGCGCTTTCAATAGCACTGCCTGCTCCTACTGTTAAATTTCCACTAGCGACATTTATATTTCCTCCGATTGCTGTTATTTGTCCATTTCCTCCAGCAGGATAGTTATTAACTGTTAAACTTCCGCCATCAATGGTAAGTGAGTCACTACTATTCCATCTGTTTCCAGAACTTGCTCCAGTTACTGTCCCATTATTTGCACTGGCGTTATTACCTGTTGTCACATTGACATTTACTGCTAGAGTATCAGGGTTTGCACAAGAAAACAGTGAAATTAACAATGCGGTCTTGAGTAAAACACTCTTATCTTTTTTCATAAACTATCCTTTTTTTGAAGTTGGTATCACTAGTTAAAAATCAGACTATACTACAATTATAATTATATATTTTTTTTGGAAAAAATCTACTCATTTGGTGCATTTGGAGTAGTCGATATGCCTAAGTCGCATGGTGGATTTCATTTTTCAGGAAAATCAATATATTATTTTTTTATTAAATTATGTTTACTTTTCTTTATTTACGCAAAAAAGAGATATCCTATGATATCTCTTTTCCCTTTTTTCTAATTATTTAATCTAGTATCGTAACAAAGTGAAAATTAATTATTTCCACTTTGTTACTTACATTTTTAAATTATCTGCTCATTACAGTTGGTTTTGGACCAGCATTAACGATTTCAGCAGGCATATTTGGATATTTTGCACTGAAATTATCAAAGAACATTTGAGCCAATTTGTTTGCTGATTCATCATAAGCCGCTTTATCTTCCCACATTCCACGAGCATCAAGCATTTCGTCTGGAACATTTGGACAAGATGTTGGGTATTCAACGTTGAATACATCGTGGTGTTTGAATTCAATATTGTCGAATGATCCATTTAATGCAGCAGATACCATAGCACGTGTGTATGATAATTTCATACGTTTTGCACCAGAAGCAGCACTTCCGCCAGCCCAACCAGTATTTACTAAGTATACTTGTGTTCCGTATTGGTCAAGTTTTTCACCTAACATCTTAGCATATACAGAAGCATCCATTGGCATAAATGGTTCGCCAAATAATGTTGAGAATGTTGGTTGTGGTTCTGTTATTCCTCTTTCTGTACCTGCTAATTTAGATGTAAATCCTGTTACGAAATGATACATAGCAGCATTTTTATCTAATCTTGAGATTGGAGGTAATACACCAAATGCGTCTGCAGTTAAGAATACAACAACTTTTGGGATGCCCCCTTTTGAAGGAACTTGAGCATTGTTGATGTAGTCAATAGGATAGCCAACACGAGTATTTTCTGTTAATGAATCATCATTAAAATCAAATTCTCTTGTTTCTGGATTCATAACAACGTTTTCAATTAAAGAACCAAATTTAATTGCATTATATATATCTGGTTCATTTTCAGCAGAAAGATTGATACATTTTGCATAGCAACCACCTTCAAAGTTGAAGATACCATCTGGAGACCAACCGTGTTCATCGTCACCGATTAATTTACGAGCAGGGTCTGCTGATAAAGTTGTTTTGCCTGTTCCAGATAAGCCAAAGAATACTGCTGTTTCACCTGTTTCAGGGTCCATATTTGCACTACAGTGCATTGGAAGTACGTTCATTTTTGTCATAACGTAGTTCATTGTTGCAAATACTGATTTTTTGATTTCTCCTGCATATTGAGAACCGCAAATAATGATTTCATGTGCTTCGTAGTCAATCGCGATACAAGCTTCTGAATTTACACCATCAACTTCAGGATTACATTTGAAACCTGGAGTACAAATAATTGTGTAATCTGCTTCACCATAAGCAGCAAGTTCTTCTGCTGTTGGTCTGATTAATAATTGGTGAATAAACATATTTTGGCTTGCTAATTCATTAATTACTCTGAATTTTTGAGTGTATGTTTTATCCGCACCAGCAAAACCATCAAAAATAAATACTTCTTTATCGTTTAGGTAGTTAATCATTTTTGATTTAATAGATTCAAATTTTTCTTTTGAAATAGGACGATTTACTTTCCCCCAAGCAATATCATTGTGAATTGTTTCAGTATCAACAATGAATTTATCTTTAGGAGAACGACCAGTATATTTGCCAGTAGTTACAACTAAAGCGCCTGTATTTGATAATAAGCCTTCGCCTCTTCTTAACGCAGCTTCTGTTAATTGAGCTGGAGTTAAATTGCGATAAACCGCTTTCGGATTAGTAATTCCGAGTCTTTCGATACCATATGTTTCCATATTAGTTTTCTCCTTTTTATAGTAAATATGTCGATTATATGTCGGCTTTAAAATAGCAATCATGCCTTACATGATACTCTATTAAAAGAATTGTAGCATAAACATATAAAAATTCACTCAATTTTTTATTCGTTTTAAATAATACCTTCGCAGAGCAAAAATCTGCCCAACGGAACTACTTCACAATAGTTTGATAGTGAATTTATAAAACATTTGTTTTCACAAAATCCACCAGATAAAAATATTTTTTGAGGCTTTTTTGCAAATTGCCACGCATTATATGCAATACCATGTACAAATCTTGATATTGCAATTTTTGCTTCATTACCTTTTGCAATGTCATCCATTATTCTTTCAAGTCCAAAAATGCCACAGGTAATGGTATATTTTTCTTTTTGAAAATCAAGGTCCTTTACATTGATATTATAAAATTTTAAAAGCATTTCGACAGTCGCTCCAGTTGAACTTGAACAAGAATTATTCCAGTCTAAGTCTTTAAAATTTCCATTTTTAAATTTTGCCCATTTTGAATCTCTGCTACCCATATCAAGAATAATAGAGTCTTCTTTGATTTTTTTTCTGAAACCTTGTATCAATGCAATAACTTCATTTTCATAATCATCTTTGGAATTAAGCATACTTAACGACATATGCCCTGTTGCTTTATCAAATTTGAAGTTAATATTCTTTAGTAGTGCAGATGGCAAAATGTAATATTTTAAATCATTTTCTGTTTTTACCAAGTATGAACTAAATTCATTCATTAGGTTTGATGAATTTTTTTCAATTATTTTTGACCAGGTTGTTCCTGCATCAAGTACGATATTAGTTTTTGTCATCTTAACCTCAAAAATGCTTCGATTTTTGCTTTTGTTGAATTTGTTGCATTGTCATCTATATCAATGTATAAGCCATTATATTTATCTGCAAGATATTTTGCCAATTGGGCTTTTGAACAAAATGATTGTGAATAAAACACAGTTGGAACATCTTTATCAATAAACATTTCAAGTTCAATATCAGCAGGAGTCATTGCCTCAACACACCTTGTCCACCCATATACGTGAGTTTCATTTGGAAAAAGTTCTAATATAGAAAGGTCGTTTGGTGGAACGCCCCAAAAACCAAATTTTGCTTTGCATTGCTTTAAATCAGGTGTTTCTGCTTCATATATGCCCTTTGTGATTAGTTCAAATTTTTGTCTTAATGGCAAGTTTGAAGTTGAGATAACAACATCTTTTTTATAAGTTTTTTCTTCAAAAATAGATGTGATTACATTAAATCCCATATCTTTTAGAACTTCAGCGGCGAACCACCCACTATCGCATTTGTCTTTTCCAATGGGCGCAAGAATAACTATAAATCTATCTTTATAAAATTTTGCTGCATTAATTATGTTTTTTATGATTGCGCAATATGATTCTGGCAGAATGTCTTGTTTGGGGAAGTTATAATCAATATCCAAATCAATCCATTTTGCAGTTGGGTATTTTTCTTTATATTCTTCTATTAAAGTTGGATGTGGGTAGCCCCAAAATCCTATTACGTTTTTTTCATTCATGATTAAATTATAATATAAATTTTTAATGTATAATTCTTTTATGACAAAATTATTTGAAAAAAAATTATTTTCCACTGAAATATATAATGGCAAAGTCTTTAAAATAACTAAAGATGATGTTGAGTTGTCAGATGGCAAAAAAACAATAAGAGAAGTCGTTCATCATAATGGTGGTGTTGTTATTGTTGCAGAAAAAGATGACAAAATTATGATGGTTAAACAATATAGATATGCTACAGGGCAAGCATTATTTGAACTTCCTGCTGGAAAGTTAGATAAAGAAAATGAAGATATGCTTTCTGCTGCAAAAAGAGAATTAAAAGAAGAAACCGGATACATTGCTCAAAACTGGGAGACTCTTGGTTTTATTTGGACGAGTCCAGGATTTTGCAGTGAAAAACTTTATCTCTTTAAAGCAAGTAATCTTTCTTTTGAAGGACAAAAACTTGATGATGGAGAAATTCTTGATTATACTGAAGTAGAGAAAAATAGAGTTTTTGATATGGTTAAATCAGGGGAAATCAATGATGCAAAAACTATTTCTGCACTTATGAGGGCGTATAAGTTATGATAAAAATGGTTGTTACAGATATTGATGGAACTATATATAACCCCTTAAAAGGAATGACAGAGGGTGTTAAAGCGTGTATTAAAAATCTTACTGAAAATGGAATTCACGTTGTTATTGCAACAGGGAGAACTTTTTCTAGTGCTAAATATATGGCCGATTTGGCTGGGATAAAAGAGCCAATTGTCGGCTATCAAGGTGGTCTGATTTGTGATTATGACGGTAATATTTTAGATGTAAAATATTTGAATGCTGAAATTGCTCGTGAAATTATAAATGATTTCAAAAAAAGAGACATTCATTTAAATGTTTATGTAGAAGATAAACTTTATGTTGAAAATGATGATAAATACATAAAAGATTATATTGGTGACAAAGGGATTGATTATTTTAAAGTTGATTCTTTTGATGAGCTTGATTTCTCAAAATTGAATAAACTTTTAGCGATTCGTTATGACTGCGAATTTATAGATAATCTGATAAGTGAAGTAAGAAAAAAATATCCTCAAATATATACAGTCAAATCTTTTGATTATTTCTGTGAAATGGCAAATAGAGAGGCAACAAAAGGAAATGCAGTTAAGTTTTTAGCTAAAATGTATGGGCTAGAACTTGGTGAAGTACTGGCAATTGGTGACCAAAACAATGATATTGAGATGGTTGAAACAGCTGGTATTGGTGTAGCAATGGGTAATGGAACTGAAGAAATTAAAAAAGCAGCAGATTATGTTACAGATACCGTTCAAAATGATGGTTTTGTAAAAGCGATAGATAAATTTGTATGGGGTAAAAATGTATAGAATCGGTCAAGGTTTTGATATTCATAGACTTGTAGAGGGTAGAAAACTTATCCTTGGTGGTGTAGAGATTCCATATGAAAAAGGTTTATTGGGGCATTCGGATGCAGATGCTCTCGTTCACGCTATCATAGATGCATTGTTTGGTGCACTTGCTCTTGGTGATATTGGGACTCACTTTCCAGATAATGACCCAAAATATAAAAATATAGATAGTTTAGAACTTCTTAAAATCGCAAATTCAATTATTAAAAATAATGGTTATTCTATTAACAATATTGATTCTTCTATAATTGCGCAAGAGCCAAAGATGAAGCCATATATAGAACAAATGAGACAAAAACTTGCGCAGATACTTGATATTGATGAAAAACTAATTTCTATTAAAGCAAAAACAATGGAAGGGCAAGATTCAGTTGGCGAAAAAAAAGCGATATCTGTTCAAAGTGTTATTCTTTTAAAAAAGAATTAGTAATAAAAAACCGCTTTTAAAAGCGGTTTTTCAATTATTATAATTTTAAATCTTGCGATTTTGTTTTTATTTTTTCTTCGGCCTTTTGTATAAATTCATCAATTGATAATTTACCTGCTTCACCGATACCACGAATTCTTATTGCGACTTCATTGTTTTCAATTTCTTTATCACCCATAACAAGTACATAAGGGATTTTTTCATCTTGAAGAGCTTCTCTTATTTTATATCCCATACTTTCAGAACGGTCATCAAGTTTTGTTCTTATTCCCATATTGCGTAGTTTGTTATATATATTAACAGCATAATCATTGTGGCGTTCTGAAATTGGAACTACTGCCACTTGTGTTGGAGCAAGCCACATTGGGAAAGCTCCCGCGAAGTGTTCAATTAATATGCCGTGGAAACGTTCCATTGAACCAAAGATAACTCTGTGTAACATAACAGGAGTCTTTAATTGACCATCTTTGTCTTGATATTTAATATCAAATCTTTCCGGCAAGTTAAAGTCAAGTTGTATTGTCGCACATTGCCAAGTCCTACCGATAGCATCTTTTACTTTGAAATCAATTTTTGGACCATAGAATGCACCATCACCTTCGTTGACTTCGTATTTCATTCCACGTCTGTCCATAGCTTCTTTTAAGCCTGCTTCTGCTAATTCCCAATTTTGAAGTTCTCCAACATAACTTTCTGGTCTTGTTGAAAGTTCAACTTCAAATTCCATATTGAATATTTTCATCGTATCTGCAACAAAATCAATAATTGCATTGATTTCGTCAACCAATTGTTCTGGAGTACAGAAAATGTGTGCATCATCTTGAGTAAAGCCTTGAACACGAGTTAAGCCAGAAAGTGCACCTGATTTTTCTTTTCTATACACAGTTCCTAGTTCTGCCATTCTAAGTGGCAATGAACGATATGAATATCTGTTTGCTTGATAAATCATAATATGGAATGGGCAGTTCATTGGTTTTACAATGTATTGGTCATCTTCTTCGTTATCTTTCTTTATAAAAAACATATTTTCTTTGTAATGATCGATATGTCCTGATAATTCCCATAATTTAGATTTTGCAATCTGAGGAGTATTTACAATTACATATCCTCTTTTTCTGTGTTCGCTTCTCCAATAGTTTTCAATTTCTTCTCTAATAACTGCTAAATTTGGATGCCATAAAACAAAACCAGCACCGATTTCCTCTCTAACAGAGAATAAATCTAGTTGTGAACCGAGTTTTCTATGGTCACGTTTTTGTGCTTCTTCGAGCATTGTTAAATAATTATCTAATGCTTCTTTGTTCCAAAATGCAGTTGCATAAATTCTTTGTAGCATTTTATTCTTTTCGTTACCACGCCAGTATGCGCCAGCAACTTTTAAAAGTTTTATTGAATTTGCTTTGATATAGGATGAATTTGGAACGTGAGGTCCAGAACAAAGGTCATTAAATAATACGTTTCCGTCTTTATCTTTTGTTAAATACAAAGTAGGGTTGTCATTTTTATGTTCTTCTAAAAGTTCTGCTTTGTATATTTCACCTTGCGCTTTAAATTCATCTATCTGTTTTTGAACATCAGGTATTTCGTATTTTTCAAAGGTTAAATTATTTTTAAGGATATTTTTAATTTCTGCTTCAATTTTGGTTAAGTCTTCTTCTGTAAAAGAATGACCTTCTAAATCAAAGTCATAATAAAAGCCGTTATCAATAGCAGGCCCTATTGCAAGTTTTGCGCTTGGAAATAAGGATTGTACTGCTTGTGCCATAATATGGGAAGCAGAGTGTCTTAAAATATGTAGGTTTTCTTGATTCTTTTCCATAATTTTCCCCTTTGTAATCTTATAATATTTTATATCACCGAAAAAATAAGATATCAATAAAAGGGGACTAAAATTATTTTATCGATACTTCTATTTCAAAAAATCTATTCCAAGGGAAAGAGTATTCAATAGAAACATTGTTTAAATTAAATTGTTTCTTTAAAAAATTAGAATAAGTTTCCATTTTAGTATTGATTATTCCATTTGATAGATTTTCTTCGTTATCACGAATCTTTGAACGAATGTTTGCTTGATAAGCCCAGTCGTCTAGAAATCTTATCAATTGTATTTCTGAAAATAATCCTGCATTTTGCCTTGTGGCATTGTAATATGTTAGAGCGGTAGAAATGGCACAACCTAAAGAATTTCCTGTTGTGTTCCACGCAGAATAACCATAAAAATTTTTTTTGAATTCTTTTGAAAAAAAAGTGTTGACAAAAAGATTATCTGCTCCATTTGCATTCAAGATATCTGCAATGAAATAAGGTTTATTTGGAATTTTTAAATCTTTTTCGTATCCACTTTCAAATACATTCATAACAAGTTCGCCTTGTTCGCTTTTGAAATTATTCACAATTAAAACTAAATCACAATCTTCATAATTAGAGAGAATTCCGCCCGCTAATTCTATTTGTGATTCAACAGAGTTTTTTACGGAAATATCTTCATATTTAGATATTTTATTTATGCTTTCAGGATTTGTATAAATCGTGGCAATTTTTGTCTTTTTCGCACTATTTAAAGCCCTTGAGATAAGTGATAATGGTATTTCATCGGCACCTGTTTTTACATATATGTCTTTAATTTTTTCTGAAAGTTTTTCAAGTTCTTCCGCTTCTTTTACGTTTAATCCAAATTTGGCACAATCATCTTTTGAAAAAACAAGAGTGTTAAAAATTCCTTGTGATTTTAGTTCAATGTAATATTTATTAATCTCAAAATTTCTTTTTCTTGTTTCAGTGTAATCTTTCAGTATCTCTGGAGGAATATTTCCTTTTGTATATTTTGATATTAAGTCAGTGGTTTTAAAGGTTTTTTCAAGTTTATGAATATTGTATGAATATTCATAAATTTTTGTCCCATATTCGCTCCAATATTCTTTTTCTTCGTCATTAATATTATTGTTTGAAATACGCATAATGCTTGAAAAAGCAAAGATTCTGGCATTTTTTTTGCTTAAAATATCTTTTAATCTTTCAATTCTTGCTTTTATTTCAAAGAAATCGTCATTGCTTTTTCTTGATGAAACAAGTCCGCCGTATGCAATTGTATCAAGTGCAATTATAACAATATCAATATTTTTTAATTCTTCTAGCCAGCATAAAATGCTATTAATATCAGCAGGTTTCTTGTTTGTTCCCATAAAAGAAATATCTGGCAAGAAAACCTTATTTTCTCTATCTAAAGAAGAAATTTGCGCTGCTAAATTATAACATACTGGTCTATTGTCTATTGGAATAATTGCTATATTTGACATTATGCAATTTCTCCTTCAAGATTTTTTAGTATTTCATCTGTTATAGTAAGAAATTCTTCTCTGAATGAAGCAGGATGTAATATCTTACAATTTTCACCATATTTTAAGAGTCTTTTTATAATAATATCCTTATCTTCGCCTTTGTTTGAAATTGTTTTGTATCCTGCTGTAAAATCAACAACGGTCTCTTCTTCTTTTAGTTTATATGTTTGTGCTAATCTGCCATATATTCTAAATAAAACGGAATTGCTATTGAATTGGCTTTCACAAGCCCTTATAGGTGTTTGTTTTATTGAGATAATTGATGCAACATTAATTTTTTTATTTCTTGCTTTTTTCTTGTCATAACATAAAAGAATTATATCATTTTTCTTCTCAATAATCTCTTTTAATGTTACTGTTATTGAGTCTTGAGTGTTGTTATTTTTTATGTATGTAATATTCACAAGACATTTGTTGTATAATATACTTTCTAGTGCATCAATTACATTATTACTCTTTATGTTTTGCGCTGATTCTTTTAGCGCATTTGATATAGTCTTTTGTGTATTTTCATCCATATACTTAATAGACTTATATAAAAGATTTTTAATTGTTTCTTCAAGTTTTTTATTATGGAGTTTTTTTATGTAATTTATTAATTCTAAAATTACATCTAGTTCACTTTTTGATATGTCTATTCTTTCTAAGGCATTTTTTAACTTGTATACATTTTTTTCTTTTTCTATTTTAAAACCCATAACAGACAAAGTATTAAAGTATTTTATAAAGGCTTCGCAAGTATAGACATTTGAGAAATGTGGATTGTTGTTCATTTTTGAAATCAATTCATTTTTTGTTATGTCATTTTCGAGAAGAATTTTTAATACTTCCAAAATTCTTAAACCCGTATCAAAATTTTTATCAGGTTTTTTCATTGTTTGTATCCTTTTTGTATAAGTTTTATTTTATTTATGAGTTTTTCTTTGAAGAAATAAGGTGAAATGATTTTAAATTCTCGACCAAAAAGCAAGAGCCTTTGAATAAACCAAAATTCATTTAGAACCATTGCTTTAACTATTATAAAATCATTGGTTTTTTCTATTATTTTTTCATTATTTTCTGGAGAAAATTCCTTTGCACTACTGCCAAAAACCATATATTGAACTTCGTAGGAGTCTGAATTAATATCTGTCTTCAATGCGCTTACAGTATTTATCTTTTTTATTCTTTCAACGTTTAAAATGCTTGTTCTTTCGTATTTATAACTGTAACACCATAAATAGAGTCTAGTGTTTTCATATGTCATTTTTTGTGGGATTACATCAATATCTTCAATCCCAAATTGTGGTGAATTATATTTTAAATTGACTTTTTTCCCAATGATTTTGGAATTGGAAACATCAGTAAGTATTTTTATATCAATTTCACATAATGGTTTTGTATTTTCTACAAGTGAAATATAATTTTGATTTTTTGTTAGTCTAAAAAACTTTTCATAAAATGAATTTAAGATAAGAACTTTTTTCCAAGAAAGTTCATTCGCTAATCTTTCTCTAATTAGTAAAAGGGAATCCACCTCTTCTTTAGAAAGATTAAGTGAAAAAGGGTGTTTTATCAAGGCATATTTAAAATTATTTGTTTTTTGAGGACGGTTAATTTCGCACCCAATTGATTTTAAGGTATTAAGAGTAATTCTTATTGTATCTTTTGATACAGATTTTTCTGTTACATTATGTTTTTTTACGATTTCAACTAATTCGTCTATTGTTCTAGGCTTTTCTATTAAACTTGCAAGTAAAAGCAAAGTTCTGAAGCCAGTTATACTTATCCAGACTTTATCATTGTTTTGTTCAATATTTTCAAAAAGTTTTTTCATTGCCCACCTGAAAAAATATTTTAATATCTATTATGTATTAAGTATAAATACTTTACAAATCGTTGTTAAAACGTAGCCTTGTAGTATAATACTTAAAAGATTAGGAGGCTTTATGGTAACAGAATGGAATGAATATTTTCTTGAAATAGCAAAGACTTGCTCAACACGTTCAAATTGCCTGAGAGCACAAGTTGGTGCTGTTATAGTTGGTGAAGATAAAAAAATTAAAGCAACCGGTTATAATGGTACTCCATCTAAGGTTATTTCTTGTGCCGAAATGGGTAAATGTTACAGAATAGAGCATAATATTGAATCTGGTACTCGATATGAAACTTGTCGTAGTATACACGCAGAACAAAATGCCATTATTCAGGCTGGCCAAGATAGATGCCAAAATGCTACTATGTACATTTATGGTCATAATTTTATATGTATTCTTTGTAAAAGATTCATTGCCCAATCTGGAATTAAGGGTGTTTATTTAAGAAAAGATGATACATCGCCTATAAATTATGTTTCAGTTGAGGATATTAAAAGAGAATTATCAGAAGTTATGTACGCAAACGTTTAAATGCTTTTATTGCAATCTTAAACATATTTAATGTAAGATTTATTTGAGTAAGTATTTCATATACTTATGTTAGATAGTTAGAAGATTGGGAAAATATAAATGCTTTTTAATTCGTTTGAATTTTTATTCGTTTTTCTTCCGATAGTTTTTGTAGTTTATTTCTTTATTTTAAGGGGGAAATTAAAAAAACTTGCTAATTTATGGCTAGCGGTTTCTTCATTATATTTTTATGCTTTTTATAAAGTTGAATATCTTCCTATAATTCTTTCGTCAATATTATTTAACTATCTAATGGGATATTTAATACAAAAAGGATATTCAAATAAAACTAAAAAGGTAATATTGATTTTTAGTGTTGTTGGAAACTTATCATTGCTTTGTTATTATAAGTATTTTAATTTTTTAATAGAAACGTTTAATTCTTTAAATTTGACCCACTTTGATACAATGAAGATCTTATTGCCGCTAGGTATTAGTTTCTTTACTTTTCAACAGATTTCTTATGTTTACGATATATATAAGGGCGAAGCAAAGCACACAAACATAATAGATTATACTTTGTTTGTTTCATTTTTTCCGCAATTGATAGCAGGTCCTATTTGTACTTTTAAAGAATTAATTCCTCAATTCCAGGATTTTTCTAAAAAGGTGCTAACAAGAGAAAATATCTATAGAGGTATTTTCCTAATTACCATAGGCTTGGCAAAAAAAGTTCTTTTGGCAGATAATTTTGCAGGATTTATTCGTGATTATATGCAATTAGAAAGTTCTGTTGACTTTTTAACGTCTTGGGCTTTTGCTTTGGCGGTGGCAGTGCAAGGATATTTCGATTTCTCGGGCTATTGTGATATGGCAATGGGTATTGCTGCTTTATTTAATTTTGTACTTCCTATTAACTTCGACTCGCCATATAAATCACTTGATATATCTGATTATTGGAGAAGATGGCATATAACAATGGGTAGGTTCTTAAAATACCATGTGTATATTCCGATGGGCGGAAGTAGAAGAGGAACACTAAGAACTTATTTTAATTTGTTCTTCGTTTTCCTTGTTACCGGTATCTGGCATGGGGCTAATTGGCCTTGCATTTTATATGGTACTTTTAATGGTATTTTTGTTTGTATTAATAAATTGTGGAAGAAAACAAATATACAAATGAATGAAAAACTAGCTGTGTTAATTACTTTTTCAACAATGGTTTTCTTGGCACCATTAGTAATGCTTAAACATATTCATCAGTATTTCTTTACGGTTAAATCAATGCTTGGTATAAGTACTGATTTTCTTCCTGTTCTATACAGTAACTATAATTTCGTTTTTAATAATAATAATTTTAAACTGAATGCAATATTATTAATCTCAAGTTTGATTATTATTTTCTGCTTCAAAAATTCAAATGAACTTGTTGAAGTATATGTTAAATCGACAAGCAGATTTTATACATTGCTAATTGCAATAATTTTTGTTGTGTCAGTTCTTTCATTAACAAAAGGTTCAGAATTTATATATTTTAATTTCTAGTCGTTTGAATTGTTATTTATTTCAGGTTTTTTGCACATTTTGATAATCGCACAAAGACTAATAATCATAATGATAAATGCAAGAATTTCTGAAATTTGTAAATTTAGATTTAGCCCTATTTTTGCGTTGAATATAAATGAAAGGGTTATAAATATATAAAATAATCCTGGGATTAAAGTTAAAAGATAATTCTTTTTATTTCTATATAACATAATTGTTGCAATTAGAAATGTTGGGATTACTAATAATTGATTGAATAACATAACATACTGCCATAGAGAAGCAAATTGATTGGAAAATGATTTTGCGAAAAATAAACAAGAAAATACAAAAATCATAGATGGAACAAGGATTATTAATCTATTTTTTAATGATTTTTGGTCAATATTTAATGCATCAGCGATAATCATTCTTAACGCTCTTAATGCAGTATCTCCAGATGTTAGTGGCAAGCAAAGAACTGCCAAAACAACAATTATTGATAAGTTAAGCGGAGTAAATTGTTTTGCAATTATGTTTACTACATTCACTGTTCCAATCATATCTTGAGGAACAAGTTGCGAATTATATGCATACAATGCGCCAGCAGCCCAAATCATTACAATTAGACTTTCAAAACACATTGTCTTAAAAAATACTTTTCTTCCTTCAAATTCATTGTGCATTGTTCTTGCTACAATTGCCGTTTGAGTTGCATGTGAACCTGATAAAAGACCACAACTAACTGTCATAAAGAAAAAAGGGATCCAAGGTAAATGTTTTGGGTGCCAATTTAAGTTATGAAAGTCAATTTCAGGAAGTGTTATTCCTTTTACAATGTATCCTGCTAGTAATAAAGCAGAACTCAATAGAACTAAGAATCCAATGTATGGATATACTTTCGCTATTAATTTGTTTATTGGAAATAATGCCATAGTAAAAAAGTATGCGCCAATAATTATGTAAGTTATAATTGCACAGGGGTTTTTAAATGAAAAATCAGTTTGGTTTAACACCTTGCCTAAATATAAATCCCCTGCTGCATATATAAATACAGTTATCCAAAGGATAGACATTATTGATACTATGATTGTAAATGCATTAAAAAAAGTGGTGCCGAAATATTTTTTTGTTATTTGTGTTATCTGTAATCCTTTATTTCTCATTGAAATCATTCCGCTAAAATAATCATGAACACATCCCATAAGAATGCATCCGATTGGAACTATGATAAAAAATACAGGACCAAAAACAATGCCTTGTAAAGCAGATAAAATAGGACCCATTCCTGCTATATTTAATAAGTTGATTAGTTGGTTTCTTGTTGAAGATAAAGGAATATAATCAACCCCATTATATAAATCTTTTGCTGGAACAGTACGTTCATCAGGGGCAAATTGTTTTTCTATGTATTTTGAATAAAATATATATCCGAAAAATAATATTAAAATTCCGATAAAAAAAGTAATCATATGCAATATTCCCTAGTTTTTTGTAAAAGAAAGTTCTTAATGTATTCTATTTAAAAATTAATATTTCTGCAAATTTTTTTATGTTTTGTTGTTGGATATATATGATGATTGCAGTAAATGGTCTTAATATTCCGCGAGTATATGCAACAGTTGATTCAGTGGGTTCTTCATTGAAGCAGTCAACTTTTGTTGATGATGAAGCCCTTTTAAATATTATGAATAATCTGTCAATTTCAAATAGACTTTTTGTTTCAGAATCAAATAAATCGGCAGATATAGGACGCTATGCAGCGAGTGATTTGAGAACCCCAGAACAAGTTGAATATATATTGAGAAAGTATCCGCAAACAAGCAGATTTATGGGTAGTGTTCCATATAGTTGGATGAAAAATATTAAAAAACAAGAAATATCTGAATGTACAAAACAAATATTTGATTTGTTCTCTGATTTTGCTAAAAATGTTTCTTGCCGAAGATGCGAGCATCAAAGTAATTATAGAAAACAGATGGATGAAAGTGCTTCTAAGATTGAGAATTTGATTGGGCAAAAAACAAAAATTGAGTACCTTCAAGATGGGACAATTGGCAGAACATATAAATTGAGCATTGGGGATGAAAAATTTGTAATAAAAACATTTTTCAAAAATCCTGTTGGATTGGGGTATTATACTAGGCACGGGAAAGGTGCTGAAATATTGAGTGCTGTTTATGCAAAGCACAAAGCGCCAAAAGGACAATTTGCTGATTTTTATTTTGGTAAATTCGCAAGAAAAGATGATTTGGATGGATTTATGGTTACAAAATTTATAGATTATGATAGTGCTAAAACTTCGTATATAAGTAATAGGATGTTAGATGATATTACAGAACAACCAGTTAAATGCGGAAATTTAGTTAATAATAATTCTGTGTTTGATACAGTTGTCGACTATGGAGAAATAAGAAAAGGGGATTTGGAAAATAATCGTCAGTACGAAATACAACGACTTATTGTGCAGTCTTTATTGTCAGAAGATGTAGATGCATATAATGAGATATGTAAAAAATATAAAGGTAGCGACTTGGATGTAGTGTTGAAAAAATTGTCGAATTCTTTTAGACGATTAACTCTTTGTAATTATAGTGATGTTGAGTCACTTGACGAAAATGAAATTAAAATAGTTACAAGCGATAAGCATAGCAAGATTTTTAAAATGATATCTTTCGCTATTTCTAATAATAATTATGATTTGTATGAAGACATAGTTAAAAAGAACAAAGGTAAGTCCGAATTTGAATATGTTATAAGTCTATATAATTCTGATATGTCTCAAGAAAAAAGAGAAACATTTGCTCGTAGAGTTCGTAAAACAGAACTTGAAAGGCTTTCTGATATGATGATTAAAGTTGGAATTATATAATTTAAAATATTAAATTGAACATTAAAAACCCCCTTGTTAAACAAGGGGATTTTCTTTTTGTTAAAGTTTATTTTTATAAGTTAGCTTTAACTTCTTTTTTGTATTTTTCAACGTTTGGTTGTAATACTTCTGGAAGTGCACTGTCAGAAGGAGTAACATTTCCTGCTCTTCTTCTTAATAAGTTTCCAGTATATAGAGTTTCAAAGTGTTTCAATTCGATAAATCTAGCGATTGAATCAGGAGATAAATCGTCTAAAACAATTTCTGCAACTGGATGCTGTGCGCTATATGCAGTAGTAACACCTTTTACAACAGCATTTGTTGTTTTATCATCTGTTCTTGGAGAAACAAATGTATAGAATGAAGTTGTATTTTCTGGATCAAGGTCTGCTTCTGCATTGTAGTGTAAGTATCCTGGACCTACGTTAGTTTCAGTTGAAATCTTTGCTTTTAATGATTCATTGTTTAACTGTTTGTCCCAAAGAGTTATTCCAGAGAATGCATCAGAGAAATATTCAACATAGTGTTTGTCTCTTCCGTTATCTTTTGCATCAACGTTGAATGCAGCAAGTTTTAAAGCGTCATTTTCATTAATGTCTGGATTTAAGAATTCTTTTTGTGCTTCAAGCGAAGCGATAAGCATTTTTCTTATATCTTCTTTTGGAACTCCGGCATAAGCCATTGTGAAGATTGTTGCATCATCAAATATAGAGAATCTGCCACCAACATCATCATGAACAAGCCCAGATTGTTTGATTTCTCCTCTGTCAACTGCTTGTCTTAATTTGCTTTTTGCAGAAGAAACGTCAGTCATTGCAATGAATCTATCAGAAACATCTTCGCTTCCTGTGTATTCTTGAACGAGTTTTTTTGCATTTTCATATGCAGTTGTTGTTTCAAGCGTACCACCGGATTTAGAAACAACCATGAATTTTGTTTTGTCTAAATCTAGTTCACTTGCAAATCTTCTGAAGCTTTCAGGGTCAACTGCTGAATAGAAATGAACATGGGAATCTTTGCCTAACATTTTCATCATTGCTTCAGTAGTATGTCTAGAACCACCGATACCAAGAATCGCTAAATCTTCAAATCCACCTTTTCTTGCTTCTTGTGCCATATTGTACAAGTTATCAAGGTTTTTAAGTTGGATTTGAGGAAGAATACCAATCCAATTTAAAAATTGACCCTCTTCTCCAACTCTTGAAGAAATATCAAAAACAGCTTTTTGTCCGTCAACAGCATAATCATTGAAGTTTACTTTTTCAAGTGCTGCAGGAGTTTCTTTAATGTTAACTGAAGGTCTGCCTTTGAAACTAACATTTGGAGCATTTAAGTCAAAAACTTTATCAAGAGTTTCTCTTAATTTTGCTACATTACTATCTGTAACAGCAGCATCTTCACTGTATGTTTCAATGTATGCTTTAACTTTTGGTTCTGTTCCGGATTTTCTTACTAAAACATTTGAACCATCAGTAAAGTATAATTTAACGCCGTCTCCACCTTTTCTGTATTCTTCCATAGCGGCAACGCATGCTTTTGTTTTTGGAACGTCAATTTCAAAATCGCCGAATTGAGTTTTTCCTTTTAATGCATTTTTGTATACATTTTCCATTCTTTGCATTATTGCGTTTTTATCTTCTTCATTATTCAATTTTTTGCTGAAAGAATTGATTCTAAATTCTACACCGATATCATCTTTTACTTCTTTTAAGATTTGAGATATTGGCTTGCCTTCTGTAGCAACTAAATCAAGCATCATAAGTAAAGCAATAACACCATCTTTTTCAGGAATATGTCCATTGATTGTAAGTCCACCAGACTCTTCACCGGCAACTAATATGTCTTTGCCTTCTTTTTCTCTTCCTTCAATGATGTCTTCAGCAATATATTTGAATCCAACAGGAGTTTGTGTAACTTTTAAACCATTCTTTTGAGCAAATAAATCTAATTGAGAAGTAGTTGCTTGGCTTCTAATAATGTCACCTGTTAAGCCTTTGTTGTTAGCTAAGTGATGTGCCATAAGAAGGATAACGTCATTTGGTGTAATAAAATCACCATTTTCATCAACGATACCAAATCTGTCAGCATCACCATCGTTAGCAAGACCTATTTTTAATGCTGCGGAATCATCTCTAATAGCCGCTTTTAATTCTGTTAAGTTTTCAGCAGTTGGGTTTGGACCTTCTTTTTTACCAGAATCAATAACAGAGACAGGAATGTCATAATCTTTTAAAAGTTGTGGGAATACATTATCCCCAGTTCCTTTTAAACCATCGTAGTAGATAGAAACGCCAGCGTTTCTGATTTTATCCCAATTGATAAGATTGTATGAATCAATTTTTTCCTTGTACATGCCGTATGGATTTGTTTCAAATACACGACCTACATTTCTTTTGTCTGTTTTATAATTTCCATGAGCGGCAATATCTACAACATTGTCTGCAATTTGTTTTGTAACTTTAGGTGGTGCAATTGCGCCATCATTAGTAACTAAGTTGTAGCCACCATCTTCCCAAGGGTTATGGCTAGCAGTTAATAAAATTGCAATATCGATGTCATTTTCTTTTGCCATAAGTGCAAGTAATGGGGTTGGAACAGGGTCTTTAATGTATGCTACATCAACACCTTGCTTGCTCAATACATCTTTAATTAAAGGTAAAGAGTTTCTTGTTGCTTTTCTTGTGTCACCACCAATTAATACGATTGGTGATTTGCCTTTTTCTACTGCTACTTTTTTAGCGTATTCGCCTACACCAGCAGTTAATAATTCAACAACATCTGGATTGAATGTTTCTGAGCCATATTCTGCTCTGTGACCAGATGTTGAAGTAGAAAGACTGTTTGCAACAAATTTTGCTGTGTCAAGGTTAACATTTACCTTGTTTTTTTCAATGTTTCCAGAGAAACTAACACTGTCGCTAATTGGACTAGATGCAGATAAACTAGAAAAAGAATAAAGCCCCGTGTTTTTTATAGCTTGTGTTTTTCCTATGTTTAACGCCGGATTGAATGTAATTTTCATATATTTTTCCTCTCCTTTTTTTCTGTTTTTCAGAAAATAATACACAAAAAACTGACCATGTTTATAATGCTACTAAAAAATTAACTTGCTACAAAAGATGGCAATCTTTTACAAAAATTAATATAGATTTTCAGGCTATTATTGGAGTTTATTTGATTTGTATAATTCCTTAACTGCTCTTATAAATGCCTTTGGAACTCTTTCTGAATAACGTTGTTCTATTCCTGATTTCTCAATGATGTATTGCATTGTCTGAAAAATAAAACTTCCAACGTGTATGTTAGGAATTTTTTTGTTGGTAAAAACACCACCTTCAAGTGGTTTTTCTAAATCTTTGCTGATAAATCTAATTCCGATGGCATATCCTGGGCGGTGTGGTGCTTTGTATAATTCAATTGTATCGCCTTCAGTAATTTCTTTTATTACTGGAATGTCTAAAAAAGAGCGATATTCTTGTATCAAATTATCAATGTACCCGTCAGGTGTTCCTTCGGGTATTTTTTTATATAAATTATTATTAATTACTAAATTGGCTTTAAAAGATATATTGCTCATGATGTTTGTACAAACATCAAACATAAAAAAAATTGCTTTTTGAAATAAAATTCTCTTTAAAACACAAAAGTATATACGTCGTATATATAATATGTTAAATTATGTAAAGCGTCAAAAGCCAATAAACAAGGGAATACTGCATGTTTTTTTAAAATTTTTTGAAAACCACGCAATTTTGATTTGTATATATACTTTATATATAGGTAAGAATTAAGTGTAAAAACGAGGATGTAATTATGGCGGTTGAATTAAATCTTGGAGCTGGAACATTTGCAGTAGACGGTAAAACATATGAGTTTGCTGAAGCAGGAATACAAAATCCACGTGCTTATGATAATCAATCATTAATAGACCTTATCGAAGGTATTAATTTAGATGCTTTAACACCACAAGAAGATACAGCAGAATTTTCAACAAAAACATTAGATGTTGAAGGTAAATCTTCTGAAGAATTAAAAGCAATGAAAGAAGAACTCGAAGCTGAAAAACAAGAAAATCTTGACAAAATGGAAGCTATCGAAGAAAAAGTTGA
>JAFQOI010000135.1 GCA_017403285.1 bacterium
AAACATATATTAGAAGAGCAATGCATAATATAACAGAAAAAATATTAAATAATAGCAAATTCATAAAAAGATAATAGCATAAATTTGATAATTGTGTTGATTGACACTATATGTTCAGTAATATAACATAATCTATATGAGTTTTTGGTTGAAAAAAGATAAGAGTTATTATTGTTGCAAGAGTTTAGAAGAAACTGTTGTCGTCCATAGAGATTGGTATAGTATTTGTTCAATGTTTGGGCATCTTAACACGATATATAGACCAATTTTTAAGTGGGGGGAAAAAGGATTTGATTATGAAAATTTTTTAAAAGTAAAAAGGAAGATAATCAATGATTTAAAAAAGGGTAAAATTCACTCAGGCTGTGTGGGTTGTAAAGATTTAGAGAAGAAAGAATGGAATGGTAAGTGTGATAAAATTTATCATATTCATTTTAGATTGAGCAAAAAGTGCAATGCAAAATGCATATATTGTTGTGACGAAGTTGATAATATTAATCCAGATAGACCCTTTTTTAAAGATTTGAAAAAACTTGTTGAAAAAAATATTGTTGATAAAAATGCAATAATGGAGTTTGGTGGTGGTGAATTTACTCTCCATTTTGAATTTGACAAAATATTTAGATATTTATTAGATAATGGGTTTCGTAGATATAAAGTTTATACTTCAGGTCTTCGCTATAGTCCAGAATTAGAAGAAGCGCTTGGTTATGGACAATCAGAATTAATTATTTCTCCAGATGCAGGAGATAGGGATACACTAATAAAAATGAAACAAGCAGATACGTATGATAGATTGTGGGGTAATCTTGAAAAGTATGTTGCTGCACAAAATGAAAATAAAATGCAAGTAAAAACAAAATTTGTTTTATATTCAGGCGTGAATGATTCTGAAGAACAAATAGATGCTTTTTTAGAAAAATCAAAATCTATAGGAATAAAACAGGTTATTTTTGATCTGGAAATAAAAGACATACATCTTTTTCAGATAGAACCTGATAAAGAGAAAATAGAACGACTTTATAACCTTATAAAATATGCAAAATATCAAACAGAAAAAGTATATAATTTAAAATATGAAAAATTTATATATATTCAATTGATAGAGAATATGTATCCTGAGATATGGAAACAAATGTAAAAAAAAGAGGAGTTTTCACTCCTCTTTTTTTTATTTCCTATTATGTTATTTCGCCATTTGGCTCATAACTTCTTCTGCAAAGTTATCTTGTCTTTTTTCAAGACCTTCACCTAAAGTCCAACGGATAAATTCTTTTATTTCTAATTTTCCATTAATCAAATCTTGAACTGTTTGATCTGGTGCCTTAACAAATGGTTGTTCTAGTAAGCATTTTTGAGCCATAAGTTTATTTACACGACCTTCAACAATTTTAGCTCTGATATTTTCAGGTTTATTTAAAATATCTTCTTTCCCCATTTCAATTCTTGTTTCTTCATCAATGACTTCTTGTGGAATTTGATTTCTAGAAACAAATTCAGGTGCTGAAGATGCAATGTGAAGAGCAATATCTTTCAATAATGCTTCATCTTGTGCTGTAGCAGAAATTAAAACACCAATTTTGCCGTTGTGAACGTATGTTGCAAGATTTCCCTCAAGAACTTGGAATCTTCTAAGACTTATTTTTTCACCATAAGTCGCAATTTTTTCTTTAAAAGAATCAGCAATTGTCATTGATGTTGTTTCAGGACAAATAGAAGCATTTAATTCATCATTGTCTTTTGGTTTTATTGCTGCAATGTGTTTTGCTAAGTTATTTACAGAATATGCAAAATTCTCATTTTTTGCAACGAAGTCTGTTTCACAGTTAACTTCAACAATTGCACCAACACCATTTTCTATGTAAGTTGCAATTCTACCTTCTGCAGCGATTCTATTTTGTTTTTTATCAGCAGAAGCAATGCCTTTTTGTCTTAAAAATTCCATTGCTTTTTCCATATCGCCTTCGCATTGTTCAAGCGCTTTTTTTGCATCCATAAATCCTGCGCCAGTTTTATCTCTAAGTTCTTTAACCATACTAGCTGTAACTGTCATAGTTATTATATCCTTTCAATTTATTCTTCAACAGCAGCAACTGCTTCTTCTGCTTTTACTTCTTCAGCAACACCAGCATCTTCTGCTTTTATTGCTTGGATTTTTGACATTTGATTTGCTTTATTTTCTCTTAATTGTTTACCTTCAAGAACAGCATCAGCAAGTTTTGAGCAAACTAATTTAATAGAACGAATAGCATCATCATTACCAGGGATGACGTAATCAATGCCATCTGGATCAGCGTTAGTATCTGCTAAACAGATAACAGGGATGTTTAATTTGTTAGCTTCAGCGATGGCAATTGCTTCTTTCTTTTGGTCGATAACAACTAATAAATCAGGCATACCTCTCATTTCTTTGATACCGCCTAAAGTTTTAGTTAATTTAGAAAGTTTTCTCATCATTTGAGCGATTTCTTTTTTAGGTAACTTTTCTAGTTGACCAGAGTTAGAAAAATCTTCAATTTCTCTAAGTTTGTTAACTCTTCCTCTGATTGTTTCAAAGTTAGTTAACATACCGCCAAGCCATCTTCTGTTAACGTAGTATGCACCTGCTCTTGTTGCTTCTTCTGCAACAACATCAACTGCTTGCTTCTTTGTTCCTACAAATACAACATTTTTACCTTTTGCTGCTGTATCTCTAACAACATTGTATGCTTCATCAAGTTTGTCAGAAGTTTTTCTTAAGTCTAATACATAAATCCCATTTCTTGCACCATAAATATATGGTTTCATTTTTGGGTTCCATCTTTGTGTTTGGTGACCGAAGTGTACACCTGCGTCGAGTAATTCAATCATTGATGCTACCGGCATCGTTTTTCTCCTTTTTTCTTAGTAACCTTTGACTTGCTTTCCAATCTTGAATAAGACTAAGTTTTACAATTTTCTCACTGTATAAACCTATCGGCATAGCAACTCACTAGACATGTTATTACAAACAAAAAAAAAGTAAAATATTTCAGTCGTGTCCTGTAATAAAGTTAAAACTTATCCTTTTGGATTTATTATCTACGTTTGAATGACATACGGTTTATAGTTTGTTTGATATTACTAATTTGTGATATATTTACGTTATGGAATCAAAAGATTACTGTAAAAATCTTATTAATGGATTAAGTTTTCATCAGCATAATGTTCGATTTTGTACGACAAATCAGATGGGACCTATAGTTTCAGAGTACACAGAAAATGCTAAAGAGCTTGCAAAGAAAATTTGTGATTTTAAGAGTGAAATTATAGAAGAAGTTCCGGAGTCTTGTAAAGACTGTATATACAGAGATAGAAGTCCTGTTTCTATTAATAAAATAAATAGAATTGATTTGTTTTATTGGTATCATTGTAATTGTAGATGTTTTTATTGTTCATATAGAGATGAAACAAAGGGGCAATATAGTGATAGGGTAAAAGATGGTAATCCTTTAATATACAATACTATTAAAGAACTTTATAAGATGGATAAGATAGACAAAACATCTTTAGAAATTATTTTTGGTGGCGGTGAAATTGGAGTTTTAAAAGAGTTCCCTAAGTTGATAGAATTGTTTTTAAAAAATGATGTTCATAATATTTGGTGTGAAACTTCTGGTGTTAGACATTTACGTGCTTTAGATAAAGTTCTTGAAAAAGGAAAAGGTGGTTTAACTGTTGCTGTCTGCTGTGGTTCGAGAGATGTCTATAAAAAAATAAAACAAAGAGATAAATACAATCAAGTTATGTCTACACTCAAAAAATATGTTAAGGCAACAAAAAAGTGTAAATCAAATCCTAATAACCTAGAAAGAGTTATTTCTAAGTTTATTATATTAGAGGGGTTTAATAACACTAAAGAAGAAATTGATAAATGGTTGTTAGAGAGTACCAAAATAGGTCTTAAGTATTTTGAAATAAGTATGGAATTTTGCTGGGGCACAAAAACTAAGACTGGACAAAAAGTGGAAGACTATAACTATGAACTTTTTGAATATGCTCAAAAACGTTGTAAAGAAATGAAATTGTCTTTAAAAAAGAATGAGACTTCTCTTGCTATTATGGAACGGGGAACGTATTAGATTATTGCTCTTTACATAAATTAAAGGATAATTTTTTTAATGTTAGTTTTGACTTATAATCTGATTATTAATAGGTCAGGAGATAGTGCTTTATGAAAAAAGTGTTGAAAGTAATAAGTCTAACAATTATTACTATATTGGTTATTTTATATGGGGTATTTGTTTTAGTATTACCTAATGTTGTTGATTTAAACAAATTTATGCCAGAAATACAGAAAATGGCAAAAGAACAGGCAAATTTATTGATTGACGTTTCATCTCCAAAGATAGTTACAACTCCATTATTGGGTGTGGGCTTAAAGGCAGAGGGTATAACTGTCAAGTTTCTTGATGGATCTGAACTGGTGAAAACAGGTAAATCAATTGTTAGAGTTTCTCTTCCACATATGATTTTTTCGACGATTAAAATAACAAAATTTGATGTTGAAAATCCTCAACTAACAATAGATATTCTTGATGGTAAAGAATATAAAATTATTAAAGAACTTGAAAAAAATTCAGCAATTACACAAACACAATCACCGGTTCAAGATTCAGAAAAAGAAAGCACTGAAATGATTTCTTTAAAAATCTTGGTTCCAAATGTTAAAGTAACAAATTATGCATTTCTCATAAATGATCTAAAAACAAAAGATTATTTAAAGCTTAGAGGAGATGAGTTAGTTCTTTCATATAAAAATGGAGAGACTGCTTCTGTAAAAACACTTGCTGAATTATTTGTGAATGAGACCAAAAATATTAGTGCCAATATTGATGTAGATACGTTTTTGCCACAAATGATGCCAGTAGAACAACAAGTGCCAGTGGAAGCATCTGTGGATATTCCATTTATTAATCCCGTTGCGGTGTATAAAGCTTATGATTTAAAAACAAATGTTGATTCAAAAATAAAAGTAAGACAAAAAAATAATCAAATAGTATCAAATGGATTTTTTAATGTTGATAATTTGACTTTAAATGTAGGAGGAATGCAACTTCCAGAGAGTAATTTGCACATAAAAACAAAAGAAACATCTTGTGAATTTGATTCAAATTTGTCCGTTACAGAAGAAGAAAAAATCATTTTAAATGGGCTAGTGAATTATTCGAAAAATCCGTCTTTGCAGATGAAAATAAAATCTACTCAAATACATTTGGAAAACATCTTAAAACTAGTAAAAGCAGCTTTGGATTCCGTTAATATTGCTAATAATCTAGATGAAATAAAAGGAGAAGGCTATTTTAAAGCAGATACAAGTTTTAAAACTGATTTTTCAAAACTTACTTCTGAAGGTGATATAACAATATATGATTGCATAGTTAGGAACTCAAAAGATAATCAAAGAATAGCAAGAATTAATTCTGTTTTATCACTAGATAATAGTATGTTGAAGTTTGTTGATACTTATATAGAATTATTCGATGCTGTATTTAAAATTGATGGAACAATCGATGAAAAAACCAATGCAGACATTGTAATGTATATGGAAAAAATGCCGATTAAGAAAATATTGACTTTATTAGCACCCGCTGAATTGATGAAAAATTATGAATTTAATTCTGGCAATATTGATTTGACCGCAAAAATTAATGGTGAATTGCAAAAGGTAGTTGCAGACGTTGTTTTATCTGCTAGTAATCTTTCTGTAACTGATAAAATCAATAAAATTAGTTATTTGAATAATATGTTTATGGCAGATTTTAATAGTGATTTTAAAACATTTAATGGTAAAGTTACAAATTCAGATTTTAAGCTTACTATGAATGGCGCAAATGTTGATTGTGAAAAATTTGTGTTGTCTGTTGATGATAAAAATATTGTGATTGAACCATCAAGTATTAAAATAAATAACTCTACTATAGTTAATTTATCTGGTGATGTTATAAATTACGTCAATAATCCAGAGTTTAAAATAAATGCCGATGGCAATTTGATAACGAAAGATATTAAAAAGTTGTTGGGGGTAGATCTCTCAATGTATATTAAGGAGAAAGGTTCTATTCCTTTAAATATATCAGTTGTGGGAGACGGAAAACAACAAACGATAAAGTTGACTATTGATGCAAACAAGGATAATTATATAACCTTTGCAGATATTCAAAATGTTTTAAATAAAGACACTGTACTTCAAGCAGTTGTTGATTTGAAAAAAGACAGTTTGAAAATTAAAGAAACAGGCTTGTTTGTAAAAAATAATTCTGGATTAGAGGAAATTGTTGGAATTGATGGAACAATAACAAAACTAGATACAAAAAATCCTAGTATTAATTTAATAAAATTAAAATTACCAAAGGATATAACAGCATCTTTGGTTGTATTCCCAAAATCAAAACTTGATATAAAAGGTAGCGCATTTATTTCTGGCGATTTAAATCAACCAAAAATAAAAGGTGATTTTACTGCTTCAAATGTTGAAATTCCAGAATTGTTTACTACTGTGAAAAGTGCAACGGCAAAATTTGAAGATAATGACTTAGATATTAACGTTATAGGTTTTGTTGCAAATGGTTCTAACTATGATGCGTTAATGAAGGCGGATTTAACACCTTCAACAAATTTTGTTATAAAAAATTTGAATTTAATATCTGATTATACTGATGCGGATAAATTAATGAAAGTGTCAGATGCTTTAATTAAGTATACAACTCCTTATACAACGGCAACTTCAGCGGCAGTTAGTACTTCTACTTCAAGCAGTAATTTACCTGTAGTTATTAAGGATGGTTCTATTGATATAAAACAAATAAAATCAGGAACAATTACTTTAAAGGATACTACAGGGAAAATATCGCTTTCAAATAATATATTTTATTTAAACAACCTTGTTACGACTGGTTTTGATGGTCGTATTTCAGGGAAAGTGTCAATGAACCTTATATCTGGATTGATAAATGCAAATGTAAAAGGGACAGGGTTAGATGTTGAAAAAACACTATTAGATGCTGCAGCAATGAAAGATACATTGACAGGAACTATGGATTTTGATGCCAATATTTCGTTAAAAGGTGCTACATACGAAGAACAGGTTAAAAGCCTTAAAGGAACTGTTGATTTTACAATGAAAGATGGCAGTTTAGGACCTATTGGTAAATTGGAAAATATAGTTGCAGCAGATAACATAAAAAGTGTTGCAATTTTAAGCACCGTAGTTGGTAGTGTTTTAAAATCTACTGTTGATACAGGTAGTTATAACACATTGAAAGGTCATTTGACTTTTAATAATGGTATTGCACAAATTAATCCAATCACTTCGGCTGGGGATTATATGAGTGCATATATATTCGGTAATTTTGATGTCTTAAAAAATTATGCTGATATGAAATTAAGAGGGAAATTATCTCCTCAGGCAACATCTTCAATGGGACAATTGGCAAATTTAAATCCTGCCATTTATGTCAAAAATTCAGCAGGCATGAATCCTTTGTTGGGGCAAGTTCTTTTGAAATTATGTGAGCCTGTTTCTGAAAAAGAATTGGAACAAATTCCTCCATTGACAGAAAATAGTGCTAATTTCCAAGTTGTTATTAGAGGTGATGTCGCTCAACCTGCAAAAGTTATTCGTTCCTTTAAATGGCTTGCGTTAGATTCCGAAATACAAGAAGCGAAAGAAATTATAGGAGCTACTGGTACGGTAACAATTCCTACAA
Organism: bacterium; assembly: GCA_017403285.1. Classification (GTDB taxonomy): domain Bacteria; phylum Cyanobacteriota; class Vampirovibrionia; order Gastranaerophilales; family Gastranaerophilaceae; genus Avigastranaerophilus. The sequence continues at coordinate 7,728 of JAFQOI010000135.1, forward strand.
GTAAGGAAGAATTGAAGGAGCAAGCAAAACAGTTGATTAAAGGATTCTTGCCTGTTTCTACAGAGAACGAAGAAGGTTCATCTTCGCCATCTGGAAAAGATTTAATAAAAGGATTTTTGTTCTAAAATATAAACATTATAAAACATTATGGAAAAGCCTCGAAAGAGGTTTTTTCTTTGACATTGAGCCAAAAAATGTTATATTAATAGAGTAAAAAAAGAAAGGTTCGATATATAATGGAAATTTGGTTTTGGTTTTTGATAATAGCGATAATTTCAGTTGTTGTAGAAATTTATATCCCAACTATGTTTTGTATAAACTTTGCATTTGCCGGTATTTTAACTGCAATTGTTTCAATATTTTGGAATGTTGGCTTTACTAGATTGCTTATTGTTTTTGCAATATTGTCGTTGCTTGCAATTATTTTCGTAAGACCAATGCTTACTAAGATACTAAAGAAAGATAATGTTTCTGATTTTAATGATCAATATATAGGAAAAGTTGTTAAATGCATTGAGCCAATTACATTGCAATCTGGTTCTGTTACTATCTATGATGAAAGATGGGAGGCAAGATTGGCTGCTGAAGGAGATGAAATCCCTTTTGATGCGGATGTTAAAATCATTAAACATGATGGATTAATATTGTATGTAGAAAAAGTATAGGAGAAATAAATGAGCGGATTATTCTTTTTTGCAATAGTTTGTGTTTTTGCTGTAATTATATATATTTCTAAAGGTATTATTATTGTCCAACAACAAGAAGCAGTTATTATACAACGATTAGGACAATATACGAAAACACTTATGGCAGGATTCCATATAATTGTTCCTTTTATTGATGCACCGAGAGAAATGTTAAAAATGACAAAACAAAGAACTCTGGATGGACGTATATACACTGCTGTAACGTATTCACCTCGTATTGATTTAAGAGAAACAGTGTATGATTTTCCCAGACAAAATGTAATTACAAAAGATAACGTTACAATAAGTATTAACGCTTTGTTGTATTTTCAGATTATAGATGCAAGAAAAGCTGTATACTCAATTGAAAATTTACCTGAAGCAATTGAAAAATTAACACAAACGAACTTAAGGAACCTTGTTGGTCAATTGGCTTTGGATGAGACATTAGTGTCTCGTGATCTTATCAATGATAAATTAAGAGAAATTCTAGATAAGGCAACCGATAAATGGGGCGTAAAAATTAATCGTGTAGAACTTCAAGATATTGTTCCACCAGCATCTATACAATCTGCAATGGAAAAGGAAAAGAAAGCAGAGCAAGATAGACGTGCTACAATTCTTGAAGCAGAGGGTATTAAAAAATCTGCAATCCTTCAAGCGGAAGGTGAAAAAATGGCAGCAATTAATAAAGCAGAAGGTGAGAAACAAGCTGAAATTCTTAGAGCAGAAGGTATCGCGCAAGCAAGAATAATTGAAGCTGATGCTGAAAGAGAAGCAATTCATAGAATTATTGATGCGTTAGCAGATAAAGGTAAACCAGATCAATATTTAATTGCCATGAAATATTTGGAAACACTTAATGCTATAACTTCAGGAGAAAATAATAAAGTTGTCTATATGCCTTATGAAGCAACTGGTATTTTAAGTTCTGTCGATGGTATTAAGCAAATGTTTGATAAACAATAAAGATATGCTTTTAAATAAAAAAGGAGGTCTTTTAGACTTCCTTTTTTATTAAATCTAATTATTTGAGGAATTAAAATGCGTTTAAATTTATTTAAAAAAAACTTTAAGGATGAGGTCATTTTTCTTCATTATCTAACAACCGATAATGTGGGCGATTTATCTTGTTGTCCTAAAAATTACTTTTCTAGGTTTAAAAATTGCAAAGAATTAGAAATATATAATTATAATCATTCTAACCCTAAAAACAAAACATTTATTATCGGTGGTGGTGGTTTGTTGCAAGAATTTTTTAAAAAGTCTATTGAGGAAATGGTTAAATTAAAAGATAATAATAATGTGATTTTTTGGGGTATTGGACTTGATAACTCCCCTATTGGAAAAATTGTTGATGCAGATATTATAAATGGATGTAAACTCCTTGGTATAAGGGATTTTAATACACAATATAAGTATGTTCCTTGTGTATCTTGTATGTCTGTGCTTTTTGATAAATATAGAAATACAAAGCCAAAGAAAAAAATTAGATGTTATATTCATTCGGAGTATGAATTTCCAGCGTTTTTGATAGATTCTTTTGAAATATATAAAAATAACCAAGATTATGGTAAAAAAAATGCACTAAATAATGCATTGAAGTTCTTGTCTGGAGCAGAATATATAATTACTAATTCATTTCATGGCGCATATTGGGCTACTTTGTTGAATAGAAAAGTTATTGTGCTCCCTTTTTCTAGAAATGGTAATACGAAATTTAGTGATAAATTTTTAACCTTAAAATATAAGCCAGTTTATGTTGAAAATCCTGATGATATAGAGTATTGCTTGATTGATAAATTAAAAGAAGCGCAAAATTATGAAAATGCGCTAAGTGATGCAAGGGCGCATAATATAAATTTTTATAATCAAGTAATTGATGTCATTGAAAATAAAAGATAGAATAAACTTTTTTGTTTACAAAACTTAAATTTTTCTAGGTCGTATTAAAGTTTTTGAAAAAAATGTCGAAAACTATCTTGTGTAAGCTATGTAGACTAGAAAAAGGAGTTTGTTAATGAGTGAAGTGAATAATACGAACTTTCAAGGCATACTGTGGGGGAGTAAAAATTCTGCAGAAGATATTGATGCTTTAAAAAAAGCCGCCAACGATGGAACAATTTCTAAAGATGAATTTACATCCATTTTTGGTGAGGATAATTATAATGAGCTTCTTGAAAGTACTAATATGAAAGATAGTACTGAAGAGGAAATTTCTGATGCTTTGCTAATTGCAATGCAGAATTTAGATGATAACGAATATGACGCTGACGAAGATGATGAATATTCTACTTCTCTTGCATCAATCGAAGAAAGAACTGGTGCGAAAGATTTAGATTTAAACGATTTTGAAAAAATTACAGAATATATCAATGGTAATGTAAACGAAGACAGTGCTGAAGAATTGACTGTACAATCACTTATAAAAGATGCCACAAAATTGAATGATTATGAATGGCAAAAAGAAACCTTGAAGAAGGCAGGCATTGATATTGATAATGGTTGGGTAAGAAGACCAACTGAAGAAGAAATGGCAAATTGGACAGAAGAACAGAAGAACAATGTGTCGTACTATTACAATAATCCTGAAACTAGAGAATGTGTAAAAGCATTACTTAATGGTGATGGTAGCACATTGATTGTTCATACAACTATTGAAAAAGGTACTGCGGTTGGTAAAACCGAGATTTATAAACAGAATGAAAAAGATGAACCAAAACCAGTTGTTCATCGTCCTGTTCATAGACCGGACCCAGAACCAGAGCCAACTCCGGAACCAGATCCAACGCCAACGCCGGACCCAGAACCAGAGCCAACTCCAGAACCTGATCCAACGCCAACGCCGGACCCAGAACCAGATCTTCCTCCGATTGGTGGTGGTGAAGAGGCAGACCCTGTTGAACCAGAGCCAACTCCGGAACCTGATCCAACGCCAACGCCAGATCCAGAACCAGAGCCAACTCCGGAACCAGATCCAGAGCCAACGCCGGAACCAGAACCAGAGCCAACTCCGCCTGCAGAACCAGAAACTCCGCCAATTGGAAGTGGTGAAGAGGCAGATCCAGTTGACCCTTCAGATGATGGCATAGGTGATACTCCTCCTGTGGAAGATGTACCACAAGAGCCAGAACCAACTCCGGAACCAGAACCAGAGCCAACTCCGGAACCAGAACCAGAGCCAACTCCGGAGCCAGAGCCAGAACCAACACCACCAGCGGACGATAATGTGGATTGTGATTCCCCATTTGATGGTGACACTCCAGAAGGTGAAGACAGAAGAGAAGAACTATTTCCGTAATATTAATAAGAAATAAGAGACCGAAAATCGGTCTCTTATTTCTTTATTCTCTTTTTTGTATTAGTAATTTTCGTTATGAATTTCAAAAAAAGATTGAGGGTGATTACAAGTAGGACAAATTTGTGGAGCAGAGTTTCCTGCAACTTGATGTCCACAGTTTCTGCATTCCCAAGTTTTTTCGCTTGGTTTTGTAAAAACTTGTTTTGTTTCAATGTTGTTTAATAGCTTACGATAGCGTTCTTCGTGAGTTTTTTCTATTTTTGCAACTAATCTAAATCTTGCTGCTAAATCATTAAAACCTTCCTCTTCTGCTTCCTTAGCCATTCTTTCGTACATGTCTGTCCATTCGAAATTTTCACCTTCTGCGGCTGCAAGTAAATTTTCTTCTACATTGCCAAGTAAACCAAGTTCTTTGAACCAAAGTTTTGCGTGTTCCTTCTCATTTTCTGCTGTTTTGATAAAGAAATCAGCGATTTGTTCGTAACCTGCTTTTTTTGCTACTGATGCAAAATATGTGTATTTGTTTCTTGCTTGAGACTCTCCAGCAAAAGCTTCTAATAGATTTTGTTCTGTTTTTGTTCCAGCATATTTGTTTTCCGACATAAAAATTATCCTTTCTATTATCTATAACTCGATTTTATCATATTGCGTTAAAAATTGCATATAGTTTATTGAATAAATTTTTATTCTATACAATTTGAATTCTTGCAATTTTGTTCATAACAAATTGGTTCGGGATGTATATGAATTCTTGTGTTTTCTAGTATTTTTCCCATTTGGGTTTCAATGTTATCGCACATATTGTGACATTCACAAATCCTAATATGGGGGTCGAAAAACACTGTTATTTCTATTTCTCTTATTTGTCCAGATTTTCTTGCTCTTAAATTTTTAAACCCTTTTATTTCTTTGTTTGCTGTTAAAATTGTTTCTATTTTTTGTATATCATTTTCTGGAAGTGAGCCATCTAGTAAATTGTTCAATGTTTCTTTTGATATTTGATAGCCTGTTTTAATTATGAAGAAAGCAACTATTAATGCTATGATTGGGTCAAGAATTGTTATTCCTGTCAATTTAATAAGAATTAATCCAATAAGAACTCCGGCAGAAGAAAAAATATCTGCCCTTAAATGTTCGCCATCGGCAAAAAGAGAAATGGAATCGGTCTTTTTTGCAACTTGAAGAAGATAATTACTTACCACCCAATTTGTAATTATTGAAATAATCATTACTGTAATTCCGAGTGAAGTTTCGCTATTCATTTGTTGGTTCAAAATTAGTTTTGTTAATGATTTATAAACAATAAAAAGTCCTGCAAAAACAATAAGTCCACCTTCTATAAATCCAGACATGTCTTCGTATTTTCCGTGACCAAATGGGTGGTCTTTGTCTGCTGGTTCACTAGAACGAGATACTGCAAAAAAGGTCAATATAGATGCAAGGCAGTCAGACATTGAATGAATTGCTTCAGAGATAATACTTATACTACCGGAAATTGCACCTGCAAGGAATTTAAGTAGTATAATGCCTGCATTTGTTATTATGGAAAGAATAGCAGCAATCTTTTTCTCTGTTGTTGATTTCATTTTTAACCTTTTATATAGAAGTGCGGAGAGAGAGGGATTCGAACCCTCGGAAGAGTTACCCCTTCACAAATTTTCGAGATTTGCACCTTAAACCACTCGGACATCTCTCCATTTCTCTACAATTATCTTATATTTTCAGGTTTTTTTCAATAATACATCTTTTGTTTTTATATGCTAGAGAGGGACGCAAATTATTTTTATTAATGATAACTTCGACAAAGAGGTTGATGTTTTGCATAAAAATTTAGTTGTTTTTATAATATTATTTTTTCTGTTTTGTTCTGATGTTTATGCAGTAACAATTCCTAGTTCTTCAGTGTCAACATTTTCACCCGAACAACGTTCAGAAAAAACTGAAAGTCTTTGGCTAAGACCATATGTTTCTTTTGAAACTATTGAATTAGAAAATAAAAATAAAGTTAAAAATAATGGGTATGGGACATATATTGGATATGATACGAAAATTATAAATTTAAGTAATGACTGGGATTCTGTATTAACTTTTCATATTGGTTATACTGGTTCAAAACAAAAATATAAGAAAAGAAAAATTTATCAAGAAGGTGGTCAATTGGGGATTTCTGGTGTTTTCTTTAGGGATAAATTTTTTATTGGGATTGCAGCAACTGTTGGGGCAACTGGTTCTGAAATAAGTACCTCGATTGAACGTGAGAATTTTTCAATGTTAAATTCAACGGCGGCGCTAAAAGTTGGATATAATTTTGAATTTTTAGACGAAAAAATTGTTCTTCAATCTAGTTTCTTAGGAGCATATTTGTTCGTAAATACGTTTGATTATGTTAATTCTTATAATGTTCGAATTAAATCTGAACCAGTTCATTCTATACAATTAGTTCCAGGTATGAAAGTCACCTGTAATTTAAGAGATGGATGGCAACCTTATTTTGGTATTCAAGCAATTTGGAACATTATGAATGAATCTAATTTTTCTCCAAATGATGTAAGTGTTGGGGATATAAGTGTTGATCCTTATATTCAATATGGAATTGGCGTACAAAAATCAGCCGGTGAAAAATATTCTACTTTTGTTCAATCCACATTTAGAAATGGAGGGAGAAATGGAATTGTTCTTTCACTTGGAATAAGACGTTATTTTTAGAAAAGATATGGTTAAATTACCTTTTTATTTTACCAGCATTTGCCAAATTGGCATAAATGATTGCAGTTGTTGCCATTTGTGGGTCATACTGTTTTATGTCTTCTTTTGTTTTAGAAGATGGTAAAAATTTATTGAATGCATATCTAAATTGTTCGTATGGTGAACCATTTACATCTTCAAGGATTTTTCTTGATGCGTTTGTAACTACCCCATTTTCGTTTCTGGCTGGTATTACAATTCCAAATCTATCTTTCATAATATCAACAGGAACAGGGATAGAATCATTTTTTCCAAATAATGATTCTTTTGTATCTTGAATAAAAGCGTGTTCTCCACCACCAAATACGTTTATTGGATTGTCTGCTCCAACCATTTTTCCGTATGTTTCAGCATAATCAGTAATTTGAGTTAAATTTCTTGTAAGTACTGTAGGGAATGGAAAATCTGCTAAAATAAATCCGTTTGGAAATTCTTCCGATGGTGGACATTCTTTTCCCCTTAAGTATTGAGTGTATGCTGTAGGCGTTGTCGCAAATCCTTTTAATCCGTGTTCTTCTACAACTGCTCTTGAAGCTTTATCCACACCACAATCGCTGTGTGCGAATGCAAAACCGATATCTTTTGTGTCCGCACCTACTTCTTGCAAATATGTGATTATAGGACGATAAAAATCTGTAATTGCTTGTTCATATTTTGCAGATAATTCTTTTTTGCTAAGACTACAACCACCTTTTACCTGTTCTGGTTTAATGTTACTATTTCCAATAGCACCAATTATTGCCGCAGGTTTTTGTCCGTATGCTGCTTCCCATAGTGATTCTGTGGTTAATTTTTTTGTGTCATCTGCCCAGCCAAGCCATTTAAAAGTACTTTCTTTTGGAAAAACTACAGGTTTTTCCCATCCTTTCGCCATAACGGCTGTTCCGATAGAAGTTTCTTTTATTGCTGCTTCATTTGGAAGTAGTGGTTTTAAAATGTCCATAGCGCCTTGAATGTCACCTTGTAACATTTTTGATGTGATATCAGTAAGTGCTATTTGTAATTGTGGATTTTCATTAGATAAATTTTCACTAAGACTTTTTATAAAAAGTTTTCTTTGGTCTATTGCTACGTTATTTGCTGGAGTTTCAGCCGTTTTATTCTTTGTTAGTTTTGAAAATAAATGTGGTTCTGGATTTATAGAAAGTGAAGAATTTATCATGTTTTGCTCCTTAATTGATTACTGAAAGGTCTCTAAATTTAAAATGTTCACTATTCTTTAAAATATATTAAATTTTGTAAAATTGACCCTCTTTTTTCTAAATATTTTGAGCTTTTAAGTCGATATTTTATTGGTATAAGGAAAGGTATCTTTATGAATTTTGGAGAAATTAAAATAGGGTTTGAAGAATATTTGTTGAATAAACAAATGGAAAGTAATCAAGGTGAAGATATTGATAAATCTGATATAGATGTCAGTATTTTTGGAAATATTCGTGAGTTTACTGAGTATGTGGAAAAAGAACTAAAATTAGATGCATCTGATGCGTCTGAATTAGTTAAAAATTTGAACCAGTTGCAAAAATATGAAATTGTGAATGGACAATTGGTAAATCCTGACGAAGTACAAGATGAACCTCAAGAAGATACCGAAGACGTTCCTCCTATTGATGGCGAAGAAGTTAGTGGCACAGAGAATGAAGATCAAGATGTTGTTGTTGGTCTAATGAATGAGTTGTTGCAAGATAAAGAATTTTCACAATTTCTTGATAGAGATGAAGATGGTGAAATTAACGATAAAGAAATCAATGATTTTTATGATGCAATAAAAGATTATGATGGCGATGATAAGTCAATTTCTTTAGAAGATATTGTAGGGGCATTGCAAGATATACAAGATGGTAAATTTACATATCCAGATGAAGTAGAAGAAGTTGAAGAAGTTGAAGAACCTGAAGAAGTGCAAAGACCACAAGCGTCAAATGCAAGTTCGGCTGGAAGAACAACCGGAGGAAATAGAGTGGGTGGTTCTTCTGGAAGACGTGTTGCAACTCCTTCTACAGGAGAAAGTTCTGGAGAAAATTTAGAATCACTTTCTGTTGAAGAGTTAGAAACAAAACAAGCAGAAAAACAAGAAGAATTAAATACTGCAAGAGCAGATGTAAATAACGTTCATAACGGACAAAATGAAGCGGTTAATGCTGCTAAAGAAGATTGTGCCACTAAAGAACAAGAATATATTGATGCCGTTAAAGAAGCAGATGAAGAACTTGGTACAGAACTTGAAACTTGTTTGGCAAATATAGCAGCAAAAGAACAAGAAATTGATGCTACCAAAGTATCAATAAATGATAAAGAAGGTGAAATATCCGCTCAAGAAGCAACAATTGCATCAACAGAATCAAGCATAGCCGCATTGAATTCATCATTGACATCATTGCAAGGTCAATCTTCCGATGATCCTGAAATGCAATCGAAAATAGATGCTCAAATAAGTAAAATAAATTCTCAAATTTCAGAATTAAATGCTGAACTTGAAAAGCAAAATCTTGAACTTGACAAAATGAATAGTGATTTGGATGATTTAAATACTAAATTACAAGAACAAGAAGATGAACTTGCAAAATTAAATAGTAGTGATGAAGATCCTAGAGGAAAAGATCAAATTGAAGCGGAAATTGCGCAACTCGAAAATAGTGGACCAATACTTGCTGCAAAAACGGCATTTGAAGAAGCAAAAGCAAATGTAGAATCAGTAAAAGAGGCAGAACTTGCCACTGCTAATGAAGTTGTTCAAACAAAACAAGCAGAACTTGAAGCAATAAATACGCAATTAAATGAAGCAAAAGCAAAAGAAATTCAAAAAGAAAATGCTGTAAGTCCATTTGCTATGTATAATGCTGAATATGGTCAAAAATTGGCAGATGAAGCGGCAGCATTGCATCCAAATAACAATTATGGTGGATATTGTGCTGCGGGTGTTGCTGAATCTCTTGTTGCCGCAACCGGAAGAGAAAGAACTTATGGTAATGGATGTGATTATACCGAAGTAATGCGTGGTCGAGATGACTTTGTTGAGTATACGGATTTTGATTTTGATAGTATGAGTGCTGGTGAAGTGCAAGACTTCTTGCTTTCATTGCCTGCAGGTACAGTTGTTTCCTTAGGTGCTACCGCAGGACATCCGTATGGTCATGTAATGATTATGGATGGACAAGGTAATGAGATAAGTGATGGTACAAATCCTGTTGGTACATTCTATAGAGATGCATATTCGTCAATGAGTGTTCATATTCCAGTTGGATAATAAA
>JAFQOI010000136.1 GCA_017403285.1 bacterium
AATAAATTGATTTATTTTGTAAATATTTATTAATTTTTTCGAATTATACCCATTTTTGTTAAATTGTACTCTTTACTTACATGGGATTACGTTGTATAATAATTCTGTTATTAATGTTTCGGCTAGTGTAAATATTGCAAGTTCTTAAATCTTACTTTAAACTTGCATTTTTTTTTTGCACTTTTTGAGTATATATTTACACAATACCTAACAAATTCTTTGCAAAAAATTTATTTTTTATAATTAAAGAAATATATTTTTTTTCCGAATAGCATTATTATGCAAAAAAAGAAAGGAATATAACAATGTCTGATTCAACAAAAATTAATGGCGTAAATTCATTTTTTGGTTACAAGGGCAATATTGATATGGAACATTTTACCAAAAATGAAGAAATTAATATTTTCCCATCTGAGAAACCAGAGGGAACTAACCCAAAAATAGAAATAACATCTGAACTTTTAGAAAAAATAAAAGAAAAATTAGATGGTGAAGATGAAACACTACAAACAAGAAAAGATGCTGATTTTACAGCAGAAGAAGCAGATATATATGCAAAAGGCGAAGCAGAAATAGACAGAATGGTACAACAAGAAATCCTTCAAAATGCCACAAAAGCTACTATTCTCGGAGCAAAAGTCGATATAGAAAAAATAGAGCAAGAATGTCGAGAAAAATATGCAAAAGAACACCCTGAATATAAAGAAGTAATGGAAGAAGGTCTTGCTGTTGAAAATGCACATGATAAAGTAATGGAAAAAGAAAAAGAAGACTGGATAAAAGATAATCCACAACCTCCAATGTTTAATACAAAAAAACCAATAGGAACAGGTGATTTCCAAATATCAGAAGAATATAAACAATGGCAAGCAGAAATGGAAAGGCACATGGAATATGTGGAAAAGAAATATGTCGAAGACAATCCTGATTATGCAAACCTAAAAGATGCAAAAAAAGGAAACGAACAAATACCAATATGGAAAGCTTCATTATAAAAATAAAACCACCTCTTAGTGAGGTGGTTTTATTTATCTAAAAGTTTTTTTGCAAATGAAGTTGACTCTTCGTTTATCTCTCCAGCAGAGAGTAGGGCTATTGCTTTTACTCTATTTTCACCATCTAATTTATAAACGCTTACTTTTGTTACATCAGTTTGCTCTTTTTTTACATAAAAATGACTATTTGCTTTTGCCGCTATAATTGATTGATGTGTTATTAAAATAATTTGATGCGTAGCTGCCAAATCAAAAATAGCATCTGCAACTGATTGAGAAGCCTTACCAGATATTCCAGTATCTATTTCATCAAAAATAACTGTATTTGTTTTATCCGCTTTGGCAAAAATGGTTTTAATTGCAAGCATAATCCTTGATATTTCACCACCAGATGCTGTTTTAGCAAGAGGCTTTACAGGTTCTGAAATATTCGTTGATATCATAAATTCAACTCTGTCTATACCAGTTTCATTCATTGGGGAATTATCAACAGCAATTTCAAAACGAGACTTTGGAAGTTCTAACTTTTCTAACTCATTGGTAACAGCTTGTGACAATACTTTTGCGAGTTCTTTTCTCGCTCCACTTATAGTTTGAGAAAGAACAGAAAGCTCTTGTGATAATTCACTTATTTCTTTTTCAAGTATAACTATATCGTCTTGAGAAAATTCTATCCTATTTAATTCTTCACAAAGACTATTATATTTCACTAAAACATCAGAAAGAGTTGTTCCATATTTACGTTTTATTTTTTCTAACAAACTCAATCTTTCTTGGATCTTATCCATTCTTTCATTATCATTTTCTTTAGATTCTGCATAGTTTCTAAGTTGTGAAGCCACTTCTTTTAAAATCTCATAAGAATTAATAAAGTCTTCTTCCAACAAAGAAACGGATTCATCCATCTGTGAAAGTTTGGCTAAGTTAGATTTCACACTACCAAGCGCACTTATAATGTTTTCATCTTCACCATACAATGTCTGATAAGAAGAAAAAGAAAGTTCTTTCAATCGTTCAATATTTGATAAAATATCAAGTTCTTTTTCTAATTTTTCACATTCATCAACATCTTCAATATCTGCATTTTCTATCTCTGTTATCTCAAATTTTAGAAAATCTGCTTGTTGCAACATCGTTTCAACAGAATTTTTAGCAAATTCTAATCGTTTATTCAAACTTTGAAATTTTAAATATTTTTTATTAAATTCTTCAACATTATCCCTATGTGGTTTAAGCGCAAAATTATCAAGCAACACTATATGATTTTTTTGCTGTAAATAATTATAACTTTGATGTTGAGTATGTATATCTAAAACCCTTTCTCTTATTTCTTTTACAAAATCTTGAGAAACAAGCATTCCATTAATTCTAGAACGAGACGTTGTTGGTAAGATTTCTCTTGAAATTATTATTTCATTCCCATCAATATCAATACCATTTTGAACAAGGATTGTCTTATCAAAATCATCATCTAATTCAATATTAAGTTCAATATATGCCTTGTCCGCACCAGTTTTAATTACATCTTTACTTAATTTTGCACCTAATGCAGCATCAATTGCACCAATAATTATACTTTTACCTGCACCAGTTTCACCAGTAAAAACATTAAATCCTTTATCTAGTTCAAGAGTTAAATTATCAATTAAAATATAATTACTTACAGAAACTGACTTTATCATTTTAGCCTTTCCAACTTAGTCCCCAATGCAATTTTTCTTTTAATACAGAATAAAATGCATTTTTTTCTAAGTTCAAAAGAACAAGTCTTGCTTTATCTTTACTTTTTTTAATTTCAATTTCGTCATTCTTTTTAATTGCAAATGTCTCCTGCCCATCAGCAGAAATAGTAAGAAGCGGTTTATTTTGACTAGAAGTAACTTTTATGACTTCCTCTGACGGAACAACAATTGGGCGTGCGTTCATAGTATGTGGACAAATAGGAACAATAACTATTGCTTCTAAAACGGGAGATAATATAGGTCCACCTGCGGATAATGTATATGCTGTCGAACCGGTTGGAGTTGAAATAATAATCCCATCTGCCAAATAATCACACACAACATTGTCATTTATATGAACATACAATCTTGATGTCCGTGAAAAGCCATCTCCTTTTATAACTATATCATTTAATGCATTTAGTTTTCCATCCATTCCTGTTAACATCATTCGTTCTTCAATTTTGAATGCACCGCTTAATATATGATTTATTGCTTCTTCTGCTTGAGAAGATTTTGCCTGTGATAAAAAACCCAATCTACCTAAATTAATACCTAAGACAGGAACTTTATATGAAGAATAAAATCTTGAAGTTTTTAATATAGTGCCGTCACCGCCAAGAACGATAACAAAAGAAAACTCAGTTGAATATTCTTGTGTTGTTAACAAAGAACATTGTACATTATTCTTTTTTAAAATATCTCTTACTATATCACCAGTATATTTTGCCTTTTGATTTTCCTGATTATAAAAAATACCAACATTAGAGATATCAATACTATCACCACTAACAGAAATTATGTTTTTACTCATATCTACTCCTGATATTTATATCCCATCAAAAGACCATCTGGCAAATCTAAAATTTGAACCTGATAACATCCATTATTAGTAATTGCATCAATAAATGGAATAACCTTTTCATAATGCGACGTTATATTATCTGCAAGAATAACACCACCTTTTTTCACAAGAGGATGCACAACTTCAAAGTATTTTACATACTCTCCTTTATTTGCATCAATAAATACAAGGTCAAAATTTTCATTAATTTCATTCTTCACAACATCATACGCTGAGCCAATTTTAAAAGTAGCAATATCAGAAAGACCACAAATTTCAAAATTTTCTCTTGCTATACATTGTCGTTTTTCCCAGAAATCAATAGTTGTAAGATGTCCGCCAGTTTCTTTCAATGCATCAGCAATCCATAAACTAGAATAGCCATTAGAAGTACCTAATTCCAAAACATTTTTTGCATTCATTATTTTTATTAACATACTAATAAAATTTGCGCTCTGCCTTGAAACATTCCAAAATTTTTCTGCAGTTACTTCTAAATTAGATAAAACGTCTATAGTCTTACTGTCCATTACTTCTTTCCAGAATTGTTATCATATTTATATAATCATTAACTGGCTGTGTTTGCAATACTTTTTCTTTACCCATATCGTACACAGCATACTTATAATTAGCCATATTTGTTATAACCGCCAAATTTGAATTTGGTACAGGTGCAAATGATTTAACAAAACCATCCATACCTAAACTACTATTTTTCATCGTACCTGTTGCAACATCGTAAACATATACGCTATTATCACCAGCACAAAGAACATATACCTTCCCATTATTGAAGTACATATCTATAGGCTTAGCACTAACTTCAATATCTTTTATGCTAGTTGCATACATTTTTGAATTTTCAACTAATTCTTCGACAACAGAAGTTTCCATCTCATCAACATAAGCAAGACTTTCTGTAATGTCTTCAGCATCACTATTTTCAAGTTTTTTCTGTTCTTCTTCTTTTAAAATTTGTTTTTTTGTTTTTGCGACTTTATTATCTTGCAACAAATCAAAACTTATTATTCTTAATTTTGGCTGTGTTCTTGCTATTGCGTAAATAACATTATCTTTTAATATTAATTTTGAAGTATTTGGATATGTAGTAATCAATTTATTTTCATAGTCCATATCTAAATCAAGAACATAAATCGCAGAAGTTTTCATATCTTCGTAAGCAATCTTTTTGCCATCATCAGAAAGAGAAAGTCTTTGTGGGGCCCCAACCAATTGTATTTTCTCTTTAAAAGTCATATCTTTTAAATCAATAATAGAAAGTGATTCATCCTTTATACTTGCAACATAAGCTTTCTGATTCACCTCATCAACTGCGATTTCCGTTGGAAGCGCTGTCAAATCAATTGTTTTAGCAACATATTCATTGTCAACATCGATAACATCAATGTTTTTCTTATTGGCAGATGCTGCAAGCAAAAATTTGCCATTAGAAACAGGTTCTATATCTTTCATCACATCAGATGTTTTTAAAGAATATAAAGGTTCTGAAACTGAAGGGGAAAATACCTGCAAATATTCTGTTTGAAAATTATTAACGAAGAATAATTTACTTTTCAAAGAAGCAGGAACGCTTTCTTTTTTTGCATCAGAAACCCTCTTTCCAGTTGGAAGAGGTGCAGACCTTTTTTTAGAAACAAATGTTGGAGTTTTAGCACTTCCGATTAAGGGGATTTGAACATCACCTAATAATCCTGCTAAACTTTCAGGCAAAACTAAACCTTTTGGAACCATAATATCTTGTGGTAAAAGTCCTGTTTTAATTTCAACAGGCATATCAGAAATATCTCTTACTGTTAAAGTATCCTTATCTGTTCTTATAAGTTTCAATAAGCCCATGTTGTTATTAAAAAGAACCATGTCAGGAAATTTATCCATTGTTTGATTTTCAGGATATGTTTTTGTAATCTTCAATGTTTCAACTGTATCAGGATAAGCAGGAAAAACAGGGATATACATAACGTTATCATTATATACAACGACACCGTCAAACCTTATACTAGGCACTTTTTTTTGCATTACCAAATAACTTTTTAATTCTTTTGGGAGTTGTGTTGCTTCAGCAGACAAAGAACCTACCAACAACATTAAACCTACACAAATAAAAGATTTTAATTTCATATCGCCTCGATTAATTATGGAGTACATTTTTCATTTTATCAACGAATTTAGAAGAAGGCTTCTTTTTGTGACGAATTTCATAAAGTTTTTTATACAAATTCTTTTCTTCTTCTGTCAAATTCTTTGGAGTCACAATATCTACAACAAAATAGTGATTGCCTCTTTTTTTCGAATTGCCAAGATTTGGGACGCCAAGTCCTTTTAATTGTAACATATTTTCTTCTTCTGCGCCTTGTGGGATAGTAAGTTCTTTTTTTCCATCCAATGTATCGACTTCAATAACATCTCCCAAAGCAGCCTGAGGAAAAGAGATTTGGACTTTTGAATATATATCAAATCCGTTACGTTTAAATTGTTCACTTTCTTTTACATAAAGTACAACAATCAAATCACCTGTTCTGCCACCATTTTTTCCACAATTTCCTTCACCGGAAAGCCTTATTTTAGAACCATCATTAACTCCAGCAGGAATATTTATAGTAATTGTTCTTTCTGCCTCAATTCGTCCAGTTCCTTTACATTTTTTACAACGATTTTTTATTATTTTTCCGCTACCACCACACTCAGAACATGTCGCAATCTGTCTAAAACTACCGAGAGGAGTTTGTGTTACATACTGAACTTTTCCGGTGCCTCCACATGTCGGACAAATTTCCGGACTAGAACCATTTTCTGCACCCGTACCACCACATTCATCACATTGCTCTAAATGTGTTATTGTTTTTGTTTTCTTAACACCAAATACTGCTTCTTCAAATTCAATTTGCAAATTCATTCTTAAATCAGAACCGCTTTGAGGCGCATTTGGATTTGAAGAACCTTGAGTAAATCCAAAACCACCACCAAAAAAGCTCTCAAATATATCATTTAAATCACCAAAGCCACCATCAAAAGGACCAGCGGAACTAAACCCTGCATCTTTCAATCCATCTTCACCATAACGGTCGTATGTCGCACGTTTGTTATCATCCATTAACGTTTCATACGCCTTACCAATCTCTTTAAATTTAGTCTCCGCCTCTGGTGTTTTATTTACATCAGGGTGGTATTTCAATGCCATTTTTCTAAAGGCAGATTTTATTTCATCTTTTGTTGCGTTTTTGCTTACACCTAATAACTCGTAATAATCACTCATTTTCTTCTAATCTTTCAGCTATTTAACGGCAACATCAACCATTGCAGGACGCAATACTTTGTCACCGAGTTTATATCCTTTTTGTAATTCTTTTATTATCGTATCTTCTTCATATTCATCAGTTTGCGTTTGCATTACAGCCTCATGAATATTTGGGTCAAATTTTTCGCCAACTGCCTTAATTTGTTCCAATCCCAATTTTGTTAATGAATCAATTAGTTGTTTATTTAAAACAAAAAAAGTCTCTTTCATTTTATCAACATTATCTATTTTTTCTACTGATTGCATTGCTCTATCAAAATTATCAACAACCTCTATAACTTTTTTCATGCAAGTTTCTGCACCATATTTAAGAAGTGCTTCTCTTTCTTGCGCTTGTCTTTTTCTATAGTTGTCAAAATCAGCAGCCAATCTTAAATAGTTATTATTTAATTCCTCTAATTGAGATTTTAAAACTGCATTTTCATCAACTTGAGGTGTTTGTTCTTCTTTATTTTCTTGATTTTCTTCTACTGTTTCTTTAACAGTTTCTTCGACAATACTCTCATCAGTATTTTCTACATTTGTATTTTCATTTTCTTTTGTTTCTTCAGCCATAGTTTGTGTATTTTCTCCATCATCAATGTTTTCGTTCAAAAAAGGATTTTCCATTTCCTTTTTGCTAAAAAATTTTTTCATATAATCCTCACATCTATCCTTTTTAATTATAAAATATCAATCCTTTTACTCAATAGATATTAATTTTTTCTTAACTTTTCACTTGTATGTTTCTAAAAAAAAATGTATCATTAAAATATGGCAAAAATAAAGAAAATAAACTATTCTGACATCCTAAACGCAAAAAAATTAATATCGGTTGTATGTAATGATAATGTTTTAAGTTACAGACGATTATTCTTTCTTTCTGTTCCAACAACACATCTTCAAAACTTATTTTTCAGCGTATATTTAAGACGTCTTCCTGAAACATACGTTGCATTTGACAATGAGAACAAATTAAAAGGACTAATAACAATAAAAGCACAAACTGGGAATCCTTATAAATGGCAAATAAAAAGATTGTTTCTTGATAAAAATTCATATGACACAGGGAAACAACTCGTTGATTATATTGTTGCAAAATTTGGAGCAAGAGGCGTTGACACTTTTTATCTTTCGGTTGACGATAACAACGCTGAACTCATTGAATTATTTATAAAAGGATGTGGTTTCCGTGCTTGTTCATCAGAGTCACTATGGGCTGTATCAAATGTTAATTTCTTAGTCCCAGATTTAGATGAAAAAGCATTTAAAACGTTTAAGAATGAAGATGCAAATAGAGTCGCCGAATTATACAATGAAAACCTTAATTCATTATATAAGTACTCTTTATCAAAAGAATATGGTGAATTTAAAGACAAATTCCTGCAAGGATTACATCACGATATCGACTTTAAATACATATTAGAAGATGAAAAGAACAAAATAATTAAAGCCTTTGTTGAAATTAAAACATTTGATAATACAAATTACTTTGTAGACACAATAATTCCAAATCAATATATGGATTTATTTCCATATGTTCTTTCTTTTGCACTCAAAAAAATAACAAAAAGAAATAAAAATTTTAAAATGTACATAAAAAATAGAAAATATTTAAGTTCAGGTGATTTGGCCGAAAACTTCTTTAGAGAAAATCGTTTTGAACTTCTTCAAAATAATACAATTCTAGTTCGTGACTTTTTCAAAAGCGTAAAAGAAGAAACAACCGACTACAACAGTGCAATAGTATTTAGTGGATATGAAGTCTAAACTTAAAGCAAATACTTCGCTCTATCACAAAGTTCAAATCTAAAAAATTCCATTTCTTTTGCTTTTGTTTCAACATATCGCATCAAGTCTAAAATCTTTTCATCTGGCTTATCTTCTCTATATTTTGAAAGCCAACTATTTTCAATATCTAAAACTAAAAGTTCTATATTATTCTTTTTATTAAAATAAAGCCAATTTTCAAGTTCTTCTTGTGTATCATTCACCTTCGGAATAATTATATATTTGCTTGTGACATTGTAAGAACCAAACTGCTGGGCTTTTGCATATTTTATAATGTTTTTTGTAACCTTATTATATGCATCAATTTTTTTTATTGCTTTGTACGTTTCTCTTGAGGAACTATCTATCGAAACAACAACTGTTAATTGTCCTGTAGATATCCCTTTTTCAATAATTTTGGAATACTTAATACCTGAAGATGGAACTCTTATATTCGTAAATCCTTTTTTTAACAACAAAGAAATTAATTTTTCGAACTCTGGTAAGATTGTTGGTTCTCCACCACCAAACCCAATTGCACCACCAGTTTTTAAAATTCCTCTTTTTAGCATATCTTCAACAATTGGATAAACATTGTAAGTTTTTAATTTATTGTACATTTTTTTATCTTCATCTGTATAACAATAAGAACAATTACAATTACAACGTGTAAAGTGGTCAAAAATAACGGAATCTACATAATCATCATTGTCCCAATAGTTTTCTTCCAAAAAAATACAACCTTGACAACCAGAAACAATACCACCAGCCTTTTGTATATCTCTATATTCCCTTTTTATTTTAAAAAACTCATCCCAATTAATTTTTTCTCCATGGTAATCCTTAAAAATCATCGTATTTCCACCACCAGGAGCACTTAGATAACAACACACTTTAACATTTGAACCATAAACGCCATTATCAAAACAAACGCCAGACTCTAACCACTTGCAACTTAAGTATTTCTCTTTATTTCTTGTTTCCATAAAACCTATTTAAAATTACAATTTAAAAGCCTACAATTTTTTGTACATTTCTTGATATCTGCTCTAATTTTTTCTGCTTTTTCACTATACCATAAATCTTGTGGCAAACTATCTTTTAAATTCCCAATAGGTTCCATACAAAAACATATACGACAGTTTCCATAAGGATCAATTGCGAAATTATTTTCGCCCACCATACACTCAATATTTTGAATCTGATTAGGATTATCTATAAGCAACTTAAAAGCATTTAGCTGTTCATACCCATTGGCTATAGGGTATCCTTGTTGTTTTAATTCTATAATTTCATTTATTGCATAAATTGCAGATTTTTTTATATCATTACCATATATTTGAACATCATTTTCAGTAGGAGAATAAAAAGCATCCCCATTATCCAACAACTGATAACTAACTTGAATATTTTCAACCCTACAAAATTCTGCAATCGGTTTGATTTCAGAGAAATTTGAAGGCATTACTACTGTAGACAAAAATATATTTTTCCATTTATGATTTGCTTGATGTCTATTCATAAAGTTCAAATTTTGAATTGCATCCATTGTTCTTTTAAAAGCATCATCTCTACCCCTAGAGCAATTATGAATAGATGGATTTTCAACTGCATTCAAAGAAAACGTAATATTGGTAAACGCAGAATCAATAACTTGTTGCAATTTATCAGTTAGACCAAGACCATTCGTTATTACATTAACAGTATCACCTAAATCACTTGCATATTGAGCAATTTCAAAAATATCATCACGAATAAATGGTTCACCACCAGAAATTATGAACTGATAATTTCCCATCCATCTATGCATATTTAGCAACACTGCTTTCCACTCTGCTGTTGTCATCTCTTTTTGAGCACAATCAGCAGGTGTTTTCCAGCCATTACAAGTTACGCAACGAGATTGGCACCTTTCCGTATTATTAAACGAAAAAGATATTGGCTTTCTATCCGAGATACTCATGTTAGTATTCCAAATTCACCTGAGAGAATAGCACCACTCTATTTTTACCACGTTTCTTTGCATTATATAAAGCGTGTTCAGCATATCTAATGATAGTGTTAGAATTTTCATCAACACCTTCCATTTGAGGAAATGAAGAAATACCACCTGAAATTTTAACAGGATGTCTTTCATCTTCTCCACTAGGAATAAACGACATTCTCTCCACATCACGTCTAAATCTTTCCGCAAAAATAAATGCATTTTCTTCTGAAGTATCTGGTAAAATTACCATAAATTCTTCATCACCATACCTAGTAACAATATCTTCTTTTCTTGCAAGTTTTAACAACATATCAGCAATTCTTTTTAAAAGAACATCGCCCCATTCATAACCATACATATCGTTTATAACTTTGAAAAAGTCAATATCAAAAAGAATACAAGAAACTGTTGAATGGTATCTTTTTGCTCTAGACATTTCTGCATCCAGTCTTTCTAACATATATTTACGGTTGTGAAGGCCTGTAAGTTCATCTGTTGTTGCAATATTAGAAACTTTGTATTTAAGTTCTTTTATTTTAAGCATATTTTTGATTCTTAAACCTAGTTCAAATTTATTTATTGGATTTAAAACAAAATCAAATGCTTCACCACGAAGATTAATATCATCTATCATATCATCTGAAATAATTAATACAGGAACGGGGAATTTCATAATCATTGAAAGTTCTCTGAGTTTTTCTTTATCAATATCCAAAACAACAACTGAAGGATTGTATTGTTCCACATTCTTTATCTCATCCGTAGTCATAACACGAACTTCAACATCAGAAACTTCTGCGCACATTGCCTCTAACGCTTGCACATTGTTATCTGAAAAAATAATTAAATTATTCATTTAATACCCTTTCCATTTTGAAATTATTCTAGCAAATTTCTTAAAAAAGTTCAATTTATTGCACAAATTTACAAACTTTGCAGGCAAAAACAAATAGAATATAATGTTTTAAGTGAGGAGAATATATTCGTGCCGAAATACGATTACAATTATAACGACTCTTATAGTAATTTATACGAACAATTCTATTTCCAAGAAATGAATACTCAAAAAAAGAAAGAAACTAAAAAAGTAAAACATAAAAAACAAAAAAGAAATCCAATAAAAACTATTACTACTCTTATGTTTTTTTCCTTTTTACTATTTTTCGTTCTTCCATATTCTTTCAGAAATTTTGTGTTGCCTATATTTCCGTACAATTCTGAAAAAATGTTACATATAGACTACTACAAATTGCTATTCCCAACTCACGAATATCTGTACAAAGATTTATTTTTAGGGAAATACATTCTTAAAGATACAAACTACGAAAAAAAGACAATGCTTGATATAAAAGAAACAACCCAAAGAATAGTATTAAAATCAAAACTTTTATCTCTAGCCGAAGATTACAAAAGAATAAAACCATCAGTATATGTTTGGGAATATATGACAGGAACATACGTTGATATTAATGCAAACGAAGTTTTCCCTGCAGCAAGCATAATTAAAATTCCTATTTTAATAGAAATGTTTAGAGAAATAGAGCAAGGAAAATTCAAACTCTATGACACAATGGTTTTAGATGACTACTATAGAGCATCTGGTTCAGGAAGACTGCAATATTCACAAGGTGGAATATCACACACAATGGATAATCTTGCAAGGGTTATGATTGAAAACTCTGACAACTCCGCAACAAATATGATAATGGCAAAAATGGGTGGTATGCCAGAAGTAAATAGAGCAATAAAAAGATGGGGGTTAACAACTACTCACGTAAACAATTGGCTTCCAGACTTAGATGGCACGAATGTTACAACAGCAAGAGAAATAGCAAAAATGTTTTACAACATGGATGCAACGAATATGTTATCTTCTTCTTCCAAAAGAAAAATGGGTGATTACCTTTCACACGTAAAAAACAACAGACTTTTACAAGCAGGACTTCCCTCAAATGCTATTTTATTACACAAAACAGGTGATATTGGATATATGCTTGGAGATGCAGGTATTGTGAAAACAGCAACTGGAAAAAAATATATTGTTGTTATTTTGGCAAAAAGACCATATAACAATCAGCAAGGTAAAGAATTTATAGTTAAAGCATCAAAAATAATCTATAATAATATGTTATAAAATGTATCAATTTTAATATTTCTCTATAAGTTTTTATCAAAAATTTCAATATTAATTCTTTTTTGATATAATGAACCTAGGAATATGTATTAATGAAAACTTATAGATTGACATTTTATATATTTTTAAGCCTTGTTGCTGGCATCATTGTTGGATGGAAGTTTCCTGAATTAGGCAAACATATGCATCCTTTATCTCAAATATTCCTAAATATGATAAAAATGATTATTGCTCCGTTGCTGTTTTCTGTTGTAGTAACAGGAATTGCATCTCATGGAAATATAAAAACACTAGGTAAACTTGGAGCAAAAACAATTATATATTTTGCAGCAGCAACATCTTTTGCACTTGTTATTGGTCTTTCCGTTGGTTTGATTTTTAAACCAGGCCTAGGATTTGGAGAATCTGTACTTTCTGCAAATATGCTAGATGTTGCATCTAAAATGGCAGCACAAAACCTTCATGGTTCCTTCGCAGATGTAATCGTAAACATTTTCACAACAAGTATTGTTCAATCAATGGCAACAGGTAATTTATTACAAATAGTCTTTTTCTCTATTTTCTTTGCACTAGCAATCTGCGCAGCAGGAGACAAAGGGAAGCCTGTTCTTGATTGTATTTCTTCTCTTTCAGAAATAATGTTTAAATTTACACATATAGTTATGAATTTTGCACCAATAGGCGTTTTTGGTGCTGTTTCATACACTATAGCGGAAAGCGGAATGGGAATTATACTAAGTTATGCAAAAATCATTTTTGCTCTTTATTTCGCACTTATATTGTTCCTGTATGTAATTTTAAATATTGCTTGTAGAATTGTTGGAGTAAAAGTAATTGCTTTTTTAAGAGCACTAAGAGAACCAATCCTACTTGCATTTACAACTGCTACATCCGAAGCGGCACTACCACAAGCAATGACTATATTAGAAAAATACGGTGTTTCTAAAAAAATTGTTGGATTTGTTATGCCAACCGGTTATACATTTAACTTAGATGGGTCAACGCTATATTTGGCAATAGCAATGCTCTTTTCTTTGCAAATAACAGGAATTGAAGCATCTGCATTCCAGTTAATAGTACTAATGGGGACATTAATGCTTACGAGCAAGGGAATTGCAGGCGTTCCAAGAGCAGCATTAATAGTTTTAGCCGGCACATTATCTAGTTTTGGTTATCCTATAATTGGCGTTGCAATTCTATTAGGTATCGACCAGATTCTTGATATGGGGAGAACTACCGTCAATCTTATTGGTAACTGTCTAGCCGCAATTGTTGTTGCGAAATGGGAGAATGAATTTAATTATGCAAAGATGATTGAATTCAACAGAGATTTCCAAAAGAAAGAAGATAACACAAAATTTAAAGTTTTCAATACTGATATAATTTCTCAAATTCCTATTGAAGAACATTCAAAATATTGTGTTGAAAATAGTGAAACATTATAAAGATTGTGGAATTTCTGAAAACTCAGGAAGATCTTCGTTTTTCTTTTCATCAGAAACCACCCAAGTAAATGAATTTATTGCACTTGGATAATTTACGTTTCCATTTATATTAACTTTAAATGTATTTGTATTTTGATTATTTTCATTATTCCAAAGATGAATATTTTCAATTAATTCTGCTTGAACTGGCATAGTAGAAACATATTTTTTGGATTGTTTACCATTTACAAGTTCAGAAATAGAAACATCAGCAAAGGAACCTAATTTAGATTTTATTTCATCAGAAATTCTTCCATAAATATCAATATTTGCAAGACTTAAGAGCATATTATAACGCCCTTTCATATACAAACTCATATTTTGACCACAAGTTCTTAATTCTTCAATAATCATATATCCATTTTGTAAGAATATACTACCTTTTGCAGTTTTAAACCTAGCAGTATTATCAGGTTTAACTGCATCAACAATTCTATTTAAAGTTGCATTTAAAAGACCGTGGTAGAGCAAGTTTTGTGCATTCATATAATATTCAAATTTACCAAGAGTTCCAATTTTCCCTTCTTTTGCATCAAAGGTAATTTTACCACTTAATGATTTTATAACTGACTCATAATCTCCTGTTCTTAAAGAAACAGAACTTGTAAAATCCATTTTCCCAGACATATTATCTTCTAATTTACACAAATCGTACAATGAAGTCTTTATATCCAAATCTTTTCCTATAAGATTTAAATTTAACTGCGAATGATTAATATCGTAGTTAAATGCACCTGAAATTTTTCCATTATATGCGTTTGCCGAAATCCCTTCAAATTTCAGAATATTATCTTTTAATGAAAAATCTGTACTTATATCTCTTGCTTTTAAATCAATAACTTGGAAATTATTAATTGTAGCGCTACCTTTTTTTATATTTAACATTGTCTTTGCAAATGGACTTCTTTCGTTATCTATAATCGAAAACAATGTATTTAAATCAAGATTTAGAGAGTTAATTTCCGCATTTGTAACATTAATAACATCGGACAATACTGGGGTTAGATCTATAACTGCATTAAATTTAGAAGTATTTATTATAACATCTGGTGCTATTATCCTTATGTTATCTTTATTTAAACTTATGTCAGCATTTTTAACCGCAGTATACAATTTCTTTATAATATATGAATAAACTTTGATATTACCCTTAATATCTAGATTTTTTAGCGTGTCATTAACTACAATGTCACCAACAAATGAAATTTCTTCTCCACCAAGAAAATTCATTGAAGCAGATATAACATCAGGGATTTGTATTCTAAAATTTTTAAAAATAGGCTCTTTTTCATTTATAATTTGTCCAGCAAGTTTCATTCGTGGTTCATTTTTTTGAGCAACGTCTTCAATCAATGAAATATCTTTTATGGTTATATCTTTATCTTTTATTAATGCATCAATATTTAAAATAGATTGTTTATTCAATAATTCTTTTATAACAACATATGATAAATAATTATCTTTATCTGCTCTCAATTTTGAATTAATTTTAACTCCATCTTTTGAAAAATCAATTGCACCAACTGTTTTTATCTTTCCTACAGCTTTATATGGCTGATTCACATATGAAGATATAAGATTTGCAATATCTTGAGATAAAATATCACCAGAAAAATCAATATGTCCGGTAATTTCTTCTAAATAATTATTTATTTTTCCTTTAAAGGTTATAGGAGAATTAATAACTTTTAATACCCCATCATCTATTTTTATATTTTTATCGTCAAAAGAAATTTTTAATAATTCTGAGGATATAAGATTTTTATTAAATATTGAACTAAATTCATTACAAATGAAATTTCCGGAGAATTTATCTTTATTATTTTCGATTTTTAAATTAACTGTGCTCACAGATATAGGTAATCTTTGAGTTTTTTCAACTGCATTAAAATTATTTATTAAAACAGTTGTATTAGAAGACCAATCCTTATCAATTTTTCCTTTTAGTTCAGAAGAAAAAGAAAGTTTACCTTTCATAAATTCAAAGGGAAGTTCCTGTTTTTTAAAGAACAAACCACTTATTGTAGATAAATCTAAATTCTCAGAATTAACAGTTATCTGAGTTGTCATATCTTCATTTATAGTACCAAATACATTAACTGGAGTTGAATTAACATATGCCTGTGCTTTTTCAATATTGATTTTATTATCACAGAAATTTATATGTGAATTTATTTTGTTTATTTTATATGGTATTTCTTTATGAGAAACTTCAGCATTAATAACATCTGCAATTCCACTTGATTTTAATTTTTTAAAGTCAGAATTTACCGTAAAATCCGCATTTAAAATCCCAGTCAATTTAACATCTGTGAATTTATCAGGGATATTAAGGCTCTGAGAAAAGACATTAATTATTTTTTGAAGTTTTTCTATTTTTATATTTTTTGCATTAATAGCTAAATCTATAAATTTCTTCTTCCCAAAATTAAATTTTCCTTTAACCTTTGCTTCATCTGTTTTGGAAGTATGAAGAATAGAATCAATGGAAACTTCTTCTCCCTTGAATATCAATTTCGCATTGTTATTTTTTAAAACGTTATCATCTAATTTTAAAGAAAAATTATTAATATCTAAGTTACCCTTCAAAAGGTTATTTTTAGCAATCTCAATATTGCCAACGACATTACCTTTAACATCATAATTAAGAATCTG
>JAFQOI010000137.1 GCA_017403285.1 bacterium
ATAATCAATTTCAATGCTTACATCCATATCCAAGATTTCCTTTTGAGACTTTACTGAAGAAGAGATTTTCTTCACAATAGTTTCTGATAAGAAATTTGAAATGTCTTCAAGATCATCTTCTGATAATTCCTTAAGTTTTGATACCATGTTAACACCTTAAAAAATAATGACAATGATTATAAAAAAATTATCGCTATACAAATTACAATGAAATAAAATAAAAAAAATAAAAAAATTATTTTATACAATACGAATTAAAAAATTAAAAATAAAAAAAAGAAAATAGAAAAAAATTAATTTAATCTATTTACCCTTGAATTCCACCCATAGCTTGTTGGATGGTTGCTTGCATCTCTTCAAGTTTTTTCATGACTCTTTCTTCTTGGCGGGTCATGGTTTGTTGTCTTAATTTAAGAGTTTCAACTTTATCTTCAAGCTCTTCTAAAGTTTCATTACGTTCAACTTTAATTAATAAGTTTCCTGCAGATTTGAACACTTCAGCTCCTTCTGGAGTCTTTTTAAGTTCTTCAAGAGCAGTTTCAGTTTCTCTTAATTGAATGTCAACATTTTGTTTTTGAATGGTTACAGCTTGAGCTTGTTGTTGTAATTGTTGGAATTGGTTTAATTGATGTTGTATATTTTGTGGAATTTCCATATTTTCACCTTTAATCTTTTTTATAATAATATTAGTTTAATTTTTAATTATTCAATATAATTAGCTAATAAATCATTATACTATAATATATTATTAGTTAAATATTTAAAACTATTGATTGATATGACAATTTGATAAGATATCAATTGGCAATATTTATGAAGAGTTAAAAAATTAATTTTCAGTCAATTCATTTATCTCAACAGACAGTTTAATCCATTTGATAGCAGAATTTATGGATGCTCTAAATGATGTTGCATCTTCTGCATCTATTGTGATTATGATAGTGTTCTTATCCAATTTCAAATCCATTGAAGATCTGTAATCAGGAGAAGTCTCAAATTCAAGCAATATGGAATCGTAAACGATTTTAGCTTGCTTTTCTGTGTCAAAATCAATGACAATGTCACTATTGATTGACTTTAATATATCACTTTCACTAATATGAATCTCTCCTGAAAAATATATTTCTAATTCTCAACTATTTTCTTAACGTTAATTTGGAAATCTATTTGTTCCCCTTTCTTATTTACAAAATAGAGTATTGCAAAGTTCTTGTCATCATCATAATCAGCATAGGATATCCTAATGTAATTTGAGTCTTGAGGTTCAGTAGTGACTTCAATGCCCAATACTTCAGCTAAAACATCTAACTCCCTTACAGTGGATCTGATTTTCAAATCCTTAGGACTGATGTGAAGACGTTCATTTGTAGTGTTTACAGAAACAAGCAAAGCAAGCTTTTCATTTGCTTCAAGGTCATAAAAAGTTAATTTGCTTGGATTTCCCTTAATCTGATACACTAAAACAAGACTGTCATGACCTAACTGCTTAGCTTTAATGAGCAAATCCCTTAAGCTGCTTTTTCCCCTATTGGTGTAATCAAAGCCAAAAGCGTGGGAAAAGTTTTTGCAGAAGGTTCTTGTTTTCTGAGATGGTTTTCTTGATGTAGAAATAAGCATGATAATCCTCTTTTTTATAAT
>JAFQOI010000138.1 GCA_017403285.1 bacterium
AAAATCTACATTGTATTTTTTTGCCACTCTCTCAAAGGACTTGATGTTGTTATCCGTAACCTCAATACTCGAAGCTCCCATACCCTGTCCAACTAATTTTTTGACTGACATTTTTCCATGCGTTGCCTGTTTTCCGGCTTTGCGGTGGTCAAGATACATCTTCATGGCTTTTTTCAGTACATCAGCGGTCAGCCTAGAGGATTTAAAAACAAGGGCAATTGTTTTTTGTGTTACTTCCTCCTGCATGGTTTCCCTCCTTGATTTTTTTTGCTGTAGTTCCGCTATGGTGGAACATACAGCCTGTGTAGCAAATAGTTCATAATTTCTCCTTTCTACTTCTGGACATTTTGTCCAAAAGTTCTGTAAACGCAAAAAGGGCAGTTACAAACCTTTACAGTTTATAACTGCCCTGACGCTGTTTTATTTTTGTTCACTTACTTCAAATTTGCAAATAAGAAATCACTATATCCATTAAGAACTTGCCATTAAAGTAGCCTCTTCTGTAAATCGACAATTCAAATACATATCTATAACAGTACTCATATCTACAGGTGCAACTATAATGGATTTTCTTGAAACCAAATTATCAAAGTAAAAATCATAATAAACCTGTTTTCTAGCTATTTTCGTAGGTGTATCGGTCGGAAAACATTTTTTTGGTATTAGATAAGTATTGATGGAATTTTCTAAATTAGAAAATAATTCCGTTCTATTCAAAATCAAATGATAATTCTGAAGCCAATATTTTTCGTCAGTCAAATTTTTCAGTTGCAGATAATGAGACTCTGAAAATAAATCTAATTGTATATAATATGAAATTAATAACTGATTTTCTGTATTTAGAACAGAATCAGAAGTATTATCAAAGATATCTGTTAAGCCTAATACAGTAATTGCATAGTAATAATACAATTGAACATCATGGTGCGGATTTTTAAGGCTTTCTTTATATCGTACTTCAAAGAATTTTTTCATTCTATTCACATCAAAATTAGGAATCTGTCGTATCAGATTAATG
Source organism: bacterium (assembly GCA_017403285.1). GTDB lineage: Bacteria > Cyanobacteriota > Vampirovibrionia > Gastranaerophilales > Gastranaerophilaceae > Avigastranaerophilus. The sequence continues at coordinate 1,019 of JAFQOI010000138.1, forward strand.
CTATATAATAAAGCCTCTGGTGAAGTTCTATATAAATAGCAAAGTTCATGATAATCATAATCTTTTAGTTCATATTTATCTAATTTTTCTGCAATATCATAAAAATATTTCCCTTTTAAAAAATTATTTATGAAGGTTCTTTTGTTTTTAGTAGAAAAGTTTGAAATTCTATATACCAACTGATTGATAAACACCAATCGATTTTTTGTACTGGTATTTCTAAAATGTGTATTACAGTAAACATTTATTTTTTTCCAATAACGAGTCATGATAGTCTCTTTTGTATATGAAGAATAATCATGAATTATACTTTTATGAGTATTTCTTTCAAGATCAAACTCTTCTAATACTTTATCAAAAATTTCTGTAATTGCTTGATTGTCATGTTTATTGCAAAAGAAATAAAAATCATCCGAAAAATATGAATATTCACAATCTATCCTTGCCACCCTCAATTCTTGCTTTATTCGTTGACTTATTTTACATAAATACTGTTCAGCAAAATACAAGGATAAATAATTTCCCATAATAATCCCATTTGTAGCACCATTATTTAGGTTTGTCAGATATCTATCTACCAAAGTTCCAAAATCAAGATAGTGTGTATATATGCGACCATAAAAATCTTTAATATCTAACCTTAACAAATTATCATATACACAAAGATTATTAAAATCTGCTTGAAGCTGGTCTTCAAAAGAGCCGATAGCAAAATCTCCAGTATCCATTTTGGCACTTAATCGTTTATGGATTGGCTCTAATTCATGCGGATTGCTAAATTCTGGAAAAGTTTTAAAATGTTCATAAGCAATTACTAGCTGAAGTATGTTTGGAAATTTTAATGTTCTAAAATCTGATTCCTCTTTTAAGACTCTAAATTTGATAGGAACAGTCCAACTTGTATCTTCAATGTCAATAGCTCCGGGATTACGAAATATCAAATTGTCAATATCAAAAAAATGACGTACTGGATTTTTAAAATTGTATATAGTATTGTAAGAAACCACAATTCATCCTCCTTTACTTATTGGCTTTATTATTACATAATCAATCCACATCGAAATCAACTATAAATCTGAATTTGTACTATTCTAACCCAATTCATTCAATTAAAAATTCACAAGTGTAAGGTCGCATTTTACAGTTATGCAACAGCTTTGTTTCATGCATTATGACATATTTTCTTACTTGTTAGCTTTTCTTGTACTATTTTTTCTCTCATTTTCAATCCACTCGTTCAAATATTTAAATTTCTTTTCATTCTTTTCATCTTCATACTCATTGTATGAACTTATGTATTTGTTTTTTCCATTCTTAGAATATTCTCGTATTGAATCCTCTACTTGCTGATAAGCATATTTTATTTTTGTAGCAACATAAACTTTTTCGCTGTATTCTACAAGTTGGAAAAGAGCTGGATCAAAACAAACAATATTATGTCCTTCTGCTTGAACACTTTCAAAATATATACCATTGCTGTTTATACTTTTAAATATATCTGCTAAAAAACGTGTTATATTATACATATGTTGTGTTCCATCGTATACTGGCTGTGTCAAGATTTTAAGCCAAATTTCTATTTCCAAATCATTACCAAATTTTGTCAAGTCGATTACTTCCATCTGCTCTTTGCACTTAAACTCACCAATACTACAATTCTGCCCTATTTGTAAATGAACCTCTGCTAAACAAGTTTCTATTGTATCTGCTAGGTACAAATAAGATATTCCTTGCCTATTAAATCTTCCCCCATTTGTATATATGAGGCCGCTGAAAAAGTAGCATTTTTATAAATCTTAACCACAAAAATAACCACTTTGTACTAAACTAAATTAGTCGGTGTGGTTATTTTTTATACGCTATAAAGTTTTTCTCTTTTTAATCCTTAATTATGCATTCATAA
>JAFQOI010000139.1 GCA_017403285.1 bacterium
AGAAGGTTTAGGTGGTGTAACTGGTAAGATCACATCTTCTCCAGCAAGACACTTATCAACATTATGTAACCAAATGGTTAACTTCTTAGGAATTATGCAAAATGAATGGGCTGGTGCTCAAGCATTCTCATCATTTGATACTTATTTAGCTCCATTTGTTAAAATTGATAATTTAACTTATAAGCAAGTTAAACAATGTGTTCAATCATTTATTTATGGCGTAAATACTCCTTCTCGTTGGGGTACACAAGCACCATTTACTAACATTACATTAGACTGGGTTGTTCCAAATGACTTAGCTGAATTAAATGCAATCGTTGGTGGTAAAGAATGTTCATTTAAATATAAAGATTGTCAAAGAGAAATGGATATGGTTAACAAGGCTTTCATTGAAACAATGATTGAAGGCGATGCTAATGGTAGAGGATTCCAATATCCAATCCCAACATATTCAATTACAAGAAACTTTGACTGGTCTGAAACAGAAAATAATAAATTATTATTTGAAATGACAGCAAAATATGGTACTCCTTATTTCTCAAATTACATCAATAGTGATATGGAACCAAGTGATGTACGTAGTATGTGTTGTAGATTAAGACTTGACTTACGTGAACTTAGAAAGAAATCAGGAGGCTTCTTTGGAAGTGGTGAATCAACAGGATCTGTGGGTGTTGTTACAATCAATATGCCAAGAATTGCTTATTTAGCAACTGATGAATCTGACTTCTTTAATAGATTAAATAAAATTATGGATATTTCCGCTCGTTCATTAAAAGTAAAAAGAGAAGTTATTACTCAACTTTTAGAAGAAGGCTTATATCCATATACTAAGAGATACCTTGGAACATTTAATAATCACTTCTCAACAATTGGTTTAATTGGTATGAATGAAGTGGGATTAAATGCTAAGTGGATTAAGAAAGATATGACTCATGTTGAAACTCAAGAATTTACTAAGAAAGTTTTAAATCACATGAGAGATCGTTTATCTGATTACCAAGAACAATACGGAGACTTATATAACTTAGAAGCTACTCCAGCAGAATCAACAACATATCGTTTAGCAAAACATGATAAAAAACGTTATCCTGATATCGTTACAGCAGCAAAAGAAGGAGAAACTCCTTACTATACAAATTCATCACACTTACCAGTATGGTTTACAGATGATATCTTCTCTGCTTTAGATATTCAAGATGATTTACAAACTTTATATACTTCAGGAACAGTATTCCACTCTTTCTTAGGTGAAAAACTTCCTGATTGGAAAGCAGCAGCTAACTTAGTTAGAAAGATTGCTGAAAATTATAAATTACCATATTATACATTATCTCCAACATACTCTGTATGTCACACTCACGGATATATTGCTGGTGAACACCACACTTGTCCAATTTGTGGTAAGGATGCAGAAGTTTATAGTAGAATTACTGGTTACTATAGACCTGTTAAAAACTGGAATGATGGAAAAGCTCAAGAATACAAAGACCGTAAAGTTTACAATATCGCAAACTCTATGGATAATTTTGAAGGAAAAGAAATTGTTGAAGAAGTTGTAGAAGAAACATGTAATGTTTTAGAAGATGGCATTTATTTATTCACTACTGCAACTTGTCCAAATTGTAGAATGGCAAAGAATTTCTTAGCTCAAGCAAACGTACAATTCAAAGAAATTTTAGCTACTGACAATCCTGAATTAACAAAATCATTAAATGTAACTCAAGCTCCTACACTAGTGGTTGTTCGCGAAGGTCAAGTTAATCTAGTTGAAAATGTTTCTAATATTCGTAAGTTTATTGAAACTGAATTAGTTGTAGCTTAATATGGTTTACGACATTGTAATTATTGGCTCTGGACCTGCAGGATTAACAGCAGCAATATATGCAAGCAGAGCTCAAAAAAGTGTATTAGTTATTGAGAAAGAAGCTTTTGGAGGTATGATTACACATTCTCCAAAGGTTGAAAATTATCCTGGATTTAATTCTATTAGCGGTCTAGAATTAGCAGATAAATTTGTTGCACAAGCAATGGATTTAAATGTATCATTTGAGTTTGAAAATGTATTAGAAATTATCAAAGATGAAGATACTTTTAAAGTTAAATGCGAAGGTCATTTATATGAAGGAAAAAGCGTAATTATAGCAACCGGCAGTAAACATAGAGAATTAAAATTAGAAAAAGAAAAAGAACTAACTGGACATGGTATTTCTTATTGTGCGGTATGTGATGGACCTTTTTATGCTAATAAAGATGTTGCGATTATTGGTGGCGGAAATAGTGCTATGCAAGAAGCAATTTTACTATCTAGTTATTGTAAATCGGTTACTATGATTCAAAATCTTCCTTGTTTCACAGGAGAAAAAGCTTTAGCTGATAAAATTGCTAAAACAGATAATATAAAAGTAATTTTTAATAAATTAGTCGTTGCTTTAAATGGAGATCAGTCTTTGGAATCTATTATCCTAAAAGATCAAACTACTGGTTTATTAGATCAATTTAATATTGAAAGCGTATTTGTGGCTATTGGGCAAGAGCCTAACAATTCTATGTTTAAAAACCTTTGTTCATTGGATGAGCAAGGGTTTATAGTTACTGATGACATGTGTTGCGCAAACGTTGAAGGTGTTTATGTTGCTGGTGACTGTAGACAAAAAAGAATAAGACAAATCGTTACTGCATCTTCAGACGGTTCAATAGCGGCACTTCAAGCAATTAAATATTTAGATTCAAAGGGACAATGATAGTCCCTTTTTCTTTTTTAAACAAAAAAACGCTTCATACGAAGCGTTTAATCTGTCCAGTTTGAATCAATTGTATTGTTATGAGTGAATTCATAACCAACCATATTTAATATGTCTCTTAATTCAATTAAATCATATCCAATTACTAGTGATGTTTCAAAATCATCTACAAAGCATACTTTATGTTTTTTTACATATTTCTTTAAAAACTCTTCTGTTTTTTTTCTTTTTTGAGAATTATTTACAGAAAAATAATATTCATATGTTGTTAAAAAATTCTTTTCATATGCATAAGAACCGCAGCAATCACACTCACATGTAACAACATTAATTGTTTCGCTATGCTTTGCTTCGTTTCCACAAATAAAACATTTAGCCATAATAATTACTTAATCTTACTATATGCGTCGCGATCAACATAAATAGTAACGTCTGGATGTTTTCTTAAAATACTACAAGGAACTTTTTCTGTAATTAGTCCCATTAATAATCCCTTAACTGCATCAGCTTTGCTTTCTCCTGTTGCAATTAAAACAATTTTTTTTGCTTTCATAATTGAAGCAAGCCCCATTGTTACAGCTTTAGTAGGAACTTGATCTATTGATTCAAAAAATCTTGAATTATCATTGATAGTTGATTGAGCTAATTCTGCAATATGTGTTAGTGAATCAAATGATGTACCTGGTTCATTAAATGCAATATGTCCATCTGAACCAATTCCTAAAATTTGTAAATCTATTCCACCAGCTTCATCAATTAAATTGTCATAGCTATCTAATCCTTCTTCACTTTCAACATTTCCACATGGGACATGTGTGTTTTCTTTAGCAATATCAATGTGATCAAAAAGATTATGATTCATGAAATAACGATAAGATTGTTCGTGATCCTCACTTAGGCCAACATATTCATCTAAGTTAAAAGTTCTAACATCTTTAAATGAAACTTTCCCGTCATTATAAGCTTCTATTAATTTGCTATAAACGCCAAGTGGTGATGAGCCTGTAGCAAGTCCTAAAACACAATTTGGATTTTCATTAACAGTATCAATGAATAGTTGAGCTATTTCTTCATTCATTTTTTCTTTTGTTTGGATTTTAACTCTCATGTTTATTCCTTCTTTCTTTGCATAGATATTATATACTATATTCATGTAAAAAAAAAGCAGTAAATTAAAAAGTGTAAATTAATTAAAAATCAGTATACTAAAAATTTTTTTTAATTTATAATAAAGTAAATTAAAAACATGGAGGATACATTATGTTATTAGGTAAGAAGAATCAGTTTAAAGACTTAGGCTATATGGTAGATTGTTCAAGAGGTGCTGTACCTAAAGTAGAAACACTCAAAAAATTGATAACTATTTTAAAAGACTTTGGTTACACATATATTATGTTATACACAGAAGATGTCTATGAAATTGAAGGTGAACCTTACTTTGGGTATATGAGGGGTAGATATAGCAAGAAAGAAATCAAAGAGATTGATGATTTTTGTATAGCAAATAACATAGAATTACGAGCATGCATTCAAACATTAGCTCATTTAGGAAGAATAAAAAGACATGAACAATATGTTGATTTATTCGATATTAATGACATTTTTATTGTTAAAGACGAAAAGGTATATGAATTTGTTGAAAAAATGATTGCCGCTGTAGCTAATATGTTCACATGCAAAAAAATTCATATTGGAATGGACGAAGCATGGGCGCTTGGCCGTGGTGCTTTCTTTGATAGAAATGGCGCTGTAGCAAAAGAAGAAATAATGATGTATCATTTAAAAAGAGTCTCAGAAATTACAAAAAAATATGGTTTTGAATGTGACATTTGGGCAGATATGATAATGCAATCTTATTACGAAAGTAAAGATAAAGATAAATTCGAATTACCTATTCCTGAAAATATAACACCTATCGTTTGGCGATATTGGGTAAAAACACCAGAAGCTAGCGAAGAAGAAATATTACTTTATCAAAAATTAACAAATAATAAAATGGGATATGCTGGTGGAACCCAAAAATGGAGCGGATTTGTTCCAAACAACATTTACTCTATGTTTGCATTAAAAGAGCAAATCACATCATGTAAAAAACTTAATGTAGATAGATATTTAGTAACTGCGTGGGCGGATGGTGCAGCAGATGCGAGTTTGTTTTGTACATTACCATCAATATACTACGCCTCTTTATTAGCGCATAATTTAGAACTAAATAAAGTAAGTAAAGCTTATTTCAAAAAGATTGTTGGTATTTCTTTCGATAAATACTTAAAGATTGATAATTTAAACAGACTAAACATTTCTGAAAATGATAAAAGTGCTGGAAACCTTAGTTTCAATTATTTATATAACGACTTGCTTCAAGGATTATACGATGAAGCTGTTCTAGACAATGTCAGTGAAATAATTAAAAAAATTTCGAAACAAATGAGAAAAATTGCATTAGAATCAATCGAATTTGGATATATTTTTGAATCGCTTTATGACCTTTCTAAGGTTTTACAATTTAAATCAGAGTTAAGCATCAGTATATACAACCACTATAAAGCAAGAGATTTTGATAATTTAAGAAAAGATGTTAGAAAAATTAGTAAAGTTTTACATCATTTGAATAACTTTATGAACTCTTATGAATATCAATGGCACCTAGAAAACAAAGCTTTTGGCTACGAAAAGCAAAATATTAGACTTGGTGGTCTTTATGAAAGATTATATTATGTTAAAAACAAATTAACACAATTCATCAATAAAGACATTGAATTTATCGATGAACTCGAAGAAACAAGGCTTCCTATTTCATCTAGATGGTGGGATCATAACAATAAAGTCAACAACATGCATCACAATTATAGCGAAGTTGTATCAAGTGGCTTTTTAAAAGAAATTTAAAGTTTGATTTTTTCAAACTTTTTTTCTTGTTGGTATTTATGATAAATTATGTTATAATTTATTTCGCATAAGGAGACGTCTGATTATGGCTTTAGATCAATCAAAAATACGTAATTTTTCGATAATCGCACATATTGATCATGGTAAATCTACTCTTGCAGACAGAATATTAGAAGTTACAAACACTGTTCAAAAAAGAGAGATGAAAGAACAACTGCTTGATAATATGGACTTAGAGAGAGAAAGAGGTATAACTATTAAATTAAATGCTGTTCAACTTAAATATTTAGCTGACGACGGAGAAACATATACTTTTCATTTAATAGATACTCCAGGTCACGTAGACTTTACTTATGAAGTTTCTAGATCTTTAGCAGCTTGTGAAGGCGCTCTTTTAGTGGTTGATGCATCACAAGGAATCGAAGCTCAAACATTGGCTAATTGCTTTTTGGCAATAGACAATGATTTAGACATCATACCTGTTATCAATAAAATTGATTTGCCTGCAGCTGATATTGATAGAACAAAAAATCAAATAGAAAATGTAATCGGCATACCATGTGATGAGGCTCCTTGTATTTCTGCGAAAACAGGATTAAACGTAAAAGACGTATTAGAACAAATAGTAAAAAATGTTCGTCCTCCAGAAGGAGATTATAACAAGCCATTTAAAGCTATGATTTTTGATAGCTTTTATGACTCATATAGAGGCGTGGTTATTGTTGTTAGAGTAATGGATGGATCTGTTAAAGTTGGAGATAAGATTAAAATTATGTCAACAGGAGCAACTTACGAAGTAACTGAATTAGGAATAAGAAACCCTAGAGAAATTAAACAAAACGAACTATCAGCAGGGGAAGTTGGTTATATAGCAGCCGCCATTAAAACGGTAAAAGATGTTCAAGTTGGGGACACAGTTACTCTTTTTGAAAACCCAGCAGAAGAGCCTCTTCCTGGTTATAGAGAATTGAAATCAATGGTTTTCTGCGGGCTTTATCCAACTATTGCAAGCGATTACGACTTACTAAGAGATGCTCTAGAAAAATTACAACTTAATGACGCTTCATTAAAATTCGAAAACGAAACTTCACAAGCTTTAGGCTTTGGCTTTCGTTGTGGATTTTTAGGTTTGTTACATATGGATGTTATCCAAGAAAGATTAGAAAGAGAATTTAATCTTGCACTAGTTGCCACAGCCCCATCAGTTATTTTCCATGTATATCTAACTGATGGAACAATGATTGAATTGGATAATCCTTCAAATTTACCCGATATTCAGCTAATTGATAGAATTGAAGAGCCATTTGTTCAAGCTTCAATTATGACACCAAAAGAATATGTTGGACCATTAATGGAACTTTGTCAAAACAAGCGAGGAATATATGTGGATTTGAGATATATTGATGATAATAGAATGGATTTAATATACAAACTTCCATTAGCAGAAATAGTATATAATTTCTATGATAGATTAAAGAGTTGCTCTCGTGGCTATGCATCATTTGATTATGAATTAGATAACTATATCGCTACAAAACTTGTAAAAATGGATATCCTATTAAATGGCAGCATAATTGATGCTCTTTCGTGTATAGTTCATAGAGACTTTGCTTACGGAAGGGGCAGACAAATTGTAGAAAAACTTAGAAGAATTATTCCAAGACAAATGTTTGAGGTTCCTATTCAAGCGGCTGTTAACTCAAAAGTTATCGCTCGTGAAACGATTGCTGCGTACCGAAAGGACGTTTTAGCAAAATGTTATGGTGGAGACATTACGAGAAAGAAAAAACTTCTTGAAAAACAAAAAGAAGGTAAGAAGAGAATGAAAAAAGTAGGTAATGTTGATATACCTCAAGAAGCATTTATGACAGTTTTGTCTGTTGATGATGATTAATTTTAGGAGGAAATTGTTATGAATATAACTCTTGCAAAACTAAATGGTGTAGTTGGCTATGTTATAGTCGTTGTTGTCGTTATTTCTTTAATATTAGTTTGCTGGTTAATTAGAAAAAAATTTAAAATTGGCACATATACTAAAGAAGAAGAAGCAAATATGAAATCAAACTTAGATCTACTTTTAAAAGAAGAAGATGTTATCGAAGGGAAGGATTATAGTGATGAAGTCTAAAGCAAAAGCTTTATACATTCACATACCTTTTTGTCGAAATATATGTACTTACTGCGATTTTAAAAAATTCATCTATAATCAAAAAAGGATAGATGATTATTTTAAATCGCTTTTTTTGGATTTAGAACAATATAGTGCAAAAAAATACAAATCTATATATATTGGTGGTGGAACACCTTCTTGCATTGACTATCAAAATCTTAAACGGCTATTAGAATATCTTAAAAACTTATTAGACAAAAATTTCGTCGAGTTTTGTATAGAGTCAAATGTAGAGGACATAAATGAAAACTTTTTAAAAATTCTTCTCGAGAACAAAGTGAATAGATTATCAATAGGGGTTCAATCATTTAATGAAAAGTTCACTGAATTTTGTGGAAGAAAACACACAAAAAAACAAGCTATTGAAAACATAAAATTAGCTTCAAAATATATTAAAAATCTTTCTATTGATTTAATATTTGCTTTCCCTGGTCAAACCGCTAAAGACATCAAAGAAGATATTAAAATTGTTGAAACATTACCTATAAAGCATTTGTCTTATTATTCATTACTTATTGAACCAAACACAATTCTATTTTCAAAAAAGATTGAAAATGTCGATGATGTAACACAAGAAAAATTATATAGATGTATATACAACAATCTTAAAAAAATTGGATTTAAAAGATATGAAATCTCTAATTTCTCTAAATTTAAGAAATATGAATCGTATCATAATAAAATTTATTGGAAAAATCAAACTTATGACGCTGCTGGTTTAGGTGCTTCTGGATATCGTGAAGAAACGCGATATGTTAACAATTCAAACATCCTAAAATATATCAATAAAGACTTTTCTAAAGATTCTATAACTACATTAACTAAAAAAGACATTATTTTCGAGGAAATAATGCTTTCATTAAGATTGGATGAAGGACTGAATATTAACAATTTTAACAAAAAGTTTGGTATTAACTTTATTGAAAAATATAAAAGTCAGCTAAACTATTGCATAGCAAATAAACTTTTAGTAGTGACTAACTCAAATATAAAAACTACCTTGAAAGGCAGTTTGTTATTGAATTCGGTTCTTGAACTATTTTTAGATTAGCTAAAATCCCGCGTTCTTATTGAACGCTTTTTTTACCATAATCCTTTTTTATATTTACCTTCATCAACTAATTTTTTTAAAGAAGAAACAACATGTTCTTTATCTTGAGAATATGTTACGCCATACCATATAGATGGGCTTTCTAATAAATCAACAGTACATTTTTGCTGTTTAATTAAATTTCCTATAACATCTGGAAGCAAAAACTCATCTTGTTGTTTATTTGTTTCGTTACATGTTAAGAACACTTCAAATTCCCTTTTTAATTTTTCCATAATATCTTTGGAAAAAAGGAACATATTCATAGAAACTAATGAATCTTCCTTTATTATCATTTCATTTTGGAAATTCACTAAAGGAGTCGCAATCAGATTGTTGTCTTTCTTTACAATACTTGCTTCAATCAAATCCATCAATTTTCCATCATCGTTACGCACACACACACCTCTCTTAACTGCACCGTTTTGCGTAAGTGTATTTGCAGCGCGGAAAGCAACGCTTGCGTATTGTCCAAAAGAGTTATTAGATAGTTTCGATAAATAATCATAAGCAATCCTAAATGATTCTTTCCCATAATAATCATCAGAATTTATAATCGCGAAATTTTCGGTAATTTTATCCCTTGCAGCATATAAAGCGTGTGCAGTTCCCCATGGTTTACTCCTACTAATTTTTCCAATAGGAACAATTAAATCATCCATTCTTTGGAACGCATATTCTACATTTATTTTATCATTAATTCTTTTTCCTATTGTTGATGAAAAAGTGTCATACATTGATTCTTTGATTATAAAAATCACTTTTGAAAATCCCGCTTCTATTGCGTCATAGATAGAATAATCAATAATAAAGTTCCCGTATTCATCAATCGGCTCTATTTGTTTAAGTCCGCCAAATCTGCTTCCCATTCCTGCAGCCAAAATTACTAGTTCCATAAAAATCACTCCTCGTAAATTGATTATACCATATTTTGCAAATAAAACTATCTATCATATTAATTATTATTTAATTGTATGCTATAATAAATTATATTATTTGTATTAAGAGGTAAAATATGAAAGTAGCAAAAAATTGGAAAGACTATGAAATAATTGCCACAGGTAATGGCGAGAAGTTGGAAAGATGGAAGGATATTTATTTGTTAAGACCTGACCCACAAATCATTTGGAAAAGTTCTTTTGATCTTGCTTCTTACGATAAATTAAATGCGAAATACGAACGCTCTTCTAGTGGTGGGGGAAAATGGAATATTAAAAAAGGATTTAGTGATGAATGGACTATATCTTATAAGAATTTAACTTTTTCTATTAAACCAATGGGTTTTAAACACACTGGTTTATTTCCGGAACAAGCAGCTAATTGGGATATTATGATGGATTTAATCAAAAACGCGAAACGCCCTATTAAGGTTTTAAATCTATTTGCATATACAGGTGGAGCAACTGTCGCTTGCGCTAGTGCTGGAGCAAGCGTCTGTCATGTTGATTGTGTTAAGCAAATAGTTGAAAGAGCAAAAACCAACGCATCGCTTAGCGGATTAGAAAACGCAAATATCCGCTATATTGTTGATGATTGCAAAAAATTTGTAGAGAGAGAAATTCGTAGAGGAAATAAATATGACGCTATCATAATGGATCCTCCTAGTTTTGGAAGGAGCGGTTCTTCAACTGTTTGGAAACTAGAAGATGATTTGTATGATTTCGTAAATTTATGTGCCAAAATCTTAGTTCCTAATCCTTTGTTTGTGTTGATTAATAGTTACACAACAGGTCTTGGCGAAACAGTAACAGAAAACATACTTAGACTATGTTTGAAAGATAAACCAGGAAGATTCGATTCATACGAACTTGGACTACCAACACAAGAAGGAATTAATTTACCTTGTGGTTGTAGCGCAATATACATAGGAGAATAAGTGATTCTCCTTTTTTTATTTTAATGTTCCTAAAACCTTATTTATATCTTTTATTGTATTATAATCTAATTCAATTAAATTTATATCGTTTTCTTTGTATATTTTCTTCTTTGCGTGTTTTCTAGCAATATACGCTTCATCATATTTACCCCAGTATTCTATGTAAATACGCTTTTCTGGCAAATAAAAATCGCATATTATTGTGGTGTTTGGAAAATTAGGAATTTCCACTATTTTTTCATATTCGTGTTTAATACCATTTTTGTTCAACCAATTATCAATTAACATTTCTGAT
>JAFQOI010000140.1 GCA_017403285.1 bacterium
AATAAATTCTTTTTCGCTTTCAAATAGCGCACCTTTTAGAACAACATTAACCCTTTCATTTGGAATTAAATCTAAAATTTTAAGATTATCACCCTCTACATAAAATGTTTTATTCGTTGTTTCATCAAAAATTTTAAGTTTATAACGTTCACAAACAGTATCCTTGATAACACCATCAAGATTATAGCCATTAGTATTTATTTCATTATCAAGATTAATATATCTATCAAAAGAAGTCGTAAAATCTTTATACAAAGTAACATTGATAATAGGTCTTTTAAAATTTGCATCTTTAACGACAATTTTTTTGAACAATAATGGAATAATTTTAACCTTTAAATCTGCATCTTTTATTTTCAAAAATACTTCATCGCTAGGATATAGAACAATGTAATGATGCATTTTTATTTTAAAATATGGAGTCAAACTTTTTTGAAAAGAAATATCTTCACAAGATACCTTAAACCCTGTTTTTTCTTCAATGATAGAAAAAACTGAATCTTTATATTTATTTAAATCAACAACATTAGGAATAGTAATTAAAGCACCAAAATATAAGAATGCACATGCAAGAGTAATCGATAAAATACTAATACCTATACGTTTATATATATTCATAATCTATTTATTATTCGCTGTACTTCCACCAGTAATTTCAGTCAACTCTTGTGTTATCATTGCCTGTCTCACCTTGTTATAATCAACCGTCAATTTCTGAATCATTTCATCTGCATTATTACACGCAGCAGACATAGCGGTCATTCTTGATGCTAACTCACTTGCAACAGATTCCAACATTGCCTGATAGATTATACTTGTTATAAAAAGAGGAACTAATTCTGACAATATAGAAGAAACATTTGGTTCAACTTCCATATCCTTAAATTCTTCTTTTGCATAATCAAAATCAACATCATCCAAAGGCAGAATATCCCATTTTTCAACAGAATAAGACATCATATTACGAAAACGAGATGTAATAATTTCCATCGAATCAATATTCCCATTAACAAATTCACGTGCCATATCAGAAGCAACTAAGCGTGCTTGTGAAGATGTTGGATTTTCTGAAAAACTTAAATAAGTTTCAACTATTTTGAAACCATATTCATCAACTTGTCTTTTTAATGCATTAAAACCTTTTTGTCCAATTATAAAAAGTTCACAGCCTATACCTTTTTGAGCATATTCTTCAACAGTTTTCAATGTATATCTAACAACATTAGCATTAAAAGCCCCTGACAGACCTTTATTCGACGTCATTATCAAAAGTCCAACATTTTTGATTGAACGCTCTTTCAAAAGAACAGGATAATTATTCAACGGCTCTTTAAAATTAGTTTCTTGAGCTTCTACTTCGCTTACTGAATGCAAAAGTCTGTAAAAAACCTTTTCAAGTTCATAAGTAAATGGTCTTGATGCTTTAACTTTATTTTCTGATTTTTTTACTTTTGCAGACGCAACCATCTTCATAGCACGTGTGATTTTTTGCGTACTTTTTATTGAATTTATTCTATTTTTAATAAGTTTTAAATTAGCCATTATTATCCTTATTTAAAGAAATTTGTTTTGTAATTTGTTAGTTCTTTTCTAAGAGCATTCATATCGTCTTCTGATAATTTTTCTGAAGCATTTAGTTTTGTAGCAAGTTCTTTCATATTTGCATCAAAGAAGTTGTACCATCCATTTTTAAAATCTTTAATCTTTGTATTTTCTATATCATCCAAAAAGCCTTCATTTGCAGCAAATAATATACTTATTTGTTCGGCAGCACTCAACGGAGAATATTGAGGTTGTTTTATCACTTCCATAAGTTTTTGACCTCTAGTTAGTTGGTCCTTTGTTGCTTTATCCAAATCACTAGCAAATTGAGCAAACGCTTCAAGTTCTCTATATTGAGCAAGGTTTAATCTTAGTTTACCAGCGACTTGTTTAACTCCTTTAACCTGAGCATTTCCACCAACACGAGAAACTGAAATACCAGCATTTATAGCAGGTCTAGTACCAGAATTAAACAAACCTGATTCTAAGAAAATCTGTCCATCTGTAATAGAAATTACGTTTGTAGGAATATATGCAGATACATCACCTGCTTGTGTTTCAATGATAGGCAATGCTGTTATACTTCCACCACCCAAATCATCATGTAATTTACAAGCACGTTCTAAAAGTCTTGAATGCAAATAGAATACATCCCCAGGGTACGCTTCGCGTCCAGATGGTCTTTTTAACAATAAACTCATTGCTCTATATGCTTGAGCGTGTTTTGATAAATCATCGTAAATAATTAAACAATGTTTCCCTTGTTCCATAAATTCTTCAGCAATAGCACATCCCGCAAAAGGGGCAATATATTGAGTTGGAGCAGACTCATTTGCTGGCGCAGAAACAATTATTGTATAATCCATCGCTCCATAATTTTCAAGAGTTTTCGCAAGTTGAGCAACTGTTGATGTTTTTTGTCCAATTGCGACATACACACAAATAACACCTTTGCCTTTTTGGTTAATTATAGTATCTATCGCAATAGCAGTTTTACCTGTTTGTCTATCGCCAATTATAAGTTCTCTTTGTCCTCTACCTATCGGAGTCAAGGCATCAATTGCTGTTAATCCTGTTTCCATTGGTTCAAATACAGACTTTCTAGTCACAATTCCAGGAGCAACCCTTTCAATAGGTCTTGTTTTTTCATAATGAATATCACCACGTCCATCAATTGGAACACCTGTAGGGTCAATTATTCTTCCAAGCAAACCCTCTCCAACAGGAACAGAAGCAATTTGTCCTGTCGTTTTTACGGTCATTCCTTCTTTTATATGAGCATAATCACCTAAAATTACAACACCAACATTGTCCTCTTCAAGATTTAATACAATTCCCAATGTGCCTTTTCCATCTTGAAACTCGACAAGTTCAGACGACATGGCATCAGAAAGACCATATATTCTTGAAATACCATCAGCCACTTCTAATACAGTCCCCACATTATTTACTTCTAATTTTGAATCGTAATTTTGAAGTTTTTCTTTTATTATCGATGTAATTTCATCAGGATTAATCGTTGCCATATTTATTTCCTTTTGTTAATTGTTGTTTCATATTATAAAATTTTGTCTTTAAACTACAATCAATTGTCTTATCATCAATCTCGACAATTAATCCACCCATTATATCTTTATCAACAAGATACTCTGGTATAACCCTTTTTTGTAGTTTTTTTTCAAGTTTTTCTATCAATTTTGATTTTTGATTTTCATCTAAATCAACAGCAGATGTTATTTGAGGTTTAACAATATTATTTTTATCGTTATACTTGCGCACAAACTGGTTTAATACTTCAGTTAAAATATCCAACCGACCATTATCTGTCAACACAAATAGAAAATCCTTTGTTGTTTTATCTATATGCTGAGAAAATAATTTTGTTAGGACATCTTTTTTATCTAATTTTGAAATAACTGGATTTAATAAAAATTCTTTCAATTGCGGATTAAGATTTATAGTTTCCTTTGCAAAAAGCAAATCATTATAAACCTTATCAAGGACATCAAAATCAACTGCTGATTTAAAAATCGCACTTGAATATCTTTTTGCAGCTTTTATATTTTTTACATCACCTATATTCATAGATTCATACCATCTATTTCATCAATTGCATCATATATATATTTATCATGTATTTCTCGGTTGTTTTCCAATTGGCTTAAAGCATTATCTCTAGCGAGATTAACGCTTGCTTCAGAAACAACTGCAGTAAGCTTTTGTTTAAACTTCTTTGTTTCTAAATCCATAATGCGTTTAACATTATTGTCTATGTCTTGCATCTGATTTTCGACATCCCTTCTAGATTTAGCAGTTAAACTTTCAATACCATTTTTAACAGAACGCTCAATTTCTTTTATTTCCTCAGGCAAGTTTTCAATTTTTTTATTTATCTCTGATAATCTTGCTTCGGCTTGAAGTTTCTCTTCTTCTGCTTCACTTATATAATATTTTATTTTATCATTTGTCTGTTGTAATTTCTGCCCAATGTTTAATTTTGAAATTATCCATAACAAAAAAACAAGAACCAATAAAAAGTTCAACGTATTACTCTGTACAAATTGAGACTGTAGTAATGTATCCAAAATATTATTCATTATTTCTTTGCTCTTTTATTTGTGATTTATCAATTACATCAGCATTTACAACACCACCCAAAATAACAGATGAAATTTCCTTTGCGATATCAACAACGTGGTCCTTAAGTGTTTCTTTTGCATTATATGCAGATTCTCTAAGGTTTTCTCTTTCTTTGGTGATATTGCTATAACTTTCTTCCTTATATTCTGAAATCTTTTGCGAACGCTCTATTTTTAACTCTTTTGTTTTTTCAGCAAGTGCATTTTGTGCACTATTTCTAGATTTGTCTAATTCAGAATTTCTATATTGATTTTGCTTTTCAACTTCAACATCTGTCTCTTTGGCTTTGCTAAAATTTTCTTCAACATAATCTTGTCTTGCTTTAATTATTTTCAAGACAGGCGAATATAGAATTGCATTCATAATGAATACAAAAACAATAAAACTGACGGTTGCAATTAAAAATGTTGCATCAAATTCCATTTAATTCCTCAGATTAAAACATACCTAACAATTTAAATGAAACAACAAGAGCATACAAAGCACAGGCTTCAGCAAGCGCAGCTCCAACCAAGAAATTTGTAAATGCCTTACCTGCAATTTCTGGTTGTCTAGAAATTGCTTCTAATAAACCTTTTAAACCAACACCGATACCGATACCTACGCCTAAAGCAGCCAAACCGATACCCAATCCTGCACCTAATTGTGCTAAATCAGAAATTGTTTTTACTTCTTCCATTTTATATCTCCTTTTCTTTAGTGTTCATTTGATACTGCAGTTGATATGTAAGCCACGGAGAGCATCATGAAAACAAATGCCTGAATGAATGCAACAAACAATTCAAAGAATATTGCAGGTATAGGCAAACCTATCGCAAATATTCCAAGCAAAGCCGAAATAAGGATTTCACCTGCAAAAATATTTGCAAAAAGCCTTAACGAAAGGCTTAATGGTCTTGTAACCATTTCCAATATATCAACAAACATAATAATTATACCATCGAGTGAAAAACCATGCCAAATAGCACGTATTCCTTTTGTTTTAAAACCCAAAACAACGTAATATACAAGCACAATAACTGCCATTGCCGCTGTCATATTAATATCATTTGTGGGAGATGCAAATTCTCCTTGTTTTAGGTGTATCAGCCTTAAAGGCAATTGCCCCATTAAATTTGCAAATAAGATGAATAGAAATAACGATCCGACTAATGGTATATGTTTTTCTCCATTTTTTACATCAGAAAGACTTCCAGAAAAGAAATTAACAAGTCCTTCTGCTATAACTTGAATTTTATCAGGTACAATTTTTAAATTTCTCGTAAGTAAAAAAGACCCAAAAATTACGAACAACATAGCAGTCCACATTGTTATTAATGTATCCCAATGAACGTGTAAACTACCTATATAACCTGTCCAATGACCTTCCATTTAATTATCCCTTAAATGTACAGGAATATTTTAACACATTCAAAATAAAATTAAAACACAAAGGATATAAGATGCATAATATTTTTAGCCTTGCTTATTAAAGACAATTATATTTACTATGAGAGTATTTTATGGTAACATAGCTGCCCAAGATATGGAAAAAATCATTAAAAAAGCATTAAATACGAGAATTTTAGATAAAGAAGAAATAATTCATCTTCTTTCTTTTGGAGATAACAGATTATACTCCGCTGCAGACAAAACAAGAAAAGAATTTAAGGGAAATTCAGTTCATCTTAGAGCTCTCATTGAATTTACAAACATTTGTCAAAGAAATTGCTTTTATTGTGGATTAAGATGCGACAATAAAAACATTGAAAGGTATCGTTTATCTATAAACGAAATTTTAGAGTGTGCTAAAAAAGCAAAAGAACTAGGATACAAAACGGTTGTATTACAAGGCGGAGAAGATGCCTTTTTTGATGCAGAAAAAATATGCAATATCATAAAAGAAATAAAAAAACTTGATTTAATTTTAACGTTAAGCTTTGGTGAAAAAGATTATGACGAGTATAAAGCGTACAAAAAAGCAGGTGCTGATAGATACCTTTTGAGAATAGAAACCACAGACAAAAGTTTGTATAAATCACTTCATCCAAATATGAATTTCGATAACAGAGTAAATTGCTTATACAACATTAAATCCCTCGGATTTGAAACCGGCACAGGTTCTCTAGTAGGATTACCAAACCAAACCATCGAATCTCTTGCAGAAGATATATTGTTTTTCAAGAAATTAGATGCTGACATGGTTGGAATTGGTCCATTTATTCCTCATCCTGATACACCTTTGGCATATGTAAATAAAAACAATTTTGATTTGTCATTAAAAGTAATGGCGGCAACAAGGCTATTGCTTCCAGATATAAATATTCCAGCAACGACAGCAATGGAAACACTTAAAAAAGAGGGAAGAATTATAGCATTGGAATCTGGTGCAAATGTTATAATGCCTAATATAACCATTGAAAAATACAAGGCAAAATACGCCATTTATCCAAATAAAACAAGCCTAAATGGTGCCAATTATAATACATTATTAGATTTACAAAAAAAGATTTACAACATTGGTAGAACCATTTCTAAATCAAATGGTTTTAGAAACGAAACTCTGTAAATGCCCCAAAACACAATATTTTAAAATTAATTAAGTTTTGTAAACTGGGCATGTTTCAGTAATAGCAGGGCTTTCAAATTTTTATTCAAATATTAATTAAAGTATTTTTTTCAAATGCCGAAGTAAGAGTTGTGTATAAGTAATTTAGAAAAAAAAGAAAAGTGAGGAAATGCTTATGAACATTACATTTGACAAAGCGGCAGGAACATTTGAGGTTGATGGAAAAACCTACCTGTTTACGGACACGAACATTGTGAACCCGCTTAAGTATGATGATGAGTCGTTAATGGCTCTTATCGAAGGTATTAATTTAGATGCTTTAACACCACGAGAAGATACAGCAGAATTTTCAACAAAAACATTAGATGTTGAAGGTAAATCTTCTGAAGAATTAAAAGCAATGAAAGAAGAACTCGAAGCTGAAAAACAAGAAAATCTTGACAAAATGGAAGCTATCGAAGAAAAAGTTGA
>JAFQOI010000141.1 GCA_017403285.1 bacterium
AAGAAGAAATTCTGATACAGAAGAAACAACATTGAATGATGTGAATTTTGAATTAGAAAATTCAAGTCAATTAACAGAAGCAGATAAACTTATTTATGATAAGATGATAGAAAATATTTCAAACTCAGAAAGTTTTTCAGAAGAAAAAATATCAGAGAAAATTGATGAATATTTATCATTTGATGGATTAGAAAGTGACATTGAACAAGCAGTTTCTGAAATTACTTTATCTCAAAATGTTGTTTCTAGAAGTGGTGATGTTCAGATATCTGAGGAAGACTTGGAGAAATTAACAAGTACTATACAGGAAGTTGTAAATAATCACACAATGGAAATGGCAACCGTGACATTGCCTGTAGCAGATGAACTTTCTGAAGCTGGTTTTGAAGTAATAGATGAAACACTAAATTCTACAAGTGAAAATTCAATAGTTAATGAAGAACTTTTACAAGCAGTAGAAAATACTATCCAAAAATATAATGCATCTCAAGTTCAACCACGCTATTTAGATGATAGTTCTATGATTGTTGATAATAAAGAAAAAATGGGAGAAATGTTAAGTAATAATAAGTCTGAATTATATTCTAAATTAAAGACAGGAGATATTTTATATGTTCACGGACCAGGAAGAGGTGATGTAATTACAGGTCATGCTGCCTTGTGGGATGCAAGTAAAAAAATGTTTTTTACAGCCGATAGAGAAAGTGGTAAAGAAAAATTAAAAACTACACATTATTCGATAAATCATCAAATTACAGATAAGACAGATATACAAAATCTTAAATTATTACATGTAAATTCTTCTAAAACTCAATCTGAGATACAAACTGCAATAAACAAAAATGTAAAAAATTATGATAAAAGAGAATATGCAATAAAATTAAGAAAGAGTAATGATTCGAAGGGCTTATATTGTTCTCAGGTTGCTTGGCTTATTTGGGACGATTTAGGTGTAAATATTGATGGTAGTTTTTTAGCTTCGAGTTTTACTGTTAGAAACCTTGTTCCTAAAGTTCTATCAATGACAATTAGTTTAGGGTGGATTAGAATCACAATCTCAATTGTTATATTTGTTGTAGTACTAACATTATTTACTTGTGATTTAGTATATCCATGGGACATTGTAATTGATGGAGATACAAAAGAATATTGTAGAGTTGGTAAAAAAGATCCGGGAGCATGGTAGAATGAAAAAACTGATAGTAAATATTTTTTGTATACTAATGATATTTTTGTTTGTAGGTTGTATATGGTTTAAGGAAGAAAGTTCTTTGCTAGATACAAAAGTAAAGCGAATAACACACAAGTTTAGTGTAAATGAAAATCAAGTATATTTTGGCTTTTGGACTGATCACTATAGTGATGAAAATTGGCAAATGTCAACTTTTGTAATAGATGTAGAAAAAAAAGATATAATATCTCGGATTGTCTATAGCGAAGATAAAGGCGAAAGTATGGCGATAGAAGCCGTACCTTATGATGGGAAACTTTGGTTACTAGGTGCTCCAATGAGTAAAAAGACCTTAGTATTCAATCCAGAAACTGGTAAAACAGAAAATGTAATAGAATATGAAGAATGTAATCAACAAAGAATAAATGTCTTGCCATCAATAGATAAAGCACTTGTTATGCATGGATATCATTATGAAGAAGGCTGTTCTGTAAGTGTAATTGATTTAAATACAAAGAAATATGAAGGGATTGTTTATATTGATGATTTGTTTACAGAGTTACACGATATAGAAGGAAAAATCTATGGTTGTGGAAATGATTATTTGTATGATGAAACAAAAGAAGGCTTTGGAACTTATGAGCTTAAAGGAAAAAGGTTAGAATTTACACCAATTTTGATTTCTGCTATGCAAGCTGATGAAGGACATATAGGTAATAGAGGGTCTTCTTCTCTAGTATTGCCAGATGGAACAATTGTAATAAGAGATAGAACTTATGGAATAACAATTCGTAATCCAGACGGAAGTTTGCAACATATTTATGCAAAAGGATATGAATCAGAACATTACAGTTTGGGAAATATATACTATTCAGAAAAACTAGAAAGGATATATGTTTATGCAGGTTTAGATCATAATTATGCGTATTTGGAAAAGAATGAGCAAAATGAATGGAATTGGAATAAAAAATATTTTTTAGATTTTGAAGAAGAATCTTATCCCAGTACTTTTTTTAAAAATGATATAATTATAATGGCATTTCATGATAGAGATTCAAAACAGTATGTAGTAAAATTCTACGATGCAGAAACATTTAATTTAATAAAAGAAGTTAGATGGAATTTATTCACAGATGAAAAAACGGTTATAGAAAAATAAGTTACAAAACACAAAA
>JAFQOI010000142.1 GCA_017403285.1 bacterium
ACAATACTATCTTTTCCCTCTATAGTGTCTAATTTTTGGAATTAGTCATAGACCTCCTGATGGAATTGTTCATCTCCTGAATAATCAGTCGCATAGTTATCGACTGCAGTACTAATACAACCCATAACTCCAAGAATTAGAATTATTCCAATGATTGCTGTTCCCAATGATGAACCTAATGTTTCACCAGTTGTAATAATACCTGATGCGTTATTTTGGCCTTCAGCAGGAACATCGAATAATGCCACATCCGCTGCTAAAGCCATCATAAAACCAATACCTGTTCCAAGTAAAAACTGTCCCGGAATTAAATCCAGCATATAGTTACTTAGCATAGAATTGTCATGTCTTTTATATACTAGTTCTGACAAATATATTATCATGCCAAAGAAAAGTAAAATTAATATTTTTAATAAAATGGAACCTGAAGAATTGCATGATAAAATCAAAGAATGCAACGTATCTCCCAGATATTATCAAAGATTAATTGCTATGAGGTTAATTGAGGAAGATTTCAATCACAATGATGTAGCAAATATCTTAGGAGTAAGTTATAGATCAATTAATAGGTGGGCGCACCTTTGCGAAGAAGAAGGTTTAGAAGGATTAGAACCTGATTTCAGTGGAGGAAAAAAATCAAAATTAACTCCTGAAATGAGAGTTGCATTTCAAAAGCGCTTAAGAGAATCTAAAAATCTCACAATGACTGGCGCTAAGAAAATATTGGAAGATGATTTTGGTATTAAATTCTCTTTAGGTTATGTAGGCGAAATTGTAAGGAGTTTAGGTTTTAATTATGGTTCTCCTCGCCCAAAATATAGGGAAGCAGATGAAAATCCTGAGGATGTTCTAAAAAAAATATTGATTTGGCAAGGTTAAAACCCACTGATAAAATTGTGATTATTGACGAATCAACCTCAAAAACTGATTTTGAAACACGAAAAACAATTTATGAAGAAGGAACTTCCAATGAAAAAGAAATAACTGCTTTTTCATTCAAAAGAAATTTCTTAGGAGTTTTAGGATTAAATGTAGAATCAACATTATTTGCTGTGAAAAATTTAGATGAATTTGAATTTGGGAAAGCATTATTTAAAATGAGAAGTGTTTATTCTGATTCAAAAGAAGATACTAAATTATTAAATAATGCCATAGGGCGATATACATTATCAAAAAAACAAATAACTAAAAAATTGGAAGAAAAAGAAGATAATCCTGAATTCTTAGAAAAACTATTAAGATCAATTGAAAATAATATAAAAGATAAAAGTATGGTTCTTGCAAGAAAATTAAATAAACACTGCAAAAGAGAATCAACAGAAAATAAAGATAAACGAAAAGATATACAAAAAGAACATGTTTATCAATTAATTGAAGAATTAAATCTCGAACAGCAGTTAAAAAATGATAGGTTAGTGATATTTTTAGATAGTGCTCCAGCTCATACAAGTGAATTTGTCCAAAATATTGCCGAAAAGTTAAATATTCTTTTTGTACCTATGCCTAAGTATGCTCCATGGTTAAATCCTGTTGAAAAAGTTTGGAACATTTTAAAAGATCATTTTAGAGCAATTCCCATAAATTCTAAGTCTGAATTAACAAAAGAAGGATTTGAAGTATTTAATGAAAAATGCCTTGGATCAACATTAACAGAAAATTTCATTAAAAAATACCTGCCAATTATATGCTAAGTAACTATAAACGAGTTTAATTAAAAATAAAAAAAGCAAGTTGGTTGATGATTAAGGTTGATGATTAATGTTTTATAATATATTCTGTATTTCTGCCTTTTCCAATACTTTCTATCAATTCCTTATTTTTTAGTTTTCTAATAATTTTATAACTGGCTTGAGGAGTAATATTTAACATCTTTTGAATATCCTTATTTTGAATATGTTCTTTTTCTTCAAGTAGAGTTAATACTGAAATTTCATTTGGAGTTAATTGGATGGTATTATCATATTTTGATGTTATTTCGGATAATTTCAATACTTCTGATTTAATTTTATTGATTGAGTATAATACTCCGCAGCAGAAATATTCTAGCCAATTTGTCAAATCATGGTTTTTATCGGCACTGTGTAGTGCATCAACATAAGCCTGCCTATCTTGATTGTAATATTCGTCTAAAGTGAAATAATTGTTGATATTAAATTTGTGAACTGATAGGATTAATGTTGCCATAAGTCTGCTGGTACGCCCATTTCCATCAACAAAGGGATGTATGCGTACTAATTCATAATGAATAA
>JAFQOI010000009.1 GCA_017403285.1 bacterium
ATGTGATTTCTTTTTCTCTTTTTAAATATTCAATTAAAGTATTTACATCATTATTAAAATCCTCTTTTGAATAATTTTTATTTGAACAGACTAATAAGTTTGCAATATATTGTTCTTTAAGAATTTTTTGACTATAAAAATATGCCGATTGGAACCCGTTCTTTCTATTTTCAATCGATGAAATTGTTGAATCTTTGCTACAAATAAATGCTATTTTTTCATGACCCTTATCAAATAACATATTTGTTACTTTTCTTGTTGCTTCTAGATTATCAGTTCTAACACAATGCATTTGTGTTCCATTAAAGTCACGGTCAACGAGAACAATTGGATAATTGTTATAATGATGAAAGATTAACTTTTCATTATAAAATTCATTATGAACTGGTTGTATAATTAAACCTTTACAACCTAATTGAATTAATTCATCAATATATTGATTCTCTAAATCTACATTACCTCTTGAATTCTTAAATATACAACTATATCCTATATCACTTAAGTTCTTTTCAATATTAATAATAAGATCTAGGCCAAAAGCCGGAGAAATATTGCTCAAAATTACTCCTACTATACACGAAGAGTTATTACCGTTTCCAAGTTCTTGGAATTTTTTAGAAACAAAAGTCCCTCTTCCAGGATATCTGATAACAAAGCCCTCCTCAACTAATAATTGCATAGCTTTTTTAATAGTAATTCTACTAGTAAAATATTCCTTAGTTAGTTCTTCCTCTGTAGGAAGGCGATCATCTATTTTATATATGCCATCAATTATTTTTTTCTTCAAAGCTTTATAAACACTAATATATAATGCGTCACTTCCCATTTTCCACACCTCTTTACCAAAGAATAAATCTTTTTTTTAAAAAAGTCAACAAATTAGACATATTTGTTATATTTAATATAACATTTATGATTTTAATATCACAATAGTATCCACGCGTAAAACGCGTGGTTCTGACTAAACCCTATAAGGGCGATTACTTCACGTAGCCCTCAAGGACTTTGTGAAAGTCTGACAACCGTGTTGAACACTATTGCTTACCCTTGAAAGGGTCCTTATGTTCTTTGTTCGACAAATTATCTTGCATCATATCTTCTTTTTCTTGATTCTTGATGTATTCTTTAACAGTTTCTGCATTTAGCCCTACTGTCGAAACAAAGTATCCTTTTGCCCAAAAATTTCTGTTGCCATACTTATATTTCAAATTTGAATGTCGTTCAAATATCATCAAACTACTTTTTCCTTTGAGATATCCCATGAACGTTGATACCGCCAGCTTCGGTGGTATCTTTACCAGCATATGAATGTGATCACTCATTGCATGGGCTTCAATTATTTCAACATCTTTGTATTCACAAAGCTGTCTTATAATTTGCCCGATATTTGCTCTTAATTTACCATATATTTCTTTTCGACGATATTTTGGAATAAACACTATATGGTATTTGCAATTCCATCGAGTATGTGATAAACTCGAATCGTCATTGGTTTTCTTTGCCATTGATATTACCTCCTTGTTATTTGTGTTCGGTTGCCAGACCTATGCACATTATACCACGGAGGTTTTTATTTTAAACAACGCAAGAAGCTATTTCTAGTCTCACACGCAC
>JAFQOI010000143.1 GCA_017403285.1 bacterium
GCCTTACCACTTGGCGACGTCCCATCAAGTACTCCTATATATTATTAAGAGCATAATCAAAAGTCAAGCACTTTCAATAAAAATGTCTGAATAAATTTTCATTAATTACTTTGTTGTCTTTATAAAATTTTGTTCAAGTATTCTGAAAATTTAACTTTGAAATAATTGTAAATAAAATATTTTTATGGCTTAATAATATCATTGAATGAAATTTATATAAAAGGAAAATATTATGCAAGCAAGGCGCGCAGCAAGAGAACTAGCTTTAATACTCTTTTCACAAATGGATACAATTGAAAACCTTAATAAATGGGATTTTCAAGATATTGTTTTAAAATCAGTAAGAACATTAACTAATAATTCTGCAGATGAATTGAAATCAGTTTCTGCTTCTATCTTAGAAATGAAAGCGTGTATTGAAGAATATGAATCAAATCATCCTGATAATTTAAAAAGACCAATTGAAGTTTCAAATATTCCAGTTCCAATTCCAATGACATCTGATATGCAAGGCAAACTCGATGAACTTTTGAATATTGCTGAAAAAACTATGCTTGCTCTTGAAATTGCTGAAATGTCTGCTCTTGAAGAAAATGCTGATGTAAAAGAATACATCACTAACATCACAAATGCATTTAAAGAAAACAGAGCAGAAATTGATGAACAAATTAAGAAATTTGCTTTTGGTTGGGATATTAATCGCTTAGTCAAAATGGATAAAGATATTTTAAGAATTGCTATTTGTGAATTACTTTTCGTTAAGGATGCTCCTTTAAAAGTTGTTATTGATGAAGCAGTTGAACTTGCTAAGAAGTATTCAACTGAAGATTCTGCTTCTTTTGTCAACGGCATTCTTGGCAAAGTTGTTATAGAAAATAACTTAAAATAGATTTAGGTTCTTATGTTCAATTTTTTCAAAAGAAACGATTCTGAGAAAGAGAATATTGAAAAAAAGGAAGAAAGTTCAAAAGGCTTTTGGAGTTTTTCTTTTGATAATTTAAAAAAAACAATTTCTAATACAACTCAAAACCTTGTTGATAGTGTTGTTGCTTCTGTTGAGGAAGAAGAAGTTTTTGATGATTTTATTCTTGATGATATGGAAGACATACTAATTAAAGCAGATTTGGGCGTAAGTCTTGCATCTTCTGTTACCGACAAATTAAGAAAGCAAACTAAGGTAAAACCATCTCAAATAAAAGAATTTTTGAAAGACGAGTTCTCTTCAATACTTAAAAGTGTTGGCTCATTTGATTTGAATTTTAATGAAAATGGCTTGAATATATTCTTTGTTACTGGGGTAAATGGGGCAGGAAAAACTACATTGATTGCAAAACTTGCATATAAATTTAGATTGTCTGGGCAAAAAGTTTTACTTGCTGCAGGTGATACTTTTAGAGCAGCCGCAGAAGAGCAACTTGATATTTGGGCTCAAAGGGCAGGCGTTGATATTGTAAGAAAGGATGGAATTGACGCTGCGGCGGTGGTTTATGATGCAATAAAAAAAGCGCAAAGTGAAAACTACAATGTTCTTCTTATTGATACTGCTGGAAGACTACATAATAAGCGTAATCTTATGGAAGAATTGAACAAAGTAAGGGCGGTTATAGACAAACTTGCACCTAATTCGTTGCAAGAAAGTATTCTTGTGTTGGATGCGAATACTGGTCAAAATGGTCTTTCTCAGGCAAAATTATTCTCTGAAGCTGTTAACTTAACATCAGTTGCACTTACCAAATTAGATGGAAGTGCAAAAGGTGGTATTATTATTGCTATTGCGAAAGAGTTTAATATTCCTGTCAAATTAATTGGTGTTGGCGAAAAAATTGAAGATTTAAAACTCTTTAACCCAGATGATTTTATAAATGCGCTGTTTGAAAAGAAATAGGTTTTGTTATTTTACAGTAAATGTTGCGCTAACAGTTGCAACAACCCTCTTTTCAATCGAAGACGTATCATTTATACCATAGTCATTGACTTCTGTAGAGTCAATAGGAACAATTTGAAATACGCCCATTTTAGCATTCGTCATAACTCCAATTTTACCATTGGTGCCTTTTATCATACTATTTGCTCGCTCTTTTGCGTTCTTTGATGCTTCACCGACCATTTTTACTTTTATATCATCAAGATTAGATACAAAATATTGAACATTTTCTGATGTCATATTTATATCTTGGTTTACAAGTATATCTGCTTGGGTGGAAATATCTGTTAATTTTTTTATGTCATCAGATTTTACAGTTATTGTTCTATAAACGGTATAACTTTCAACTTCGTTAGTATATCCACCATTTGGCAATCTTCTATTATTTTCATAACTATTTATTGATGCAGTTTCAATATTTTTTTCATCTATTCCTTTTGAAGTTAAAAATGCTTTAACCTTACTTGTATCAGCATTTATTTTTGAATATCCTTCTTTTAATGTTGGATTAGTACTTTTAATTCTAATTGTCCAAGATGCCTTATCAGATGTAACATTTTGGCTCGCGCTACCAGTAACACGGATGGTTTGATTTTGTAGTTTTTGAAATTCAACGATTGATTTAGAAAGAATATAAGTCGAACAAATGCTACCAAGTGCAATCAAAACACCTAATAATACAATTTGATAATCTTTTATTTGCATTATAAACTCCTTTTCTTAAAAAAATACACTCCCCCTTAAGGATTCGAACCTCAATAGCAACATCCAGAGTGTCGCGTCCTACCATTAGACGAAAGGGGAATATATTTTATTTTAAATTATATTGAATATTATTCAACGGACTCATCGGCATCTTCAGCTGTTTCATCAGCGTTATCAAATGCAGCAACGTCTTCTTCGTCCATTGCATATTCTTGCTCTTCTCTAATTTCTTCTGCTATTTCATCAACAACATCATCTTCTTCAATGTCATTTTCATCAGCAGCGTGATTATTTGCAGAATATTCCATTTTTTCTGCTTGAGATTGGCTCTTAATATCTATCTTCCAACCAGTAAGTTTGTAAGCAAGTCTAACGTTTTGACCATCACGACCAATTGCTAAACTTAGTTGATCATCTGGAACGATAACGAATGCTTCTTTTGAAAATTCATCGTCTGCTAAAATGTCAACAGAAATAATTCTAGCTGGAGATAAAGCATTTACTATATATTCAACAGGATTTTCAGAATATCTAACGATATCGATTTTTTCGTTTTTAAGTTCGCCGATAATAGTTTGAATTCTGCTTCCTCTTGGTCCTATACAAGCGCCAACTGAATCAACATCGGGGTCATTACTAGATACAGCGATTTTTGTTCTATATCCTGCTTCTCTAGAAATTGATTTGATTTCAACGATTCCGTCTTCTATTTCAGGAACTTCAAGCTCAAATAATTCTCTAACAATTTCAGCGTGAGCGTGAGAAACAATAACTTGAGGCAACCTTGGAGTTTCTTTAACATTAAGAACAAACACTCTGATTCTGTTGCCAGGTTTGTAGTATTCTCCTGGAATTTGTTCTTTTTGAGGCATAATAGCATCTGTTTTGCCAATGTTGACAATAACATTTCTGTTTTCAACACGTTGAATAATACCAGTTGTTAATGTTCCTTTCTTTTCAAGGAATTCATTAAGAACAAGGTTCCTTTCAGCTTCGCGAATTCTTTGAGTAATAACTTGTTTAGCGCTTTGAGCAGCAATACGACCAAAGTTTTCTGGAGTTACTTCAATTTTAACTTCATCTTCTAATTCAACTTCATCATCAATTTCTTTCGCTTCTTCTAGGGAAATTTCCATATTTGGGTCTTCAACTTTTTCAACAACTAATTTTGTTCTGAAAACACCGATTTCACCTGATTGTTCATCTAAAATTGCTTCTGCATTAGTAACTTCTTTTTGTTTTATATGTTTTTTGTATGCAGCAACCATTGCATCACAAAGAGAAGCGATTATAACTTCTTTTGATATTCCTTTTTCTCTTTCAAGTTCTTCACAAGCTTCAAAAAGAGCCGTTCCAATTTTAATCATTGTCTTTCTCCTATATTTCGTTTGAGTATAATTTTGCTGATATTATATTTTCTTTTTTTATTAGAATTTCTGCTTTGTCTTTGTATGCATACACAGTCAACCCTTCGTTTTCATCAAAATCAACTATTTTTGCTACAAATTGTTTTTCTCCTGAATCATCAACTGGTTCTCTGAGTTTTATATTGATATCTTTTCCTCTAAAAATAATATATTCTTTATCGGATTTAAGTTTTCTTTCAATTCCTGGAGAACTAACTTCTAGATAATATTTAAAAGGGATAAGTTCTTCTAAAAAGTCAGATAAGCTTCTTGATACATTTTCACAATCTTCAATCCCAACAATTCTTTCTGGTGAAAAAATGAAAATTCTCAAAAACCATCTGTGATTTTCTTTTACAAGTTCAGTTTCAACTGGAATTAAGCCAAATCTCATAAGTGTGTTATCTATCAATGGTTCTAATTTTTCCATTAATTCTCTTTTGTTGACATATTCCATAGGAGCAGGATTGTTTTGCTGAGATTTATTATGCTTATCTCGTGCCATTTGTTACTCCTTTCGTTAAACTGATACAACCTCAATTAAATAAAAAAGAAACGGATTTCCGTTTCTCTAATCAACATAATTACATATTATCATAAGATTTATTTTTTTGAAACAATCTTTTTTTATCTTTAATTAAAATTAACAATAAATTTTTATTCTTTTGATAATGCTCTAATAGACTGTAATATTTTTCCTAAATAAGCTATAATTTAATATAGAGGTATCAATATGAAATCAGTAAAAGAAATTGCAACAGAAACAAAAATACTAGATAAGTTAGTGAATTTCCCTAAGTGCAAAGAATTAGCAGAATTTTTATTTTTGGATGAAGAACTTAAAGAAATGCAAGATTATGCTAACAATGTATCTATAAAAAGGCTTGGATATAATGACCATGGTCCAGTTCACATGAGACAAGTTGCAATAAATGCAATAAAAATGCTTACTTTATTAAAAGATGCTGGTATTAAAACTTCTTTAGAAAATGAAGAAACAGGTACTTTTGAAGATAGTATGTGCGCTGTTATGATGGCTGGAATAATGCATGATTTAGGAATGATGATTGGAAGGCAAGGTCATGAAGAAATGTCTGCAATGCTTGCTATTCCTATAATAGATAGAGCACTTGCTGCTGTTTTTTCTAATGATATTCACAAAAGAGTTGTAATTAAATCTCTTACAGTCGAGGCAATTGTTGGGCATATGACTTCTAGAAAGATACATTCTTTAGAGGCAGGTATCATTTTGATTGCAGATGGTTGTGATATGACAAAAGGTAGAGCAAGAATTCCTTTGGCTATTCATAATGAACCTAAAGTTGGTGATATTCATAAATATAGCGCTAATGCTATTACAAGAGTATCTATTCATCATGGTGAAAACAAGCCAATAAAAATTGATATTGAAATGTCATCTGAAGTTGGATTCTTCCAAATAGAAGAAGTATTGTTCACAAAAATCAATTCTAGTCCAGCAAAACAATATATAGAACTATATGCTGGTGTTACAGGCGAAGAAAGAAAGTGTTATTTGTAAGAATTAAAATCAATTAGGTCTTTCATTATTTCGCACAATTCTAAGTAACGGTCCTTATTGTGAACATAATTGTAACCTAATACTACTTCAAGTGATGTTGCGCTTGAATGTAATGCTCTATCAACTTTTCTAGCAGAGGAAGTTGGAATGTTTCTTGCTCTTCTTGCTAAATCAGTTTCTTTTTCATCTAAATATGGCATTATTTTTTCTAGAAGTTCTGTTTGAAACCTTGCATTAACAAAACTTACAGTTAATTTATGCAAATTGTTTAGGTTTGATGTCATCATTATGGTTTTTTCTCTTATAAAAACCTCATAAATGGCATCGCCTATGTGCGCATAATTTTTTATGTTTAGTTCCTGCAAAATAAAATCCTCTATACTTTATTTAATAATATAGTAATATAGACTATATGAAAATACTTTTTGTAACAGATTTATATCCCTTAGGTGATGAAAAAATTGCTAAAGCACTTTATTACTTCGTACTTGAATGGCAAAGACAGGGACATTCTGTTGAAGTTATTCGCTCTAATTTTGTATTTAATACAAAATTAAGAGGCAGAAGTGTTCAAAAAGAAGGAATATATACAGAAAATGGCATAAAAATATATAATTTGAATTTTTTGACTCCATTTTTATTCAATGTTTATAATAAACTTCCAAAAGATTTTTCTCTTAAAAATTATGATATTTTGATTTCTCATATGCCTTGTGGGGCATTAATGTCTGAAAAATTATTAAAAAGAGATAAAATAAAATATTCTTGTGCAGTGCATTCTTCTGATATTTCTGTATTAACTAGCAAATTATATAGACCATATTTTAAACAAAAATTAGAGGATGCATATAAAAAGGCAGATTTTATTGCGGCAAGAAGTCCTATCTTAAAGAAAAAGATAGAGGAAATAATTCCTGAAACGAGCAACAAAGTTTTTGTTGCATATTCTGGCATAGATGATGAATTGGTTAAAGAAGTTAGTGATTATGAGGCTAAATGTCTTGATTTTATTCACACAAAAGATATTTCGGTAACGGCTGTTGCTTCATTGATTAAAAGAAAAAATATCGACGTAATAATAAAAGGACTTGCAGAATTAAAAGACAAAAATTTCTTTTTAAGAATTATTGGCGATGGTGATGAAAGAGAAAATTTAGAATCTTTAACAAAAAAATTGGGTTTAGAAAAAAATATCAAGTTTTTGGGTGAAATCAATCGAAGTGACGTTTTTAGTTATTTAAAAAAGTCATCATTATTTGTTTTGTTGAGTGAAAAAGAAACCTTTGGGTTGAGTTATTTAGAAGCAATGGCAACAATGAATATCGTCATTGCATTGAAAGGTGATGGAATTGATGGCATTTTAAAAAATGAAGAAAATGCATTCTTGATTTCGTCTAATCCTTCAGAACTTAAAAAATGCATTGAAAAAATAGCGTCAATGAATGAGGATGAACTAAAAAATTTGTATTTTAATATGAAAAACACGATAAATAATTATAAACAGTCAGATGCGGCGAAGCAGTATCTTGAAAATTTACAATAAATTTGTTTGTTCTATAATATAAATCATTGGCGGAAATTAAGAAAAGATGAAAAAAACACTGCAAACAGTAATTAAAAATATGCTTAGTAAAAAGTCTACAGACGCGTTTATCGCTGAAAGTAAGGCTACTGAGTTAAAAAAAACTTTGAATATTTTTGACCTTTTGATTTTAGGTATCAGTGCTGTTGTAGGAACAGGTATTTTTACAATTATTGGGAGTGCTATAGTTGGTGGTGCTAGTGGTACTGGTGCAGGAACTGCTGTTGTAATCTCAATGTTAATTGCTGCGATTGCAAGTTTGTTTTCAGCACTTTCTTATTCGGAAATTGCAGCAATGATACCAGTTTCTGGAAGCTCTTATACATTTACCTATGCAACAATGGGCGAGTTTATGGCTTGGATGGTTGGCTGGGTATTGATGCTTGAATATGCGATTGGAAATATTACAGTTGCGACTGCTTGGACAGGATATCTGACGCAACTTTTAAAGGGATTTAAACATATTCTTCCCGATTTTGTAGTTAATTGTCCATTGTGGTTAAGAAATGATTTTAGGTCAATGTATGCAATATGCGATAAATATGGTTGGGATGTGCATGATAAAATGCCATTCTTACATCTTCCTTTTGGATTAGAAATGCCCATTGCAATTAATATTCCTGCAATATTTATAGTTCTTGTTCTTACGATTTTACTTATAAAAGGTGTAAAAGAATCTACAAGAGTTGCAAGTATTATGGTGTTTGTGAATTTGTCTATTATTCTTTTGTTTGTAATTGTAGGCTCACATTATGTTATGCCTGAAAATTGGCAACCATTTGCACCATCCCCATTCTTATGGAAAGGTATAGAAGGAATATTATCTGGTACTTTTATCATATTTTTTGCATATATTGGTTTTGATGCTATTTCAACAGCGGCAGAAGAAACAAAAAATCCTCAAAGAGATTTACCTTTTGCTATTATTGGAACATTAGTATTTTGTACAATCTTATATGTTTCTGTTGCATTGGTTTTAACTGGTATAATGCCTCAAAGCGCAATAGATACACAAGCACCATTGGCTCACGCTATGCGCTCGATTGGTAAAGATTGGTATGCAGGAGCGATTTCTGTAGGTGCATTATGTGCTCTAACTTCTGTTCTTTTAGTTTATCAGTTGGGTACAACAAGAATTTTCTATTCTATAGCAAGAGATAACTTCTTACCTAAAAATATAATGAAAATTCATCCAAAATTTAGAACGCCGCATATAATTACTTGGATTTCTGGTTTAATAGTAATAATTGGTTCTTTGTTTATGGATTTAAACATATCTGCTGAACTGTGTAATTATGGTACTTTTGCATCATTTGTAATTATATGTATTGAAGTCTTGATTTTAAGAAAGACAGACCCTAATAGACCAAGACCATTTAAAGTTCCATTTTGTCCGTTGTTCCCTATTTTAGGTATAGTGATGTGTAGTTCTTTTATGATTTATAAGAGTTTCATTGTTGGCGGTGATTCATCATTGTATTTCTTGTTATGGATAGTGATGGGGCTTTCAATTTACGTATTTTATGGCTATAAAAATAAAAGAATTTATGAAGAAAAGTAGTTATTTTTTGTATTGAAAATTTATTGATATTAACAAAAGATAATAACTTAACTACTAAAATTTTGTTTGCTTTACAATATTGTAAACAGAGGATATAAAATGAAACACACAAAATATTCTGCGGTAGTTGTAGGAAGTGGTATTGCTGGTTTGTATGCTGCAATAAAACTTCAAAGAGAAGCAAAACTTCCAGATGGAGTATTAATAATAACAAAATCACAGTTAATTGAGTCTAATTCAAAATATGCTCAAGGTGGTATGGTGTGCGTTATGCCCGAAAATAAACTTGATTCTTGTATTCTTCATATTGAAGATACAATCAAGGCTGGTGCAGGGCTAACAGATAGAAAAGTTGCTGAATATATCTCAGAAAAAAGCGCAATAGTTGTTCAAGAACTTCAAAATTTTGGTGTTGATTTTGATAGAGATAAAAACAATAAGTTGAAATTTACAAAGGAAGCAGCACATAGCGTAAATAGAATTCTTCACGCTGGTGGAGATGCAACTGGTTTTTGCATTGAAAATGCTCTTGTTGAATATCTTTTAAAACAAAAAGATATCACTGTTTATGAAGAAACATTGGCAGTTGAAATTTTAAAAGATTCAACCAATGTTGTTAGAGGAATAATAGCATACAATAGTGAAAGAAACGAATATGAAGTCATAGAAACGCCAGCGGTTATATTGGCGACTGGTGGAATTGGTCAATTATACAAATATACAACAAATCCGGACATTACAACAGGAGATGGTATTGCTTTAGCTTATAGAGCTGGTGCAATTGTAAAAGATATGGAGTTTGTTCAATTCCATCCCACGGCATTTGCTCTTTCTGAAGAAGGTACAATGTTCTTGATTTCAGAAGCAGTTAGAGGTGAAGGTGCAAAACTTGTTGATAAACAAGGTAATACTTTTATGCAAAAGTATGATAAAAGGCTTGAACTTGCGCCTCGTGATGTTGTAACTCGTGCAATATTCAATGAAATGTTAGAAACTGGTGCATCAAATGTTTATT
This sequence comes from bacterium, assembly GCA_017403285.1. GTDB lineage: Bacteria > Cyanobacteriota > Vampirovibrionia > Gastranaerophilales > Gastranaerophilaceae > Avigastranaerophilus. The sequence continues at coordinate 9,734 of JAFQOI010000143.1, forward strand.
TAGATGCAACTCATATTTCAGAAGAAAAATTTGCAAAAAGATTTCCGACAATTTATGCAACTTGTATGGAATATGGCATTAATCCGTCAAAGGATTACATTCCTGTTTCTCCATCTGCTCATTATTTTATGGGTGGTATTAAAACAGAGGTTAATGGTACATCCTCTTTAAAGGGGTTATATGCAATTGGAGAGGCCGCTTGTACGGGATTGCATGGTGCAAATAGACTTGCTTCTAACTCTATTTTAGAATGTGCCGTTACAGCAAATGAACTTGTTAATTACTTGAAAACAATTGATTTGTCCGCAAATTATGTAGAAGATGAGAAAATAAAAAGAACTATAAACTCATATAAGAATCCTATACAAAGTGATAAGTCCGTTGATATAGAAAATATGTTCTTGCGTTTGAAAAATTTGATGTGGTCAAATGCCGGAATAATCAGAAATAAACAAAGACTTCTTATTGCAAAAGAAGAAATTGATAAAATGTTTATAGAACTTGGTCGTACATATAAATGCGATTCTAGGAATGAATATGAAATAAGAAATATGTTATCAATAGCGAAAGTAATTGTTGATTTCGCTATTAGTAGAAGAGAGTCAAGGGGTGCTCACTTTAGAGAAGATTTCCCTGATAAAGATGTTATCGCAAAATCACAACAATCAATAGCATAAGAGGAAGGCTTAGTATGGCACAGTTACAATTACACAATTTTATTATTGAAAATTACATAAAGAAGGCACTTGAAGAAGATATAGGTTTTGGCGATATAACAACTGATTATTTGGTTTCTGATGATAAAAAAATGACAGCAAAACTAAATACGAGACAAAATGGTATATTGTGCGGTATTGATATAGCAGAGTTGGTGTTTAAAATTCTTTCACCGGAAATTGAGTTTACTAAATATTTTAAAGATGGTGATGAAATAAAAAAAGGTGATACGTTAGCGGTCATTGAGGGAAGTGCTAGGGCAATTCTTATTGGTGAAAGAACTGCTTTAAACTATATTCAAAGAATGAGCGGAATTGCGACAGAAACAAAAAAATACCAAGATGCTATTGGTGATAATAAAGCAAGAATAACTGATACAAGAAAAACAACCCCTGGGTTTAGAATTTTTGAAAAGTACGCGGTTTCAACAGGTGGGGCAAGGTTGCATAGATTTAATCTTTCGGATTGTGTGATGATAAAAGACAATCATATTGTTTTTGCTGGTTCAATCACTAATGCAGTAAAAAAGTTAAGAGAAAATTTATCTCATACTCATAAAATAGAAGTTGAATGTGACACAATAGAACAGGTAAAAGAAGCAATAGAGGTTAAAGCAGATATAATAATGCTTGATAATATGCCTTGTTCATTGATGAAGGAATGTGTTGAATTAATAGGGGACAAAGCATTTATAGAGGCAAGTGGCAATGTTACAATAGATACTATAAAAGAAATTGCCGAAACGGGTGTTGATGTTATTTCATCAAGTGCTATCGTAGCAAAAGCACAGACTTTAGATATAGCCTTAGATATGTAAATAAATTGCAAAAGAGGCATTTTTGTTGCAAAATAAATCTTATATAAGGGGTTAAAGGTTGAATATTGCCGTATTTATAAAACAGGTTCCTGATACCACAGATGTTAAATGGACTGTAAATAACAACATAGACAGAACAAAGATGGATTCTGTTATTAATCCTGTTGATAAAGAAGCGATAGAAGCAGCATTGAGAATAAAAGAACAGTTAGATGCAAAAGTAACTGTTGTTACAATGGGACCTAAGAAAGCAGAAGATGTTCTTAAAGAAGCAGTTGCAATGGGCGTTGATGATGCATTTTTGCTTTGTGATTCAAAATTTGCTGGTTCTGATACACTTGCAACTTCAAAGGTTTTAAGTGCAAGTATAAAAGAATTATTACCAGACACGAAACTTATTATTTTTGGACAAAGTGCACAAGATGGTGAAACCGGACAAACAGGACCTTGTGTCGCAGCAAGATTGAATCTTCCATCTGTAGGACATGTTTCAGAAATTGTTGAGATTACAGAAGAGAAAATAACTGTTGTATCCGAAACGGATAAAGAAAAAATTACGTTAAACGTAACTTTGCCTGCTGTTTTATGTATATATAATTACGTTTATCCACCTCGTATTCCTAGAGTTTGCGGTTATGTTAAAGCTCAGGATTACAATTATGTTACTTACAATATGTATGACATAAATGTTATGGATTCAGAAACTGGATTGAAAGGCTCTCCGACGTACGTTTCAAAAGTTTTTAAATGTAATGATACTAGAAATGGTATGTTGTTTGATGCAGGGGAAACAAGTGTTTCTGAAATATATCAAGAAATAAAGAAAGTATTATAAATGGAACCAAATGGTATTTTAATATATGCACAAACAGATGATGACAACAGAATTGAACCTGTTGTTAAAGAACTGTTAACGAAAGCGTGCAGTTTAAAAGAGAAAATTTGGAATCAACGAATAATGGCCTGCGTAATTGGCGAGCGTATTAACTATGAAGAAATGATAAAAGAGTTGGGGGCATATGGTGCGGATGAGGTCATTATTGTTTCAGATAATAGACTTAAAACATATAATAAGACATATTATTCTGAAATTTTTACTCAAATTGCAAAAAACCATCCACCAAGAATAATTCTAATTGGTGCTACATCACAGGGAAAAGATATAGCGGCATATGTTTCAACAAAATTAGAAACAGGTTTGACTGCTGATTGTACTGATTTGGACATAGGTGAAGCAAACTTGCTTTTATCAACTAGACCAACATTTGGTGGTCAATTAACAGCAGATATTTTGTGTAAAACTTTTCCACAAATGGCAACAGTACAACAAAATATTTTTAAGGCTGAAAAGATTGATAAAACAGCAGTTGCTAAATTTGATTGGATTGATATAGACAAAATAGAAAATAAAATTGAAGTTATTAATAGAGTTGTCAAAAAAAATTCATCAGAAAATATAGCAAATGCTGATATAATAGTTGCAGGAGGATTAGGGGCATGCCGTGATAATGGTTTCGCTCTAATTCATGAACTAGCACGAAAACTGAATGCTTCTGTTGCTGGAACAAGGGTAGCCTTTGAAAAGGGCTATATATTAAAGTCTCAGCAAGTCGGTCAATCAGGTAAAATAGTTGCTCCAAAAGTTTATATTGCTGTTGGTATTTCTGGCGCTGACCAGCAATTAGTCGGGATTAAAAATAGTGGCAAAATAATAGTTATAAATAATGATAAAAATGCACCTATTTTTAAATATGCAGATATAGGGATTGTGGGGGATTTGTTTAAAGTTCTCCCTGAATTAATTAAAGAAGTAGATAAAGATAAAGAGGTATAAAATGAGCAATGAAACAACAATAGTTGAAAATAAATTAAAACCATTTTCAACGATGCAATTATTGATGTTCTGTCTTGGCTTTTTTGGACTCCAATTTGCTTGGCAGATGAGATTGGCACTATCTGGACCAGTTACAGAAGAACTTGGTGCTGATCCTTTAATATATGGATTGATTTCATTGGCAGGACCATTTTCTGGGATGGTTGTTCAACCAATTATTGGTGCATTAAGTGATAGAACAACTTCTCGTTTTGGGAGAAGAAGACCATATTTATTGGGTGGAGCAATACTTGCATCTTTGGCATTGTGGGTGTTTCCTAACTCAAAAGAAATAGTTGAATTTTTTGGTGGCGCTTTTGGTGTTGCAGTTGCGCCTTTGGCTGGTTTGGTTTTAGCAGGTGTTATGATATGGATTATTGATGCTTGTGTTAATATCGCACAAGGTCCATATCGTGCTTTAATCCCTGATGTTGTTCCTAGAGAGCAGCATGCAATTGCTAATTCATATTTGAGTTTTGCAATTGGTTTGGGTTCTGTTGTTGCCGCAGCGACTCCACCAGTTTTAAGTAAATTTTTTAATGTTACAATGCCTATTCCAGCACAATTTTTAATGGCTGCTATTGCATTCACTGGTGCAATGATTGTAACTTGTATATCTATTCAAGAAAAACAATATATTCCAGAGACAAAAGATGAAGAAAAGGAAGAGAAAAAATCACTATTAGATGGTTTAAAAGAATTTTTGACAACCTCTCCTGAAATTGTTAAAATATGTACTCTTCAATTTTTTACCTGGATTGGAACTATGTGCTTGTTATTATATTTCACTTTGTTCGTTGTTCACAATTTATATGGTGTTCCAGATATTATCGCTGAAGGCGTAGATGTATCTAAGTATGAAGCAGTAAGACTTTCTGGTACAAATTTTGCACTTATTTGTATGGCTTTATTTAACTTAGTTTGTTTTGTTGTTTCAATTCCAATTGGTTTTTTATCAACAAAATTTGGTAATAAATATGTTCACGCAATTTCACTTTTGATAATGGCAATTTCATATTGTATTTTGGGTTTTGCTGATACAAAATTACAAGTGGCATTAGGTATAGGACTTGCTGGTATTGGTTGGGCATCCATTCTTTCATTACCATTTGCTATGTTGTCTGAATATATTAAACCTGGAAGTGAAGGCTCTGTAATGGGTATATTTAATATTTTTATTGCTGGACCTCAAATCGTTGTTTGTACTTTAGTTGCTTGGGTTATTAACCATAGTATTATCGCAAAAGATGCGGGAACATATTATCATTGGGAATATGCATTTTTTATTGGTGCACTTGTTCTTTTATGTGCTTCTGTTGCGTCACTTGCAATCAAAGAAAAAAAGAATTAAGGAATATTTATGGAATTTGAAACAATTGCTACACATGGATTTATAGATTTAAAAAAACAAAATAATGCCGTATCAATGCCTATCTATGCAAATACCGCGTATAGTTTTGATAGTGTTGAACACGCTATTAATTTGTTCGATTTAAAAGTTGAGGGAGATATTTATACAAGATTATCAAATCCTTCAAATGATATGATAGAAAAAAGGATTGCTGCTTTAGAAGGTGGCGTTGGTGCACTTGCGACATCTTCTGGAATGTCTGCTACTTTAATTGCCATTATGAATATTGTTTCTGCTGGTGATGAAATTATTTCGTCTTCAAAAATATATGGTGGTACTTATAATTTGTTTGTCAAGACGTTCAAGCAAATGGGCATAAATACAGTTTTAATCGATTCTGATAATCTTGAGGATTATGAAAGAGCGATAAACGAAAAAACAAGATGTATATTCGCCGAAACAATTGGGAATCCTAGTATTAAGGTTGCTGATATTGAGGGATTGGCGAAATTGGCTCACAAATATGGCATTCCATTAATCGTTGATAATACTGTTGCAACTCCATATCTTTGTAGACCATTTGATTTTGGTGCGGATATTGTTGTTCATTCAACAACAAAATATTTGTCTGGGCACGGAAATGCAATGGGTGGGGTGATTGTTGATTCTGGTAATTTCGATTGGAATGCTAGTGGAAAATTCCCTATGTTGACAACTCCTGATGAAAGTTATCATGGAGTTATTTATACCAGAGAATTTCAGAAAGCAGCATATATCGTAAAAACTAGAACTCACTTGTTGAGAGATTTGGGTTGCTGCCAAAGTCCATTTAACGCATATCTAACTTATTTAGGATTGGAAACATTACATGTTAGAATGGATAGACACTGTGAAAATGCATTAAAATTGGCAAAATATTTGGAGTCCCATCCACATATCAATTTTGTTAAATATCCCTATTTAAAAAGCAGTAGTGATTATGATGCAGCACAAAAATATTTGAAAAAAGGCGCATCTTCTTTGCTTGGATTTGGTGTAGATGGAGATGGAACTAAGTTTATAGAGGCATTAAAACTGTTTATTCATGCTACAAATTTAGGTGATGTACGTTCTATTATTACTTATCCTGCAGGTACAACGCATAGACAATTGTCTGATGAACAGTTAGCTGCTGCTGAAATTTCAAAAGATTATATGCGTGCATCAATAGGATTAGAAAATATAAATGATATTATTGAAGATATTGATAATGCTATAAAAATTTCGAGAAAATAAATGGCGAAAAATATTGTAAAAACAGAATATTATAAAATAGACAAAAAAATTACATTTGAAAGTGGAGTTGAGTTTGGACCTATTACAGTTGCATATGAAACGTATGGTAAACTCAATGATGCTAAAGATAATGCAATACTTGTTATTCATGCATTAACTGGTGATGCTCATGCTGCTGGCTATCATAGTGAAAATGATAAAAAAGCAGGTTGGTGGGACAATATGATTGGTGATGGCAAGGCTTTTGATACTAGTAAGTATTTTGTAGTTTCATCAAATATATTAGGCGGGTGCTCTGGGACAACTGGTCCGTCAAGTATTAATCCTGAGACGGGAAAGCCCTATGGACTTAGTTTTCCTGTTTTTACAATAGAAGATACAGTTAAAATCCAAAAAGAGTTGTTAGATTATCTTGGAATTAATTCACTTTATGCCGTTGCTGGTGGTTCAATGGGTGGAATGCAAGCAATGCAATTTGTTATGTCTTATCCAGATATGGTTAAATCGGCAATTTTGATTGCTACAACATCAAGATTATCTCCTCAGGGTATTGCATTTAATGCAGTTGGTAGAAATTCTATTATTTCTGACCCAAATTGGAATAATGGCGAATACTATGATAAAGAGAATAAGCCAGATAGAGGGCTTTCTACCGCAAGGATGATAGGACATATTACATACTTGTGTGAAGAAGCAATGTACAATAAATTTGGCAGAAAACTCCAAGATAAAGATCATTATGATTTTCATTTTGATGTTGATTTTCAAGTTGAAAGTTATCTACAACATCAAGGTCAAATTTTTGTTGATAGATTTGATGCTAACAGTTATTTATATATAACAAAAGCGGTAGATTATTATGACCCCGCAACAAAATATGGTTCGCTTCAAAATGCATTTAAACCATCTGATGCCAAATATTTAATAATTTCTTTTGATTCAGATTGGCTTTTTCCTTCTGTTCAATCAAAAGAAATTGTAAATACACTTATGAACCTCGGTAAAGATGTTTCTTATTGTGAGATAAAATCACCATGTGGGCATGATGCCTTTCTTTTAGAGTATGATGTTCAATCAAAGATAGTTAAGAGTTTTTTAGATAATCATATGACGGAGAAATGTAATGAATAAAGATTATGGAAAATCAAAAGGATTACATCTAAATTATTCTATTATCTCTGATATGATTCCTGAGAATGCAAGAGTGCTTGATTTGGGTTGTGGGGATGGCTCATTGCTTAAAATTTTAAAAGATAAAAGGCAAGTAAGAGGAAATGGAATTGAAATTTCTCAGAATGAGGTTATTCAATGTTTAGAAAAAGGGCTTTCGGTTATACAAGGTGATATAGATGAGGGATTGAAACAATTTAAAGATAAAACTTATGATTATGTAATATTGAACAAAACACTTCAATCAACCAATAATCCAGAATTTGTTCTTGAAGAAATGCTTAGAGTTGGGAAAAAATGTATTGTCAGTTTCCCTAATTTTGCTTATTGGCGAGTTCGTTTTTATTACTTTTTTACTGGGAATATGCCAAAATCAAAGGTATTACCTTTTGAATGGTACAACACGCCTAATATACATCTTTTGACGATTAAAGACTTTTTTGAATTTGCTCAAAATCATAATTTTAAAATCCAAAGTGGAATATATACGACAAGAGCACACGTTAGAAAAGGCGTTCAATATAACAGATTCTCAAATTTCTTTGCTGAAGAAGCTATTTTTGTAATTTCAAGAGATTAGTTATTTCTTAACTTGTATATAAAACGGCTTAATCTTTCCATTGCTATTTTAAGTTTTTCCAATGAATAAGCATAAGAAATTCTTAAATAGTATTCTCCACTGTCGCCAAATGCGTTGCCTGGAATTAGTGCTACATTTTCTTCTTCTAAAAATTTAGTTGCAAATTCTTCGCTTGTCATTCCAAATTCTTTAATACAAGGGAATACATAAAATGCGCCATATGGTTCAAAACACTCTACTCTCATTTCTTTGAATGTATTTATAAGAAATCTTCTTCTTTGATTGTAAGAATTTCTCATAAGTTCAATATCTTTGTCTCCGTTTTTTAATGCTTCAATTGCAGCATATTGGCTTGTTGTAGGTGCACACATAATTGCATATTGATGTATTTTCATCATTTGTCTAATTATTTCTTTTGGGGCACAAGCATATCCAAGTCTCCAGCCTGTCATTGCATAAGACTTAGAAAAACCATTTATTAAAATAGTTCTTTCTTTCATTCCATCAAGTGTAGCAATAGAAACGTGTTTGCCTTTGTATGTTAGTTCTGAATATATTTCATCAGACATTACATACAGGTCATGTTCTATTATGATTTTTGCAATTTTTTCGAGGTCTTCTTTTTCCATTATTGCCCCAGTGGGGTTGTTTGGAAATGGAAGAATTAATATTTTTGTTTTGTCTGTTATTGCATTTGAAAGTTCTTCTGCGGTTAGTTTGAAGTTGTTTTCTGATTTTAAGTTGATAATAACTGGTTTTGCATTTGCCAAAATAGTGCAAGGTTCATAAGAAACATATGATGGTTGAGGTATAATAACTTCATCTTCATCGTTTACTATAGCACGAAGCCCTATATCAATTGCTTCTGAACCTCCAACGGTAACCATAATTTCCTTGTCTGGGTCATATTCTACATTTTGAGTTCTTTGAATATAATTTGAAATTTCTTTTCTTAGTTCTTTTAATCCTGAATTTGCGGTATAAAATGTTTTTCCTTTCTCAAGAGAGAATATCCCTTCATCTCTAACGTGCCAAGGTGTATCAAAATCAGGTTCACCAACACCTAAAGAAATTACATTCTTTCTTTCTGTAACTAAGTCAAAAAATTTTCTTATTCCTGATTGCTTTATACTTGTAACTTTTCTTGAAAGTTCTTTTGTCATGGTACGATTATCTCTCTTTCATCTTCGTGTTTTCTTACCATAACAGTGCCATGGTCTTTGTATTTTTTTAGAATAAAATGTGTTCCTGTGCTTACAACATTATCAAGAGTTGATAATTTGTCAGATACAAAATTTGCGATTTCTCGTAGGGATTTTTCTTCAATAATTACAAGAAGGTCATATCCGCCAGAAATTAAATATACAGCGTGAACTTCAGGATAGTTATATATACGCTCTGCTATTTTATCAAATCCTTGTCCTCTTTGAGGAGTAACCCTAACTTCAATGAGCCCTGTTACTTTTTCAATTGATGTTTTATCCCAATTTATAAGGGTATGGTAGCCACAAATTACGCCTTCTTTTTCCATTTCAGATAATTCATTTGCGATATCAATTTCAGATTTACCAAGCATTACAGCAATGTCTTTTATTCCCATATTGCTGTTTTTTTCTATTAAAGCAAGAAGTTCTTCGTGCATTTTTCTCTCCCATTCTTAAATTATTTTATCACAAGAATTATCTGATAAAGTTTTTAAAAAGATGTTTTGCCTTGTTTAAAACAGATATTTCTTCAAAATCTTTATTTTGTACTTCTGTAATTATACAGTTTTCTGGTTGAGTTGTTCTCGGATAGTTTATATCTTTATTTCCAAACAACATAACATATTCACTCCTGTAGCCTTCTGGAAGTTCAATGTATTTTTCTAGTTCTGGGAACAATTGCATACACATTTGTCCTAAACCACACCAGCAAGTGCCAAGACCTAAACTGTGTGCATAAAGTTCAAGATAACTCAATGCAATGATTGGGTCTTCTGGTAGGCAAGGTGCCTTGATTGAGTTTGAAACAATTACCATGTGAGGAGCGCCTCTAAAAATAACGTCTTCACCATTAATAAATGATTGTGTGAATGCTCCGAATTTATCAGAAACCGCTTTTACAGGTGTTTTTGTTAAAGCGTTAAGTACCTTTTCATTTACGTGGTTTCTAAATTTATTCATTATTTCTATATCTTCAATGAATGCGAAATGAAGTCTATGGTAATTACATCCTGTTGGCACCCACTTTAACATATCTTTCAGTTTTTGAAGAGTTTCTTTTGATACATTTTCTTGTTTGTATTTTCTAATACTTCTTCTTGATTGAATTAAATTTAAAACCATATCTGGATTTTGGTTAAATACTTTTTGTGATTCTTCTGGGTTTTTATCGTATATAGAAATTGCGCCGACAGGGCATACACTTAAACAGTGTTGGCATCCAATACAATTTTTTTCTCTTTTAACTTCTGGTGTTCCGTTCGCGTTGTATTCTAATACAGAAGTAATACAGTCTTGCACACAAAGACCGCAATGTATACATTTTTGTTCATCAACTTTAAAATTTAATTCGCTCATAATTACCTCTACCTTTTTCTTTATAATAGCAACTTCAGTAATTATAAACAAGGTTAGTATTTACACTTTGTTTATATAAAATTTGTAGGTTTTAATAATGAATGTAGTGCGATAAAAATTTAAGTGTTTGTTTCAAACCAATCTATCAATGGTTTTTTCTCGCCAAAGTTAAATCCAAATTTCTGTTCAAAATGTTCACCAGTTAAAAAACTATATCTTACATTGTGTGCCAATGGTTCTTGTTTAAGACCTAATTTTTTGAACTTTTCTGTAGAAACTTTTTTGCCCCCATCTTCTATTACGTTAGAATAATTTAGACCTAACTCGTGACAAAAAGGTGCATTTAATTCTTCATCTTTTCCAATTGTCATTAGTCCAAAGGCGCGGCATATTATTCCTCTATGTTCATATACTGAACAACAGTTATTGATTAGAAATGGACAAGTGTAATAGAACTTTTCGCCTTTAAATTCTTTTTTCTGTTCTAATACATTTTTTATATTTCTATCAATTGTCATTTGAGTTTCTATATCAAGTTTTAATGTGCCAGCAAGAAGAAATGTTATTTCCATTTGAGAATATGGAAATATTGCATTTTCACAGCATTTGCTACATCCTTTTTTGCAAAAAATATACTCCTTTTGCTGTTCAAAAAAGTTATTTAGTTTTTCTGTTATAAATTCTAAATATGCTATATAGTTATTTATCACAAGCTTAACCTTTCAATTAATGGGTTTAAAATTACATCCCACGCTTGTTCGTTAGGGTGAGTGTCAGAATTAGAAATTTGATATTTTGCTGACATTAGTTTCTCATTTGATAGGCAATCTGTATTTAGCACTATGAAATCGTCATTAATAAGTTCAGAAAAATCGTATTTATATAAATCTTGATTACCATATGTGAGCACAATAAATTTTGTGTTTGGAAAACGTTTCTTAATTTCAGTGTTCATTGCCTTGAAATATGCGTTTACATATTTGTTGTTTCTTTCAATGTCTTTTTCAATGAATAACTTATAAATTATATTATTGAAGAAATAAAATGTGTAAAATTGTCGATATCGAGGGTAATAGTCTTTGTATAAATATAATTGATTGTTTTTATCGAGTTTGTATAATGGCTGTCCAACAAAATCCGACATACAAGAATTTGAATATATTCGTCTGACGTGGTCATTTAAAAATACATAAATGAAGTACTTTGGATTTTTAATATTAGCGTCTAAAAAATTATTTTGAATTATATAAAGTGCGTTTTGGAACCCTTTGCCTTTAAGAGCATAATTATATACAGGCCGTTTGGTTGCTTTTGAAAGTTTATATCCTAATGTTTGTTCGTCTGTTAGAAATTCTCCGTATGCATAAGAACAACCAAGTATAATTATTGATTGTTTCTTATATTGTGTGCCAAAAGTGGGTCTAAAATCATTTGCTTTAATTCGATTTATGTATGGAATTTTTTTTATATGATAATCAATGTCTGAGCCTTTTTTTCTATAATCAAAATATAAAATAGCTTCTAAGGCACAAAACAAGATGAAAAATATTAATAAATTTCCTATAATGTATTTAAAAATTTTCATTCAAATTACTATCCCTTTATAATGCACTATTATACCATATGCTGCAAAGATATGAGTTTGAAGTTATTTCCATTTTTTATAAAAATAGTACTTTTTGTTGTATTATATTTACAAAAGGGAGATAAAAATGTTTCATGTTATAACAGAAAAAGATTATTCTGAATTTTCAAGAAAACAAATTGGCGAATATTCAAAATTTGAAAAAGCACTTGAAGTCGCTCAAAAAGCCATTGAAGGAAAAGAAGGATTAAGATATATCATTGAAAAAACAGATGGTCACGTCGATAGTTATGGCAATCAAATAGTAACAGTTGTTGCTGAAAGTGATTAATTAATGTCATATAGGGCTTGCGATAACCTAAACACTTCAATATGCTTTAACGGCGATGGTATTGGAATTACATATTGTACATTGACCAATGCTTCAAATGGGTTGGGTTGGCCTAAGATTTCTGATAATGTTTTTGATGGTAAGGTTATTGACTGGGATAAATTTTTTGATGAGAGGGCAAAAGAAATTGAAGCCATTAAAAATTCTACAGAAAATGAATCGTGTAAAAATTGTCATCGCATAGAACAACTAGAATTTAATGACGATAGAAAAATAAGATATATTTTGCTTTCGCCATGGCAAATATGTAATTCTGATTGCGTATATTGTTTAGGACACGAGAAACCATTAAATCCTAACAATGTTGATTATGAAGAAAAATATAGACAACTTGTTGAACCATACGATATTGTAACCATTTTAAAAGATATGATTGCAAAAAATGTTTTGGCAGAAGATGTTGAAATTGATTTTGCGGGAGGGGAGCCCACTCTTTATCCTCGTTTTGATGAAATTATGGATTTGTTGCTTGATAATAATTGTAGAAATATTATTATTCATACGAACAATATTCAATATTCAAAAGCGATAGAAAAAGGTATAAAGTTAAACGCTGTAAGTCTTATGATATCTATTGACGCTGGGACTAAAAAGTGTCACGAAAAAATTAAAAGAGTAAAATCTTTTGATAAAGTATGGAAAAATTTTAAAAATTATTCAAAAGTTAAACCTAATGATTATAGGATGAAACTTTGTACTAAATATGTTATTGTTCCAGAAATTAATGATAGCGAAAAAGAGATAAAAGAGTTTATAAAAAAATCAAAGAAGCAAGGTGCAACACATGTTGCTATAAATGTTTATAATCAACTTTTAAATAATATGGATTATGACAAAGAACATTTGAAACATCTTTATTCCTTGGGGGAATTTTTTAAGTCATATGCTAGGAAAGAAAAGATATTTTATATTTCTTTTCCAAACATAGAACTTGTATATTCTAAATTTAATAAAAATTTCTATCACGACTAATTTTTTAATGCATAAGTGTCAATAATATGCTGTGTCTTTGACCATAATTGAAGTTGAATACCCTTTTCTTTGCATAGTTGGGCAAAAGCAAGATATAATTCCCCATAATGTGCCGGCAAAGGTGTTGTTTCTAAATCTGTGAACATCACGTATTTATTATCTATCATAAATTCTATTTTTTGAATTCCAATTTCAGCCATAAGGCTAACAAATTTTGTAACTTCGTCAATATTGTCATTAATGTGTTCTATAACAATATATTTAACAACTACGTTTTCGGGGTGTTTGCTTTTTGCGTATTTCTTTAAATTATTTACGGAATCATTAAATTTATCTAC
>JAFQOI010000144.1 GCA_017403285.1 bacterium
CAAAATAGTATTTTTATAATCCACAATTAGATTTGCAAACTTATCTCTATAAACAGCATCATCTATAACCTGCATAGATAAAATTAATACATTGAATACCTGGAATGGTGATTTTTCTTCTTTTAATTCTTCTGTTGCTTTTTCAAACATTAAATCAATCAATTCTTGATATTCTTGTTGATTATCTTGTTTAAGCATTGCGACTGTAAGTTCAAAAACCTCAGAATCTATATCAAATAATAACAACTCTTCCAATCTGTTTGAGGCATCATGAACCCTTTTCGTTATATATTTCGAATAAAAATACTCGAAGAATGAACGATGAAAAAATTTGAATTTTTCTTCTTCTGATGGTACAAACAATTCAGTTCTTTCCGAACAAAATTTCAAGAACTCCTCCAACGCATTTTCTGCCTCAACTTCACTCATGTATCTAGTTTTATATACATTTATGAGTTTGTCTTTTATTTCGTTTCGATCAACACTGGTGTTATTAGGCATACACATTCTAGATAATTCTATAAATGTACCATCTTTCATTAAGGGTAAAATTTTGGACCAATCGAAATCTTCTTCTGTCTTTTCTCTTTCACGTTTGGTTGCAATATAGTCAAAACATTTTTGATATAGTTCCAACTTGTTCTCTGGTAATTCTCGCTCAGCTTTATAAATGCTAATTAACAGAGATAAAACCAAAAAACTATTCAAGAATCTTTTTTCAACTAATTTTTTTGTTTGTGTGATAAAAGCATCTTTATCCTGTGAATCAAATTTCTTCAGAGCAATAATTTTATCAACATATTTTTCTATTTGTTCTTCATCAAGAGGATAAATATTAAACACCTCGATATCTTTTTCTGGTATAAAGCCCCTTTCTCTTGATGTAATACAAATCTTGTTATTGGGGTTTTGTTTCTTAAAAAATGATGTAACTGCTTCATGCAAATTAACGCGCTTAGATTTATCTACTTCATCCAAAGCATCTAACAAAATAATACATCTGCCCGAATCCAAATAATGCTGAACAAACTCTGATGAAACATCAATAAGTGTACTTGAGCGAATGCTATTTTTCAAAAATTCGACAACCGAAATAGGCGCATCTGAATCATCTGGGTAAAATGTTTTTAGTTCTCCATATATAACAATATATTCTTCTGGTTTAAAAATATTCAGATTTTTATAATCATTGATGATTTTTTTCTCAAATAATGATTTGCCATAGCCAGCACCTCCAATAACATAAACAATATTATTTTCTAAAAAGATATCGTCCCATGATACATAATGATAGCGTCTTAAATGCAATCCAAAGGAAGAATATTTTACATCTTGTCGATTTCTACTTAAAATTGGCGGAACATAAAAAGAGTCAAATGGAAACTTATCAAATAAATATATATGTGCTTCCGAATGTTTCTCTTTTAAAACATCGTAATATCTTTTTCTAATTTCTTCGTAATCTTCTTGACTAGGCAATGCCAACATCAACTTCTTTTGAATGCATTGGAGATTGTTTTGCAAAAAGCATATATGTTCAATAATCTTAGAACCAACGACATCAATCTTAGATTGTATGAAATATAGCATCTCCGCATATTCTGGTGTAAAATCAGATACAATTGTTGTC
>JAFQOI010000145.1 GCA_017403285.1 bacterium
AAAAAATTACTGTTAAAATGATAATTTGTGTTGATTTTTAAATTGCATTGTTATCTTAATAGTTTTCGTTTTTACTTTTCAATCTTCATTTTAATTTCAATCTTCTGTGGTTTCATATGTTTCACTTTCTTCATCGTTTTCACTCATTTTCGCTAACTTTTTTTGTTTGTTCAAATCTTTTTTTACTGATTTATTCATTTTTGATATTATTGAATGTTTCTTTTGTTTTCTTTTTTTTCTGATTGATGATGTTTTTGGTTTCTTGATTTCCTTTATTTCATTCTCGTGTGTTTTTGATTGTTGATTGTTGATTTGTTCGTGATTTGTGTCTTTGATTTGATTTTCTGTTTGATTTTCATTTGTTTCATGTTCCTCTTCTTCCATTTGATAATTCATTAATTCATCGTTTGGATTCATTTGAATTTCAGATGATTCTAATTGTTTTGGTATTTCACTAATTCTGGATATTTCATTTCTTATCCTACTTAATACAGTTTTGTTTTTTCTAATATATTTATTTTCAAATCGTTTTTTGAAATAATCAATTTCAACATTTTTAACTGTTTCTGAATTGATATTAATAAGTTGGGGTTGGAGTTCTATTTTTTCTTCTGCTGTTAAATCAACTTCTTCTTTTGTTCTTCTTTTTATTTCTATTTCTTCATCAATTTTTTTTCTAATTTGTTTTATTCTTCTTGCATTCATGAAATTCGTTATAATTTGTAATTTTTTGTGTTTTATTTTCATGTTAATTTCATCGGAATGATCTATTATCAATGATAACTCTTTATGACCATTGATCATTTCTTCGATATCGCTAAATGTTTTCATATCATAATTGAATTTGCAATATTCCTGTTCCATTTTTAATATAATTCTTAATTGAGGATTAGATAAAGAAAATAAATATGATAATTCATTGTTAACATATGAATCTTTTAATTGTTTGATTTCAATTATTTCCTGTTTGATTTGGGAATATTCAAGCTGGTTGTAATTCAATGGATAATGTAACACATCATTATAAATTAATTTGAAATTCTGAATAACTTTGATAATCGTTTCTATAAGAAGATATATATTTGGATGTGATTTGGAGTACCTACGTGCGAAGGCTGCATGAAAGCCTTCGCACCAATTATTAGTAGTGACTCGAAGATCACCATCCTGCACCCAATCTTCTTTGGTGTAATTCTTCCCTTCTAACCATGTAGATTCAAAATATGAATGAAAATTTTTTAATTTTTCTTTAATTATTTTATCATCAACAGATTCTATTCTTTGCAAAATCAAGTTCACAAAATACTCTATTTGTTCATTTTCAATATATGGGAGACCAAAATATAATCTAAGTAAACCATTGATTTCTGTATTTGAACTATACTCTGAACCCAAATCTTTTAATTTAATATTTTTCATGAGTGATTGTAACCAATGGAATAAACATCCACGGACATCACAGGAAGGAAAAACTGTTGTAACAGCCGCTCGGGAAGCTGTCTCAAAATCTGTCATATATTTTTGAATAACAATTCCTTTTGATTTAACAAATTGAAATAATTCAGTATACATTTTGGTTGACATATTGGTGGTCAAAAAAAACATAACAGGAAATGATCTACCTCCTATGATAATATGCAATGTATACAGTTCTTTGAATAAACACGGAACATTACGGAATGTTCCATCACCAAGAAATAAGGACGATGGTCTGGCAAGCTCAAGCTGCCATTGGTCGTAGATACATATGATTGTATGTTCAACATTATCTTCAACAAAATTGATTTTTTCAACATTAAGTGTATTCGAAAAGGAATTCAATTTATTAAAATCCAATTCTGAAATTGTCTTGGGCAATGCTCCTAAACCTTTCAATTTACATTGAGCTATTGTAGATGTAATGTAGGAATAACTTGGAGTGAATACTGTGATATCATTGTAACGAATATAACTATTAATGATCTCAAACGAACTTTCATTAGCAGAATTTGCCAATCTTTGATTTATATGACTTCTCCATTTATATCTTTCATAACGAAACATGTCACCAATGTGATCCAATTC
>JAFQOI010000146.1 GCA_017403285.1 bacterium
ATGTTCTTAATTGTGCTGAATTTGAAAAGATAGCTGTGTTTAGAGAAAATCATTCTAAGTATAATGATTTATGTAAAATATTACAGAAGGACATATTTAATAGTGAATATTGTATATTAGACAATGATATAAGGTATATAAGAGAAAATTATAAGCCTTCTCGAAGATTTTTTTCTAACTTATTAAGATAAAAATTTTTGTTAAAGTTTTCTTAGTTATTGTCGATTATATTTACAGGAATGTAAGGAAATCGAGAAGCAGTGGATTTTAAAGAAATAAAAAATGTAAATAATAACTTGTTCTCTCAAAAAGAACAAAAAAATCTTCGTGCGAAAAAAGAAAAAAAGTATTCCGAACAAAAAACAAATGAGAAAACTCCCATAAATCCAAAATATTGGCAACAATCTTATGGTGTCAAAACAAGTTCTGTCAGTTTTGGTTCTAGTGCTTTCGAAAAAGTTGATGAATCTTATATTGATAAAAAAGTATCTCAAATTGGTACTGTTTTTCATTATCTTACAAAAGACCAAATTAGAGATGAACACAAACAAAATTATGAAGAACTAATTCCATTTGGTAAGCAAGTTGTTGATAATTACACAACTATAATGTCGTCTTATCATGCAAGAAATGCATTGGGTGAAGCATTTACCAATATGAAAATGTTGGCTACGGATTTTTTTAAGGCAATTCCTGATATTAATTCAGAAATAGCACAAAGTTTGGTTTATCCGATTTCTAGGGCTGCTAGTTCTCGAAATGGAGTTGAAAACTATAGAACTATAATCCATATACTAGGTAAAAATGAAAAAATGAATGCAGAACAAAAGGCTTCATTGTTTGTCAATATTATGGAAGTTGTTCCATTCTTAAAAAAAGAAGAAATAGACAAATATGTGAATACGTTTGAACAAAGAATAGAATCTTATTTGAATTTATCAAATTTACTAGGTTCAGATGCAAAAGATAGTGAAAACTTTTTGATTTCTCTAACTCCAGAACAAATGGATGAATTGTATCATTGGATTGATTCTGGCAAAATTGAAAAAGGAAAAATTCTTCAATTTATGCAAAATGAATACAATACTGTTTATGGGAAACCTGAAATTTCCCAAATTATCGATATAGCAAAAGGTAATGATGCTACAATAGAATTGATTTCTAAATTAATTCAATCTGATACATTTATGCGCAAAATTCCAGCAAGTAGTATGAAATCATTTTTATGTTCTGATGTAGAGTTATTAAATAAATTAATTTCTTCTTTTAAAGAAAAATTTGAATTGGATGAAGGATACATTTTCTTAGATGCAAGAATGTTATCTCAATTTTTGGAAATAGTTAATGATAACAATGTAGATGATTTTATTAATACTTTTGAGGGTAATCAAACAACTCAATCAATTTTTGATGCAGGGCGCTTTGTAAGTCCATGTACAGGATTATTCGATTCAAGAATAATTGATAAAAAAAATGAGTTAGAGAAAATTGGGGTTTCAGATAAGTATAGTTCTTCTGTTGCAATAAATTGTTTCGATTCAAAATCAAATGAGATTTCTCCATTTGCAGAAAAATTTTTAGATTTATTTTATATGCCACAAACTGAATCTGGGGTAAAAGGTGCAATCCAGAAAATTGGCAATAAAGTAAAAAATAGATATATAACAAAAGGTCGTATTGAATTCTATACAGATGAAAATCCTTCTCCTGTTTTAATATCTATGAAAAACAATAAGGGACAATTTGAAGAAAAGAATTATGACACAGTTTTGAAAGTCATAAAAAAAATGACAAAGGTATATTCTTCTATTTCAATGTCTTTTGATGAATTGGCAAAAGTTGTTGATATGCTAAAAGATGAAAATGGTATCGTTGATGATAGAAAATATGAGTTGTTTTCAAAATTAAGTGATATTTTTAAAGATGATGTTACTTGTATTTTTAAAGCATTAGAAGCTTTCCCTCCAGAAAAACATGAAATGATTATAAAAACTTGTCGTGATTTTAAACAAGAAGATTATTGTACTGTTATGAATTTCCCTAATTTGGCAAAGTTTTGTTTTGATAAAGATGGAAATAAAATCCCTGAAAACATCGATTTTATAAAGAAAATATTAGACGCAAATAAAGAACAAGATTTTTCTGAAGATTTCTTGGATAATTGTAATGGAAATAAAGAAATACAAGATTTTACGCTTGAGTTTATTGATAAAAGTGATTATTATGATGTTTTATATTTTATTGCTCCAATTATTAATGCATTTAAAACAGAAGATGGTAAAATTCCACCTTTAGTAAAAACAAAATTAAGCGAATTTGTTGCAAAAAATAGTATTATGAGTGGATTTGTAGACGTATTTCAATCATGTATGAAAGTCGATGGTGATTATTCTATAAAGAACTTTGATAATGATATGTTTGATAGAGTAAATGGTTTTAGAAAACTATTTGCTCCGGCAAAGGTTACAAAACCTTTTAATGGAAGAGATTTGGTTAATATATTAAATGGTGAATTGAAGACTGACGAAATTAATTTCAAATCAAAAGTTACTTACTTAGATAATTTGAGAAAAATAAAAGAATATATACAAGCGAATAAGATAGAAGGATATGACTTTATTGATAAAACTCTATATATTCTGGAAAAAAGCTTGCAGTTTGAAGATATTTCTTTACCTGTGGATAAAACAAGTAAAATTGATTTTATGAAAAATATTATGTTTTCATCTTCTTCATATACAGATTTTGAAAACACATTAATTTCTGCAATCCCATTGCTGGAAACAATGAATGGCGGTTTAAATCTAACTTATTCAAGAGCCGAATTTTTATATGATTTGAGTAATGTTTGTAAAACTAAAGAAGATATTGATTTATTAAAACAAAAAACCGGAATAAATCCTATATTAATGTCGGATTCAGATAAAATTGTAATTACAGGTTACGATGGAATTATAAAATTAGATGCATTAAATATTAGTAATGCAAAAGAAAAACGAATATATGATTTAATGCATAGTTATATGTATGAAAATGAAATTGATACTGGAAATAAAAATTTAGATAAATATTTAAATAAGATAATAAAAGCATGTCCTGAATTTATTAATGTTATTGGAAAAAAACAACATGGTACACATGCATATACTGTCGATGTTCATTCTTTATTGGTTATGGCTTATTCTATAAATCATCCTGATTATTTGTCGAAGCTTAATGGGTTGGATAAGACACTTCTTAAAATAACAACTATTTTTCATGATATTGCGAAACAAGAAGGTGTTGTAGATAAAGGACATCAGAATTTATCATCACTTTATACGAAGAGTATAGTTCATAAACTTATTAAATCTCCTACAATCCAAGACAGATTATTTGGCTTGATAGATAATCATCATTGGCTTGAAGAGTATGCTACTTCTGCTACTATAGAAAGAACGGCACAAGAAATTGCTTTTAAATTTAGACGTCCAAATGATTTTGAAATTGCGAAAATAATGGCAAATGCTGATTTGAAAGCCGTTAGTGAATCTTTTTATGAAGGAAAAAAAGATAGCCTTTTTTCAGAAAAAATGGAAATAATAGAAAAAAATATAGATTACTTATATGCAAATGGTAATGTTTTATTGACTGATTATTTTGTTTCTCCATCAAAATTGCAAAAGCATATAGAAGTGAAAGATGGAAAAGAATACAAAGTTGTTAATTTGCATAATATTTCAGATGATGAAAATATGTGCGAATATGGGTTTTATAACGGTATAAAAAAAGATGACCTTTGCTTCCTTGTTCATATGGTTGATAGCGATGAAATTTATCGTTCACTTTATACAGTACAACAACTTTCTTCTCCGTTTAATGGAGGTGTTTTGTCTGAATCAATTATTAGTCCCAAATATAAACGTACTTATGCGAATAGAAAGTATGGTGTTATTTTATCTCAAGAAAATGTCAACGTTGTAAATCAAGCCAGTACAAATCAAGGTTCTGGTAAAGAAAAGGGATTTTCTAATATTATGTCTCTTTTATACAATGATGGACTTTCAGATAGAAGAAATGCATTTAGGAGTAAGTTTGTAACACTCTTGGGATTGTCAACAAATGATGTTTCTCCAGAAGATTATGCTAAATTTTATAGAGAAGTGCTTTCCCAAAAAACAACTATAATGCAAATAAATCCAAAGAAAGAATATAAAATTGGTACAAAAGTTGTAACCGGCGAACAAATTAGAAACGCTATTGTTACATACCAAAATTCATTGATTGATAAAAAAGAAGAAAAACACAATGAAATTGTGGGATATTTGCCAAAAATTCAAGCAGTAATTGCAAAAGAAGATAGTTTTGATAAACTTCCTGATGATTTATTGAAATTTGCTTATGATAATAATTATCCAATTGTATTGATATAATTATTCTTCTGATAATAAATGTGTTTTTATATGTTCATTTAAATATTTGGGACGAAGTTTAAAAAATGTTTTAATTTCTTGTATTTTTTCTTCAATTAAGATATTTGGTTCAACAGCGAAGAATCTTTCATTATTTTTGTATAAAGGTTCTTTCATGACAAGAAGCCATTCCTCTATAAATTTATCCATTTTTTCTGGTGTATATACTTCATTCTCAAGAAAATATAGTCTTTTGATGAGTTTCTCTCTTATTTCTTTATCTTTCATCATTGTCTTAAATAAAATACTATCATTCATTGCAGTGCCAATTGAATCATATTTATATTCTTTTAATGTATCCATAGCATTTATGTCGTAAAGTATAAATCGCCACTTTTTGTCAGCATATTTATTCTTACTTCCTTCATATAGTGTTCGCCAAACTGCAACATTATGTCTTGGCCAATCTGGGTTTGCAATATAAAGTTCTGTTGCAAAATAATTTATAAAATTATCAATGTCAATTGTTTCTTTTTTTAGGTTAATTTCCTTTTTTGCTATTTCTATATTTGTTTTTCTTATATTGTATAATGTGTGAAAATAATCTTTATTTGCATTTTCTGATAAATAATAGACTCCCCAGTATTCTCCGTTTAAAAATACAATACAAGGTATCATTTTTATTGTAAAAGAATGTTGGTTGGTTCTTTCTTCAGTTTTTTGTATTAGGTATTCTCTAAGTTTTATATATCCATCATTTCCTCCATTAAAAAGAACAATATTATGTATTTTCTTGTTTTTTCTGAAAGGATTAATTTTAAAGTAACGAGAACCAGAATATTCTTTTTCTGAATATAAGCTCATACTTTTTTGAATCCACTCCCTGCTTTCAGAACCTTTTATTTTTATTCTTGCACTTTGTGTTAACAATAATTCCCTATCTCTTTCATCAAAGACATCAATAAATGATTTTCTTTGCCAATCTTTTCCTCTTTGACAAAAATTTATGTTTTCATTTTTTCCTTTTTCACAAGAAATAGATTTTGTCGTTTCTTTTTTCCCTAGAACAAAAATGCCTTTTTCTTCACTAACAATGTCTTCTGGTTCCATCATTATTGATACAATTGGTAAATTGTATTCGCCTTTCTTGTTTTTATTTTTGAAGTTAACAAAATAAATTCTATAGGTTTCATTTATAAAATTGTTATTTTTATCATATTTCGCAATTCGTACTATTGTTGCCTTGTCTACTGTGTTTGCTGCGGTTTTTTGCCCTTTCTTATCGTAATAGAAATTAAAAGACATGTCTTTTCTGTTTGAATATATATTTGGATTCTTGCTTGCATCTTCTATTAATATAGGGCTTGTATATTGCGTTGATTCTTTTGTTGGCTTGGAACAATCAAGAGTATAATATATTTTAGATTGTTTATCTGTTTTTATTGATAAATAAAATTCTTTGTCATAAAAACCAGAATTATGAGATATAACTATATCTCGATAAAAAAATGTTATAGATAATAACAAAAGTAATATTATGCTAATAAATATGGCTATTATTCTGAAAAAATTCTTATACATAGTAATTGTCTTTTTAAATTAGTTCCCCATCGTATGACATTAATGAAACATTTAGAATATGTTCGTTCTTAGAAAAACTTTTAACTAGTAAAGCTTCTTTTTCCTTTTTTATTTTTATCTCAATAACAAAGTCAATGGTTTCTTTATTCGCATTTCTTGAACGTATTGAGTAAATATTTGTATATTCTTTTATATTGTTTATTATTTCTGTTTCCTCTATATTTCTATCCGCGTTGATTACTAAGAGTAATGAATTGTGCATATTCGGAATAAAATGCATTGCAATAAGCACAATGGTAATTGTTAATGAGCCTAATACCGCAACAAGGTATAGGTTCGCACCGCAAATTATGCCAATGGATATTGCCCAAAATATAAAAACTAAATCGAGAGGTTCTTTAACTGGTGTTCTAAATCGCACAATTGATAGTGCTCCAACCATTCCTAGTGAAATTATAATACTTTGTTTTACCGCAAGTATAATTATCGCAGTTATTACTGCTACTGCAATGAGAGATATTCCAAAACTTTTTGAATAAAATGTTTTTTTACAAATTAAATTGTATATTATAAAAATATAAATTCCCAATAAAGAAACTATTGCGAGTACGGTCATTATGTCGGGATATGATAGTTGTTTAATAGTAATTAATTCTGGGAATGATTCATAAAAAATTTTATCTATATTCATTTTTTATCCTCCAAATTGATTGTTTCCTTGCGTTATAATACTTCGAAAAATTAACTTTTTTTAAATCTTCAAGATTTATTATTTTATTAAAATATTTTGGCAAAATTTGTGAATATTTTACTTCTAAAATGCATTTATCTTGTGTTAGTATTGGTATCATTTGATAATTTCTTTCAAAGAATAAATTTGTTTTTGATGAAGTTTTTATTTGAGAGTCAATTGTAATTCTAATTTTAAAAAATGGTAGAGTATATGCTATTCTTTTGTAATCTACAATTATTTTGGGAAAATACATTCCTGTTTTAATTTTTGAGTACATGTACATAAGAAAATGGTTCTCGTTATTTGTATTTTTTAAATGTATATTTCCTCTAATAAGATTATTTGTGTCTTCTTTTGTGATTAAACAACGACGTTTTCTTGAAAGAGAATATTCTTTTTCTTTTAACTCCAAAAAAATTTTACTATCGTCAAAATTATATGTTCTGAGTCTGATTTTCTCTCTTTTTGGGAGACCTTCTCTGTTGCTATAAAAACAGCTGTTATTTATGTCTTCAAAATACAATGATCTAACATTGTATGGACTATTCTGATCTTGTTTGCAAATACATTGCAATCTAGACTGAATTTGAAAAGCCTGTTCTTTATTTATTAAATATTTCTCTTCGTTTCTAAAATTATTTTTATTTTCGCTATCCATTTATGCCCAAATGTTTTTATCTATTGCATTTTATCATGGATTTTTTGTTTGTATAAATGGTAAGTAATTAAATTTATTTCTTAAACTTAATTTTAGATATTGCAATGTAAACACCTGTTACATATAAAACGGTTTTTAAGAGAGAAAAGAATGCTTTTTTTGTTTTTGTTCTTTTTTCATTTTTATAACTGTCAAGATAAACACTTTTTATAAATTCATCTTTTTGCCTAGAAATTTTTTCAAAATCATAGGTTGGATAATGTTCGGGCGCACGAACAGATGATAGTGATTTCTTTTCACCTGTGTATTTATCACTAATTTTCTTTGCTGCTATAGCGTTATTATCTATGCTTATTTGGGAATTTATCATGTTAGAATACTTTCAATTCGGTAATTTTAAATATAACATATAATTGAATTTGCTAATGCAAAAAAAACAATTATGTAAATTTTACAATTTTTTACAAATATGAGATGTAAAATTTTGTTAAAAACATGGCTATAATTGAGCAAGAAATATCATTCATGAGAATTAAAATAATATGATTTTCTGCGAAAAAAGGAGAAGATAGTGAATATTCCAAAAAACGGCATCAATGCAAAAAACATATCATTCGCTGGACATAAAAGAAAACTTGATAAAGAGGGGTATGAAGTTCATAAATTTTACTACATGTTTGACCCTAAACGTTATAATTGTGAGTTAGAAATATATAACATCGAAAAAGATGATGAAAATAATATCGTGTTAGGAGATAAGGTTGTATCATATCCTCTTCGTGATTCTTCCGGTATAGAAAAAAATATGGACGACGTAGATGGATTAGATACCGAATTTGGTTTTGCTTATAGATTTAGATTAAATGAGTTGGATAAAAATGGAAATCCAATCCCTAATAAAATTTCTTATGGGTTTGATAATGGTCAAGTTCTAGGAATATTTAATAAAGAAGCAGGAAATCAATACAATGTAATTTTAAATAATAGAGCCGTTATTAATAAAAATGGTCCTATGCAGTTAATCATGCCTGATGGATATTATCCTGGAGTAGAGAGAAATATTGATGGTTCTTTGCATGTCGCAGAACAACTAAGAAGTGATCTTAGAAAAGCAACAAGAACACATGCTAATAAGTTGGGTGGTCAATTTATTGGTATTACAAAAAGATTACAAGATGGTGATTTTAGAAAAGAAGGAATTAGTAGAATAGTAGGTACTCCGTTTACTAAAGACTCTATTTCGTCGCATTTATATTGGACAGAAAATGCTTACCAAGTTTCACCTGGTCTTGGAACTGAAAAAGATTTCAGAGAGATGCAAGAAGAGCTTTTCAAAAATGGAATTAACTGGATTGCTGATGCTGCATTGGTAAATGAAGGCTTTGGTGGTATTCATATGTCTGAATTATTAAGAAAGGGCGATGAAGCAATATCCAAAAATATGTTCAGAGTCGAGGGTGAAAGAGTGGCTTTGGGTATTTTGCCTAATGATGCTCAACAAAAAGGTTTTACAAGATTAAAACTTGTAAATCCACCATTTGTTCTTTCTGAAAATGGTAAAGAATTTAGTCCTTCAAATCCTGATTATGATCCTAGTAAACCAACTTATATCCAATTTTATGATGAAAGACTAGTATCTGAAGAGCAAAAGAAATCATCTTCCGTTTCTCGTCTTTCAACATATGACAAAAAGAATGTGGATGGTAATTTGTATGCAGTAACAAAACACGATGATGCCGTATATCCATTCCCTATTGAAGTTAGTCCTGAAGAATTAACAAGAAATATTCAAAAAATTTATAAAGCAGAAGGCGAAGTTAAATTGGACGATGTTAATACAATAAAAAGAGTTGCAGATTTTTCAACGTTCAGTGTTGTAGATAAATCTTCTGCTGGCGGCTTAGAGTTTTGGGATGGTAACGTAGATATTGCGAAATTGAACTTTTTTAGATCTGTAAAAGACGATACAAGATTCTACAAACTTCAGCCAGAAAAAAGACAAAAAGCAATTGAAGACTTCGAAAGAGGGACTTATGCGGTAAGAGAATATGCAGTAAATT
Organism: bacterium; assembly: GCA_017403285.1. Classification (GTDB taxonomy): domain Bacteria; phylum Cyanobacteriota; class Vampirovibrionia; order Gastranaerophilales; family Gastranaerophilaceae; genus Avigastranaerophilus. Next base: position 9,424 of record JAFQOI010000146.1, read on the forward strand.
CAGGAAAATATTGGACTCAATTGACTGCGGATACTCAATTTGAATATGCATCAAGATATTTTGCTTCAAAAGGTGCAAAAAATGCAGATGACTACTTAAGAATAATTAAAAGTGGGGCAACAGAAAGAACTAAAAATGGAAAAGTTACTTCTGATTTACCTCCTTCTGCTGCAAATGAAGCCTTAATTGATAAAGAAGTAATAGAAACTGTTTTAAATGGTTCTTATAATTTAAGAAGATTATTTGATACAGATATGAGATCAGAAATTAATCCTGAAAACGATTTTGATGGTTATACTTTAAATGATTATGTTATGAAAAAAGCAATGGATGTTCCACTTGAAACGCTTCCCGTTGCAACAAATCTTTTGGGTATAATTACATCTCCATATATATCGAAAAAACCAAATACAGAAGAAGAGATTGGTGTGTCAAGATATGATACATATAAGGCGAAAAATCCTAATTTGCCAGATAAGTATTCTTATCTTTATAACAAAGCTGAGAATTTCTATGTTGAAAAACTAACTCCTGCTATTAAATCAATATTATCAGGTGTTGATGGTTTGACTAATGAGGATGGAACGGTTTCTGATTTTGGCAGATATGTGATTTCAGAAGTAACTCCAGATTTGGTGAGATATTTGCTCGTTCGTTCTTTTAATTCAAACATTGCAATACCTGCTGATGAAAATGGTGTTTTCGACTTCTCAAAAGTTCCAGCAGATGATATAACAATGCAATCATTGGGTATTCGCTATAATTCAATGACTTCAGAAGAAGAAGCGCAAGTTGTTTTAAATGCTATGAATAAAGGCATTGCACAACTGGAAAATGATGGTACTTTTGATCTTTTGAAACAAAATGTGATTAAGAGAATTGGTGGAAGAACTCTTAATGATTATAGAATTGCTGAAATGTTAATTGATAGAACAGAGTCTGGTCTTGGTTGGAGAATAGATGCCGCAAAAGACGTTGCTTCTATTGATGCTGTTCGTGCAGATTACGATACAATTGACTCTGCTTGGGACAAAACAGTTTCTGTATGGAAATTATTCAATCAGTCTGTACTAAAAGTCAATCCACACGCTTATACTACAGCGGAAATAACTGATTTGGATCAGTTAATGGGCGAGAATAAACATGGCATTTATTCTTCAGATTCTGATGCTGAAAGGAAATTCTTACAAGAAACTGGTATTACATCAATTGCTAACTATACTTATTTCTTCTCATTTATTCCTGATTTGTTTGGCAAATTGGGATTAGAAGGTGGATTTGATGATAACTGCGGATGGCAAGCAGATAAAGAGTTAACAATGAATTTATTCAAAAAACTTGATACTGGTTGGGGCGAAGCAAGAACAGCAGGTTTCTTGTTCCAAACTCCTGATGATGGCGTTGTAAATTCATATAACTTTGTTGGAAACCATGACAAACCACGTATTCTTCATTTGTTATCTCTTGATAAGTTTTTATATGAATCAGATTTTTCAAGTGTAGAACACCAAAAAATTGCAAATAGCGTATTGGGACATGACCTGTCTGATTATGATAAGGTAAAAGCGCCTGCAATTGCTATGGGTAGCCGTTTGAATCAATCTTTTGAAAAACTTGCAAAAACAACAAATGTTATTGATGAAAATGAATTAGAATTATTGAAACAAGCAGTTTCAAAACTTGCTTCAGGTTCATATAAAGGTAATGTTTTTGATGCAGAAGCATTTGGTACTAGACCAGTTGATATTGCTCTTGATACTGTTTTTGATCAATATGAATTTAATACCGGTTCTGCAATTCCTGAAAGAGAAAAATTAAAGGCACTTGTAATGAAGGACATAATGGAGCCTGCATTAGATAGATTATATTCTATTTATAAAATGATGGTTGTTTTACCTGGAAGCCCAACTGATTTTGCTGGAGATAGAGTTGGTGTTTCTGGTTATGAAACAAAGGCAAAGAATTATCATCAACAAAATAGAAATATAATTCATTGGGAAGTTCTAAATGATCCTAAATATGCATTCATAAAAACTGGTTATGATAAGTTGAACGAAATTGCCACATTAAGAAATAAACCAGAACTTAGCGCATTAAACGATGGTTCAAATATAACAATGAATGTTACTACAAAAGATGAATATGGTAATGATACAACAAACCAAGTTCAAGGATTAATTAGGTACAATGATGAATCTACAGTTTTATGTTTCTTTGATAATAGAGGTGCAAATTCTCCTTTAGATAAACCAATGGATAGGGAAGGAAAAGTTCCTCACATTACTGCAGATGATGTTGATCCTGCGCAAATCAAAAAGAAAAAAGCGCCAGGAAAAACAAGAATATCTGATGAAAATAACAGATTGTATTTATTTAACGACGATAGCAATTTAAGACGTGGTTTGAAACATGGTATTGAACCTGGAACTATTTTTGGTCGTGAAGGTAGTGATGTCGAATATATTGTTAGAAGAGATGAAAGTGGTCGTTATTATCTAACTCAAAAAACTGGATATGCGCCAATTGAATTTGACAATAGAGATTTCAATGCACTGTTATTCTATAAAAAATCAAATTAGTTAAATAATTTTTAAATATCCTTTTTTCTACAGATTACTTTGTAGTAAGATAAAGAAAAGAGGATATTTTACTATGAAATTATACAATACTTACACAAATACTGTAGAAGAATTTAATACCATTGAAGAAAACAAAGTTACTATGTATGTTTGTGGCCCAACGGTTTATGACTATCCGCATCTTGGACATGCTAGATGTTATATAACTTGGGATATGGTTTATAGATATCTTAAATATAAAGGGTATGATGTTAAGTATTGTCGTAACATAACTGATGTGGATGATAAAATTTTGAAGAAAGCAAAAGCAGAAAATTCTACGGCTGAAGTTATTTCTCGTAGATATTATGAAATTTTTGCAGAGTCAATGAAATCTTTAAATGTTTTAAAACCAGATGTTGAACCGTTTGCAACAAAAACACTTGGTGAAATGATAGCAATAGTTAAGGATTTAATTAATAATGATTATGCTTATGAAGTTGATGGTGATGTCTATTTTCGAGTTAAAAAATACAAAGATTATGGAATGCTTAGCAAACAGTCAATAGATGATTTGGTCGCTGGAGCGAGAGTAGAAACATCAGATAAAAAAGAAGATTTACTTGATTTTGCTCTTTGGAAAAAGGATGAAGAGTTTGGTTATCCATCTCCTTGGGGAAAAGGTCGTCCTGGTTGGCATATTGAATGTAGTGCTATGAGTCGTAAGCATCTTGGTAAAACAATTGATATACATGCCGGTGGTGCTGATTTAATATTCCCTCATCATGAAAATGAAATAGCACAATCTGAGTGTGCAAATGGTTGTAAATTTGTTAACTATTGGCTTCATAATGGTTTTGTAACTATAAACAAAGAAAAAATGTCAAAATCTTTGAAGAATTTTGTAACTATTGGTGATATGTTGGCTGATTATGATGCGAATACAATTCGTTTGTTTATTTTGACAAATCATTATAGAATGCCAGTTGAGTTTTCTTCTGAAGCACTAGAAGGTGCTAAATCTGGTTGGAAGAGAATACAAAATGCAGTTAATGAAGCAGTTAAGTATACCAATGGTATTGATTTGCCTAATGTTTCTGATTCGGAAGAAGTAAAACTATTCAAAGAAGCAATGGATAATGATTTGAATACATCAAAAGCTCTTGCTGTAATATTTGATACTGCGACAAAAGCAAATAAAGCAAAAGCGGAAAATGATAAACAGTTGGCATCAAGATATACTGCTATTTTGCTAGAGTTAACTAATGTAATGGGTTTTAATATTGAAAAAGATAAATTATCAGAGGAAGAACTTCAATCTAAATTAGACACCATTATTTCTGATATGGATTTCCTTGCTGCTGACGATAAACAATTAAAGGGCCATGATTTAATGAACAAGGTTATTGAGTATCGTAATGATGCAAGAAAAGAAAAAAATTGGGCTGTCGCTGATAAAATCAGAACACTTCTTGATAGTATAGGCATTGTTTTAAAAGATTCAAAAGAAAATACTATTTGGGAAGAAAAATAAGGAACAAATTTTAGATTGGTAAGTCTTTAATTTTAGGATTAAGGAAATTGGTATGACAAAAAGAACGCGACGTTACGTCGCGTTCTTGTGAAAACTATTAAATTATGCGTATTAATGTGCTTCGCCACGCTTTTCCAGCATAGAAGGAACCGCAATTAGAAGAAAATACATTAATGCACCGAATAACAATAAGTAGAGACCATCCATAACAGATTCCTTTGTTTTATTACCACACACTATTACAGTACCCAAAATTTTATTTTTCTAAACATTTTGCTATAATTAAAGAGGAGATATGGATAAGCGTAAATTTAAAAAATTATTTTCTGGATTTTGTTGCAGTGTTTGCAAGCATGATTTTGACGAAGATTCGATTTTTATTAAACGTGAAGAAAAAAATTTAATTGTTTTGCAGATTGTTTGTTCTGATTGTGGCAAAAATTTTGGACTTGCTATTCTTGGCGATAATCCAATTGAAATTAAAAACAAGGAAGATGATGAATTAGTAATTCAAGAGTGTCCTCTTCCAATATCTTATGACGATGTTTTAGATGCACATAATTTTATTGATAAACTTGAAAAAGACTGGAATAAGTATATTCCGGATGATTTAAAATAATTATAAATCCCATTTGTCGCTTAATTTTGCGAATTGAAAGTCTTTATAAAAATAATTTAAAATTTGATAGGCATTGTAGCCTTTTTCGGCAAGATTGTTTGCACCATGTTGGCTCATGCCTACTCCGTGACCGTTCTTTTTTGTTCCTTCGTCAAAAGATGGAACAGATTGTAAAAATGACCGTCCAGATTCCCAAACTTTTGTTTGCCCACCGGAACTTGCATGGTAATATGTTGGCAAAACTTTTTTGTTTTGTATCAGAACAATACCTTTTGTATCATCAACTGCTTTTGTTGTAGAGGCTTTTTCTGCACTTGCTCCACCATATGCTTGGTCTGATGTTGTGTCAACCAAGTCAAATCCTTTTGATGCGTGTTTTCCCGCAATACTTGTTGCTACTGCGTAACTTCTTGCAGCAATTGCTTGTGCTTTTAGTGCTTCGCTATTCCATCTGGATGGCATTTCAGCCGGAACAACTCCTTTTAAATAGTCCTCTAAACCAACTTCGTTGATTAAAGTTAGTTTGTCGTCCCAGTTTATGATTATAAAATCCCCTCTGTACCACGCCTTTTTTGAACATAGGAAACCCGCTTCTTTTGTTTTTATTGTAATTTGGTTTGTACCTAGTTTTATGTTTTCTCTATTTACAACAACAGATAATTCATTTCCATTAGATTTGAATTCGTATGCTTTCATTGGTCGGATTTCGTACAATAATTTGTTATGTAGAGAATCATATATTTCGGCAGAAACAGAAGCAGCAATCTTTACGGACTTCGAATTGTTTGAAAGTCCTATTTTTATTGCTTCGGCTCTCAATGAAAATGCTAAAAATATGAAAAGTAACAATATTATTCTTTTAAAAAACATAGTCTATGTCTTGCCGTTCGGAACTTACAATATAATAGCATATAAAATATCATAACAAAAAATTTTCATATAAAAGTATCAGAATGTATGTGTCAATATTAAAAATCTACATCATAAATATGACCACTTTTGACTTTTAATAGTTTATCATTAAAGAGTAAAATGTAGCGTATTTTGTATACCTATAAAGCAAAGGGTAAGTTGTATGACAGTAATTGGTGGCATAAATTACGATGATAGAGGAATAGTTCAAAACATTCGTGCAATGAGAATGCAAACCGTTTTGATGTCTATTACAAATGATAATGTTACTGGCTTTGACAAAATAGGTTATCAAAGAAAAATCCCAGTTGTATCTTCTTTTGCGGAGTTTATTGGTGAAGATGCTATTTCTACAACTACTGATGATGGTGTTGGAAGATTGGGCTTGACTCAACATCCTTTGGATTTTGCGCTTGCAGATAAAGGATATTTTCAAATTTTGACAAAAGAGGGTATAAAATTAACTAGAGATGGTAGATTTAAAGTTTTAGGAACAGGCGAACTTGTTAATGTTGAAGGTGATAAGGTGCTTTCTAACATGGGTAATCCTATAGTTTTACCTTTCGTCCCTGAACAACCAGAAGATATTAAAGTTGACTTGAATGGTGTTGTTCGAGTTTTAGATAAAAAAACTAGAAAATTTCATACAGCTGGTACAATGTCCATTGTTACGGCAGAAGGTGTTGCTGTTTTAAATCCAAATGTTAGGCAGGGTTACCAAGAATATTCAAATGTTAATTTACAGTCTGAATTTATGCAGGCAATGCAATATCCAAAAACATTTGAAGCAAACAGGCAAATGTATATGATACAAAATACAAATTTACAAAGAGCAATATCGGCTTTAGGTAGTTAGGAAGGCATAGAATGGCAACAATACAAGGTATTATAAATAAAGGCGTTATTAATGCAGAACTCCAGTTTGAAAAAATGGGGTATGTTTCTACTAATGCTGCAAACTACAATACTAACGGATATAAAGCGGTTAGATTTGAACAAATGCTCGATGAAAATGGTCTTTTAAGAGGCTATGAAAGAACTGATTTTTCTCCTGGAGCTATTCAAATGACAAATAGAGATTTTGACATAGCGATAGATGGCATTGGGTTCTTTCCTGTTACTTCGCCGACAGGAGATGTAACCTATACAAGAGATGGCTCTTTTAAATTAGATAAAGATGGATACTTGATAACTAATGATGGTTATTTGGTTGGTGATGGTATTCAAATTCCAATTAATTATGAAAATCTTGCAATTCGTGCAAATGGTGATGTTGAAGTATTCTCTAATGATGGAGTTAAAAGAGAAATACTTGGTACTATTCCTTTAGTAAATTTTAAAAATCCAGAAGGATTAAAAAAAGCTGATAACAACAAATTTTATTTAACTGCCCAATCTGGTGAACCATATTTGATTAAAAACCATGACAGAATAAAACAAGGCAATTTAGAAGTAACTAACATTGATATGATGAATGAGGTTAATACAATTTTAAGGCTAAATGCATCAATGCTTGCAAGTTTTAAAATTATTCAAACAATAAATGATATGTATTCTAAATCACTTCAAATAAATCAATAGGAAGAGGATAAACAGTGAGTTCATTTAACGTAACTTTAAACGCATTAGATTTAATAGCAGAAAGGCATAAGGCATTGTCTTCTAATCTTGCGAATATGGATACTCCAAACTACAAAAGAAAAGACGTTTCCTTTTCTCATTATCTTCCAACAGCAGGTGCCTTAGAAACAAAACTTTCTGCGATGATGGGACCATCTCCAGTTGTTGTTGAAACATCTAATAAAAGAATAAATGCAGTCGAAGAACTTTCCGAAATGCAAAAAAATTCAATCTTATACACGATTGCATCAAGACGAATGTCTAATATAATAACAGAAATGAAGACAGTAATTAACGTAGGTAGCTAATGGGTATATTTAGTGCAATGAATGTAGGCTGTGACGGCCTAAAAGTACATGGGCAAAGACTAGATATTAGTTCTAAGAATATTGCCAATATTGATACTCCTAATTACACAAGAAAAATCCCTTTGGTCGTATCAACTGATAGAAGTTCTTTCTTGAGTGTAATTAATCAAATGAGAGAGTCTGCTTTAGGTGCTGGAACGCTTCCTTATGCTTCTGGTAGTGTTTCTATGGCTGGTGTTGTTGAAGATCCTACGTTAGGAGAGAAAATATACAAGCCAGGACATCCTGATGCTGATGAAAATGGCTATATTAGAACTTCAAATGTTGATCCATTAGTCGAAATGACTGATGCGATAATGGCTCAAAGAGCTTATGAGGCAAGCCTTTCTATAATAACAATCTCAAAAACTTTAGCGGAAAGGGCAACTTCAATCGGTAGTAATTAATTATAAAAATTAATGTGTAGGTAAGATGTTTACAGGGATGATTCAAAATTTATTAAATACGTCAGGCCAGCAGGCTGCAGCCGTCAGAGCACAGCAGCTAAGCAATTATGTTCAGACGCAAACAATGACTCAAGGTCTTCAAAATGGACCTGAGTTAAATACTTTTGAAGACGTAATGAAATCTTCTTTAAATGTTCATACAAGATTTAATGTTAATAAGCCAACATCAAGATTTGCTTTTGGAGAATTAACAACAAAGAATGTTCAAGCAAAAGTTATTGAACCATCTTCTCCAAATGAAATTGAAGCTCTACCATATTTGCCTGTTGGTGCAGCAAAATCTGTAGAAAAATCACACATTAAAGATTTGATATCAAAAATTTCAAAAAAACATGGTGTTGACGAAAAATTAGTCCATGCCGTTATTAAACAAGAATCAGGTTATAATTCTAATGCTAAATCTTCAGCAGGTGCACAAGGTTTAATGCAGTTAATGCCATCTACAGCAAAATCACTTGGTGTAGTAGACCCTTATAACCCTGCTCAAAACGTAGATGGTGGCGTTAGATATTTAAAAGGAATGCTTGAAAAATATAATGGTAACTTGGTTCTTGCATTGGCTGCTTATAATGCTGGACCTGGAAATGTTGATAAATATGATGGAGTTCCACCTTTTAAAGAAACTCAAAATTACGTTAAAAATATTCTTGCAAATTATTTATAAGAAAGGCTAAAACATGATAGAAAATAGAATCGTTCCAAATATTAATATTTTTTCAGATTTATCTCCATCAATGCCAATTGATGAGTTTTCTCGTAATGGTTTTGGTGCAAGCAATATTAATAAAGGCAGTGATTTTAAAACAGTTCTTTCTGGACTTGTAAGTAATTTAAATAATGAAATAGAAAAACCCGATCAATTATTATCAGCACAAATGTCTGGTAGTCCCGAAGTTGATATTCATGATGTTATGACTGCAATTTCAAAGGCTGAAATAGGCGTAACTCTTGCAACACAGACAACATCAAAAGTTATTGCCGCTTATAATGCAGTTATGCAAATTCAAATTTAATTTTCTAATTGTAAATAGTGTTAAGTAGTTACCCAGTATTAAAAAAAATAGTATAATACTGGTAAAGTATTAGTATATAGATTAGGGCTCTATGAATTTTCAAGAATTATTTAAGAATAAAACTGTATTGTATAGTATTATTGGTGCGGCTGCTTTGATAATAGTTTTAGTTGCTGTTATTATTTCTCTTGCCGTTTCTAACACTTCTTCTTCTCCAACGGGAACTCCAAAAGAAAAAAAACAAACTGAAGATTTTGTTTTGATTACAACTGATAATCCAGGCAAGGCTTTGGAAATACAAACGCTTCTCGCAAGAAGTAACATTGAAGCAAAAAGTTCTATAGATGGGTCAAAAACAAAGGTTTATCTTGAAAAAAATAAATATACAAATACAGAAAGAGATAGAGCGTTAATTGAGGTTGTTAAATCAGGCTTAGTAGATCAAAATGTTGGGCTTGAAATATTTGATAAAAGTGATTTTACTTCTACAAGAGAAGATAAAAGAATTAAACTTGCAAGAGCAGTAAATGGTGAGCTTTCTAGATTGATAAGAAGGATGCCAAGAATTGAGAATGCTTCTGTTTTGGTAAGTATCCCAGAAAATACTATGTTCAAAGCAGATAAGAAAAAAATGACTGCAACTGTCGTTCTTACTGTTGAACAAAATGATAAATATCCAGATAGAGTTGATGAATCTACGATTAGAGCAATTAAAAGTTTGCTTTTGGGTAGTGTTTCTGGACTTGAAGGTGAAAATATATCTATAACTGATACTAATGGCAATGTTTATAATAGCCTTGTAAAATCTATTGATGACCAAATTTCAAAAGTTCAAGAACTTGATGAATATATGAAGAATAAAGTTTCTGCGCAACTAGATCGTTTAGTTGGGCAAGGAAATTATGTTGTTACAGTTAGTACATTTTTAAATCAAATCCCTTCAGAAGAAACAAGTATTACATATGATCCTTCTGAAAAAACTTCTATAACAGAACAAACTTTCAAAGAAGGTTTGGGGGATAAATCTGTTGATTCTAGTAAAGGTACAGATGCTGTTAGCGTGTATTTGCCAAATGGTTTGCAAAATTCATCATCATCTTCATCTCAAAATAAAAATTATTTAAGAACTGCTTCAGAAGTTACATATGGTGTTGGCAAAACTCATCGTACAAAAATTTTAAAAGCAGGTACAATACAAAAGATATCAATTGCTGCAACTATTGATGCTAATGCTATGCCTTCAAATATGACAGAAAAAGAAGTAAAAACATTGATTGCGCATGCTGCATCACCTAATTTAACTGCAGATGATGTTTCAATTGCTTATATTGAGTCTATTGATCCATATTTGGCATCTGACAGACCTGTAAACTTGCCAGTTCCTGCAGCATCTGGAAACCCTTGGTGGCTTGCTATAGTTCTTTTAATTGGTGGACTTGTTGTTGGTTTTGTTTTTGTTCATAAAAAATTAAAAGATTCTTCTTTTGACCAAGCAGATGAATTGAAAATGTTGAAAGAAAAAGCAAAAGAGCAAGAAAAACAAATTGCAGATGTTAATTTGAAAGCTGCTGAATTAATTGAAAAACAAACAATTTTAACACAAGAACTCTTAGAACAGCAAAAACAAATGCAAATAGAAAAGAAGCCAGATAATAGTTCTTCTTTAGATGAAGAAATTGAGGATGTTATTTCCGATATTGCATATAGTGATAGTGAAAAAACCCTTAAAGAACTTAAGAGTTGGATTGAAAAATCGTAAGGGAGATGCATAGATAATGCCAATTGAGGGATTTAATTATAAAGAATTTGCTAACTCGCTTTCATCTCAGGCTGCTGAAATATTAAAAGGCTCAGAGAATGGATCTGCTTCTCTCTCTCCGCAAGATACTCAGAAGCTTGTTACGTTAGTCAATAAACTTTGCATTATGGCAGGTGAAACATTAAATAACGATTCAAATATAAAATTTAATTCTGACCAAGCAAAACTAATTGTTCAGTTTGTTGGTGAGTATACATTCCATAAATATATAGACATGATAAATGGAAAAATTCCCGAACAGAGCAGAGTTCCTATTATAAATGCAATTGTAGGTCAAATTTTTAATACTGCTAAGCTTGCAATTATAAAAAATATGCCAGATGATGCTTTACTTTCATTAATTGATGATAAAGTAAAACAAGTATATTCTGCTGAATTACAAAAATTGATAAAAAAAGGATTGATGTCTGAAGATCAGTTCAATAATGCAGTTAATCTTTCAAATCTTGATAATATGGTTCAAGAAAATACTGATAAGGCAAAAATCGAAAAAGTTCAAAATGCTGGAGGACAAGTTACTTCTCCAAATGATAAAAAAGTTTTGAAATTGGCTGCTCTTGCTATTCTGTTGAAGAAATTGCCACAAGATAAAGCGGAAATGATATTAAATGGTTTTTCTAAGGAAGATATTTTGCATATAAATAATTATATGAGAATGACTGATTTAGAAAATAAATTAGATCATCAATTAATAATTAAGTCATTAAAAGAAATAAAACAAATAATTCCCGAGCCAGATACTGTAAATATTGAAAAATTATTAAAACATTATAGAAAAATGATAAGAAATGCAAGACCTGATTTATTGAGCAAACTTGCGATGAATGAAAGAGAAAATATCAAAAATTTTATTTTAGACCCAAGATATTCTGCTGAAAATGCATTTTCTCCTTTTGTTATCCAGTCAATTGTTAATACTATAGAAGATAAATTAAATGATAATTAAAAAGAAATATACTACTAATATAAATCCTAAAATAGATGCGCCTGAAGAAATAAATTATATTAATAAT